>CAYLYV010000115.1:0-15083 GCA_964387655.1 uncultured Cypionkella sp. | reverse complement strand
GCCAAGGTGATCGCCACGGCCTTTGCCGATATCGGCTTTGACGTGGATGTCGGGCCGTTGTTCCAGACGCCTGCCGAGGCCGCGCAGGATGCCATCGACAATGATGTGCATGTGGTGGGGATTTCTTCGCAGGCGGCGGGGCATAAAACCCTCGCGCCGAAACTGGTACAGGCGCTGCGCGATGCGGGCGCGGGTGAGATTCTGGTGATCTGCGGCGGGGTTATTCCGCAGCAGGATTATCAGTTTCTCTATGATGCCGGGGTGAAGGCGATCTTCGGGCCGGGCACGAATATTCCCGAGGCGGCGAAGGATATTCTCGATTTGATCCGGGCGGCGCGGGTGTGAGCTTCAGCGCAACTCAGCGCGGGGTCATGGTGGGGGCCGCAGCGGCGGCGATCTGGACTGGCGCGGTGTTTGCGCTGGCACCGGGTTGGATCACACCAGCAGGAACGCCGCTGGAGATGGCGGTGAAATGGCTGTGTCTGCCTGCGCTGTCACTGCTGGTGATGATCGGGCGGATGGCAAATATGCGGTTTCTCAGCGCCGAATTGATTGACGGGCAGGACGGCGGCTCGGGTTCGGCGGCAGATCGCGCACAACGCGTGCTGCGCAATACCACCGAGCAAGCCGTGCTGGCGGCGCTGGCTTGGCCTGCGCTGGCGATCCAGCTTGCACCCGCGCAGGCCGGGCTGTTTCCGGCACTGGCGGTGACGTTTCTGATCGGGCGCATCGCCTTCACGCTGGGCTATGCCAAGGGGGCGGCGGGGCGGGCGTTTGGCTTTGGCCTGACGTTTTATCCGACCGTGGGGGTTGTGATCTGGGCGAGCTTGCGTGCGGTGCTGGGCTAGCCGGTCTTGCCCTTCAACAGAGCGAAGATCGCCATGGCGTGGCCGTGGCCCAGATCAAACTCGGCTTTCAGCCAGTCGGTGATCTGGGTGGCTTTGACGCCGGAGGCGATGCCACCCTCGGTAGCGAAGCCCTTCGCTTGGACGAGGGCCTTGAAATCAGACGGAGATTTCCCGGTCTTGGCTTGGATATTGTCGAGATAGGCTTGGAACGACATTCACCCCTCCTGATTGGCGGCCCACAAAAGCCCGCGCCGCAGCAACTCGCGGGCGGGGCCGTGGTTGATCACATCGGCCTGATGGCCCAAGGCGTTGTAATAGACCCGACCCTGGCCCCAAAGCTTGCTGAACACCACGGGCATTGCCACCGGGCCGTTGGGGGCATGCGGCCCGTCGACCTGCGGGAAATCGCAGACGGCATGGACGCGGACAGCGGGGTCGACGTGCAGGTAATATTGCTCGGTCGCCACGTCGAAATCGGCGATCCCGGCCACCAGCGGGTCATCTGACACCATCCGCACCCGGTAGTTCACCCCGTCGTTGCCGGGATGCGCCACCCATTGCGCCCCGGTCATGAACTGCCAGAGCACATCCGTGCGGAAGGCGTCGCACATGCCGCCATGACAGCCCGCAAGGCCCACGCCAGACGCCACCGCTGCCGCGACGTTTTCGGATTGGTGTTTTTCAATGGTGCTCATCGTCCAGACCGGCACGATCAAGCTGAGATCGGCCAAGCGGCCCGGATCATCGAAACAGCCAAGGCTGTCCGTCACCTCCACCTGCATCCCAGCCGCGCGGAGTTCTGCGGCGAAGAAGGCCGCAACCTTATCCGGCTGGTGGCCGTCCCAGCCGCCCCATGTGATCAGCGCTTTGGTCATGGTCATCCTCTGTGCTCAAATATCCTCGGGGGGAGGATTTGCTTGGCAAATCCGGGGGGGGCAAACAGCCCCCCGGTTTGGCTGCAGAGTTTCCGCAACTGGCAGGATCGTCAACCTAGAACCGTTGCGGGCTTGCGGGTTTATTCGCCATGATTGCCTCAATCTCGGCCAGCACTTCGCGCGTCAGCTTGGCTTTAGCCTTCAGCGCGGCAAGGTTATCGGTCAACTGACTGGCGCGCGAGGCCCCCAAGATCACGGTGGAAACGCGGGGATTGGCCAAGCACCACAGCAGCGCCAGATGCGCGAGCGGCAGGCCGGCTTTGTCGGCGAGATCACCCAAGCTGCGGGTTTTCGCCAGTTTGTCCTGACCCGCATCCGAGGCCAGCATGTCGCGCAGCCATTCGTAGCCGGGCAGGGTCATCCGGCTGTCGTTCGGGATGGCGGCGTTATACTTGCCAGTCAGAATGCCCGAGGCGAGGGGCGACCAGATCGTGGTGCCAAGGCCATAGGTGTCATAGATCGGCGCATAGTCGGCCTCGACCTTCTGGCGCTCGAACAGGTTGTATTGCGGCTGCTCCATCGTCGGTGGCGTCAGGCCAGCGGCGCGGGCGACGGCATGGGCTTCGGTGATTTGCTGGGCGGACCATTCCGAAGTGCCCCAATACAAAACCTTGCCTTGGGTGATCAGATTGTGCATCGCCCGCACGGTTTCCTCGATGGGCGTGTCGATATCGGGGCGGTGGCAGAAATAAAGGTCGAGGTAATCGACTTGCAGGCGGCGCAGGGCGGCGTGGCAGGCCTCAGTCACATGCTTGGCCGACAGCCCACGCTGGGTGGGTTTCTCGCCACCCCAGAACACTTTCGACGATACGATATAGCTGTCGCGGGTCCAGCCAAGGCTGGCCAGTGCCTGCCCCATCACCAGTTCGGAATTGCCCGCCTCATAGCCCTCGGCATTATCGAAGAAGTTGATCCCTGCGTCATAAGCGATGGTCATCAAGGATTTGGCATCATTGCCATCGACCTGTTTGCCGAAGGTGACCCAAGAGCCGAAAGAAAACTCAGAAACCTTCAGGCCAGATTTGCCCAAGCGTCGATAGTCCATGCGGATGCTCCAAATGAAAATGTCCTGTGCAGGCGGTCTGCACAGGACATAATCCGTTTGGCCGCGATTGTTAGGGTTAGACGCCCGCGTAAATCTCGGCGATGCGGGCGACGGCGGCTTCTGGCGTCAGTTCCTCGGAAACCCCGGTGCGGCGGCTGGTCAGTTCCACCACGCCATTGGCCAGCCCGCGCGGGCCGACGGTGATGCGCCAGGGCAGGCCGATCAGGTCCATCGTGGCGAATTTCGCGCCTGCGCGTTCTTCGCGGTCATCGTAGAGGGCTTCGAGGCCCTGTGCTTTCAGGGCTTTGTAGAGGCCTTCGCAAGCCGCATCGGCGGCGGCGTCGCCTTGTTTCAGATTGACGATGCCAACCGGGAACGGCGTGACGCCTTCCGGCCAGATGATGCCTTTGTCGTCATGGCTGGCCTCGATGATCGCGCCCAAGAGGCGCGAGACGCCGATGCCGTGCGAGCCCATTTCGACCGGAACTTTCGAGCCGTCCGCGGTGACGACGGTGGCCCCCATGCTTTCCGAATATTTGGTGCCGAAGTAGAAGATCTGACCGACTTCGATGCCGCGCGCCACCTTGCGGCGCTCTTCCGGGATGGCATCAAACAGGGCTGGGTCGTGGGTCTCGTCGGTGCGGGCGTAGAGGGTGGTAAACTCTTTGCAGACGGCGGCCACTTCCTCGCGGTTGTCGTAATCGACCTCACGGCTGCCAAGCCGCAGGTCAGTGACGGCAGAATCGAAGAACACTTCCGACTCGCCTGTCGCTGCCAGCACGAGGAATTCGTGGGTATCCTCGCCGCCAATCGGGCCAGAATCCGCGCGCATCGGGATCGCGGTCAGGCCCATGCGTTCATAGGTGCGCAGGTAGCTGACCATGTGGCGGTTGTAGGCGTGCAAAGCGGCGGCTTTATCGACGTCAAAGTTATAGCCGTCTTTCATCAGGAACTCGCGCCCCCGCATCACCCCGAAACGCGGCCGCATCTCGTCGCGGAATTTCCACTGGATGTGGTAGAGCGTCAGCGGCAGGTCTTTGTAGCTGTTGACATGGGCGCGGAAGATGTCGGTGATCATTTCCTCGTTGGTGGGGCCATAGAGCATCTCGCGATCCTGACGGTCCTTGATGCGCAGCATTTCCTGACCGTAGTCGTCGTAGCGGCCTGACTCGCGCCACAGATCGGCGGGTTGCAGGGTAGGCATCAAGAGCGGGATATGGCCCGCGCGTTCCTGTTCTTCGTTCACGATCTGTTGGATGCGGTTCAGCACCCGCAGGCCCAAGGGCAGCCACGAATAGATCCCCGCCGCCTGCTGTTTGATCATGCCGGCCCGCAGCATGTAGCGGTGCGAGACGATCTGCGCCTCGGCGGGGTTTTCCTTCAGGACGGGCATAAAGTAACGGGAAACGCGCATCGCGGCCTCTTGGCTTAAGGGTTTGGGCTTTCCTAGCGGGTTGAGGGGGGGCAGGCAAGCGGCGGGTTTGGCGGGGGGATTGGTTGGGCAAATGGGTGGTCCCGAGTTGGGACCTTTTGGAATATGTTTTGTATCAATGAGTTGAAGGGAGCGTTTAAGGATTTGGTAAGGATTGTAGGGGTCTCAAGCCTGCCGTTCGGAAGTGGGAGCTTGCGTGGGGAAGGCTTATTCAGAGGGTGGGGGGATCGCCCGGCAAACCTTCGGCCAGCAAATCCTCGACGAAATGGGCTGCGAATTGAGCGCGGCCACTGATGCCGGCTTTGCCGTAAATCGCGGAAAGCTGGGCGCGCACGGTGCCGGGGGCGGCGTGGCGGGCAGAGGCGATCTCAGCCACATCAAGGCCTTTCAGCGCAAGGTAGGCCACGTCGCGCTCGGCGCGGCTGAGTTGCCATGTGTCGAATTGGCGATGGATCACACGGTTCATCTCGCCACTGGCCTTGGCGATGGTGGCGTCTTGGTCTTGCTGATGGCTGAGGGCGCGGCGCAATTCCAAAGCGCCCAAGGCCACCCCCAAGATCAGCGCCAACGTCACCAAAGCCTGTATCCACAGATGCGGGCCCAAGCCATCTTCGCGCCATTCCGTCAACACGTTGGCCACGAAAAACACCGCCGCCGCGGTTTGCAACAGCACCACCAGCGCAAGCACGGCAGGGCGGCCGCCCTTGCTGTCTTTCAATCGACTGAGATCGGTCATCGGCTGCTACTTCTCCAATTTGGCTTTGGCTTGGCGGCGTCCCACCAGCATCGCCGGAACCAGATTGTGCCGCATCAACACGCTTTCGACGATCACGCCGCCAATGTGCAGGGCGACCAGCAACAGGATCAGGTTGGCGACGATCTCATGCGCTTCTTTCACCCAGCCAACGGCTTCTTCCTCGTCACCCTCACCTGCATCGGGGGTTTTCGCAAGTTGCGACCAATCACCTGTGTCAACAATCGCTTGCCGTTCGGCGACGGCGAAAGGATTGGCGCCGGACATGCTCAGCCCTGTCGCCACCATGACCGCGATGCAGGCCCAGAGCGCATAGGCCATCATCGCCCCCGCCGGGTTGTGCGAGCCGTAGCTGCGCGGTTTGCCCGCGAAAAGCTGCTTCAGATGCGCAAGGGCGGCGAAGGGATTGGGCGGGAAGGCAGAAAACCGGGCCTCCGGGTTACCGATGATGCCCCAAGCCATGCGCAGCACCAGCAAAGCCAGCCCGCCCCAGCCGAACCAGACGTGCAAGGGACTGCCGCCTTTGGTGAAGACCTCATTGGCCAGAATGACGATGACGATGCCCCAATGGCTGATGCGCACGACGCGATCCCACAGGGCAGGGGGGCTTGCGCCCCCCATATCCGCTTGTGCCATTATTCGTCGCTTTCCTTGATGGTCAGAACCGCGCCAGTGGCCGGGTCGATGGTGATGTCGAACTTTTTGGAGGTGGCGGCATCCACGCAGATGGCTTCGATCATGCCATCTTCAGCCTCAAAGGCGTTGACGGGGCAGCCAGCCTTTTCCAGCGCGGCTTTGGCGGCTTCGGCGTTGGAGCCGACGATATCGCCGACGGCGGGCATCGCAGAGGCGGCGAAGGGGGTGGCAAGCAAAGCGAGGCTCAGAAGCAAAGTGCGGGTCATCGGATCTTCCTTTTGATCGGCTCGGGTTTGAGCCATAGGGCCGGGGATCGGCCTGCCCTTCGTCGCGGGGTGCGGCTGGGGCATGACCTTGAGATGTCAGGCTCTGGCGCTGGATTCTATCGGCCAGAGGCTTAGTTTTGCGGGCATAAGCGCGTGCTTATGGGTGATTTTATGGCTGGGAACATCGAAGTGTGTCGGGGTGAACCCCGCCCTACCTCTGGTGCCCCTTGCAACGAAGCCCCCCAAAGGCGATATGTCTGGCGAGCGAAAAGGGGCGATGACATGGCACTTCCGGTGCGCGAGCAGGTGAAATACTGGTGCATCGCTTTGCTGGTGCTGTTTGCGCTGCTGTATCTGCTGGGCTCGGTGATCCTGCCGTTTCTGGTCGGCGGGGCGATGGCGTATTTCTTGGACCCGGTGGCGGATCGGTTGCAGCGCTGCGGGCTTTCCCGCGTGGCGGCCACCACGGTGATCACGCTGGTGGGATTGCTGGCGATGGTGCTTATCGTGCTGTCGGTGATCCCGACGCTGATCCAGCAAACCTCGGCTTTGATCAATGCGGCCCCCGAGATTGCCAAGCGTTTGCAGGGCTTTATGATCGAGAAATTCCCGGAATTGACCGACAGCACTTCGACCATCCGCACCACTTTGGCGGAAATCGGTGCGGCGATTCAGGCCAAAGGGGCGGCTTTGGCGCAGGGGGTGCTGACCTCGGCGCTCAGCCTTTTGTCGGCGGTGGTGTTCATCGTCGTGGTGCCGGTGGTGACGTTCTACATGCTGCTCGACTGGGATCATATGGTGGCGCGGATTGATGCGATGTTGCCGCGCGATCATGCCCCGGTGGTGCGCGGGCTGGCGGGTGAGATCAATGAGGCTTTGTCGGCGTTTGTGCGCGGGCAGTTGACGGTGTGCCTGACCTTGGGGGCGTATTATGCCACGGCGCTGATGCTGGTGGGCTTGCAGTTTGGGCTGGTGGTGGGGGCGATTGCGGGCGCGATCACCTTCATTCCCTATATCGGCGCGCTGGTCGGCGGGGCTTTGGCGATTGGTTTGGCTTTGTTCCAGTTCTGGGGCGATTGGGTTTCCATCGGGCTGGTGGCGGGGGTATTTGCCATCGGGCAATTCCTTGAGGGCAATGTTTTGACGCCGAAACTGGTGGGCAAATCGGTGGGGCTGCATCCGGTCTGGCTGATGTTTGCCTTGTCGGTGTTCGGATCTTTGTTCGGCTTTGTCGGCATGTTGGTGGCGGTGCCGGTGGCGGCGGCGATGGGGGTGCTGATCCGGTTTGCGCTGGCGCAATATCAGGCGAGCCTTTTATATCAAGGGGTTGCGGGGCAGGACCCGATGGTGCCATCCGTGGATGAGGATGTTCGGTGAGCCGTCAGCTGGCCTTTGACCTGCCGAGTGCTGAGGCATTTCGGCGGGCGGATTTCTATCCCTCGCCCGCCAACGCACAGGCTTTGGCGGCTGTGGAGGCTTGGCAGGATTGGCCGGGCGGCAAGTTGGTGCTGGTCGGGCCGGAGGGCGCGGGCAAGACCCATCTGGCGCATATTTGGGCCGCGCTTTCGGGGGCAGAGGTGATTTCGGCCGCAAAACTGCTGGAAAATGATCTGCACGATCTGGCGCAGGGCCCGGTGGCGGTCGAGGATGCGGACCAGATTGCGGGCGACCGAGAGGCCGAGGTGGCCTTGTTCCATCTGCACAACCTGCTGAACGGGCGCGGGCTGTTGGTGACGGCGGCGAGTGCGCCGCGCGATTGGCGGCTGGGGTTGCCCGATCTGCTCAGCCGGATGCAGGCGGCACCCGTGGCGCAGTTGCAGCCGCCGGATGATCTGCTGCTGTCGGCGGTGCTGATCAAACTGTTTGCCGATCGTCAGATCGTGGTGCCGCCCAATCTGATCTCTTACCTTGTGTCGCGGATGGACCGTTCGATTGCCGCCGCGCGCGAATGGGTGAAGTTTCTCGATGCCCGCGCGCTGGCGCAGGGCCGCCCGGTGACGCGGGCTTTGGCCGCCGAGGTGCTGGACTTGGCGCAGGCGGGGTGAGACACTGTCACCTTGGCGTTACCTTTGATCAGCATGAAGGCCCGATGACCCAATCCGATTTTCTGAAGCACGACTTCCCCGCCGCTGTTGAGGTGCCCGAGGCCGAAATCACCGGCCCGCGTCGGTTTTTCAACCGTGAACTCAGCTGGTTGGCGTTCAACTGGCGGGTGCTGGATGAGGCCTCGAACCCCGCCGTGCCGCTGCTGGAGCGGCTGCGGTTTCTGTCGATCTCGGCCACCAATCTGGATGAATTTTACACCGTGCGGGTGGCGGGGTTGCGCGCTTGGGTGCGGGCGAAGAATAAGACGCTGTCCGAGGATTGCCGCCCGGCCGCCGTCGGGGTCAACCCTGGCCGCCTGATCCCCGGGCCGAGGATGGCCGCTCGGCTGCCGAACAGCTGACGCTGATCCATGCCAATGCGCGGCGCTTGATGCACACCCAGCAGGCGGTGTTCAACAAGCTGAAAAAGCTGATGGATGTGCAGGGGATAACGCTTCTGACGCGCTCGAAGCTGACGGTGCGTGATCTGAAGTTTCTAGAAGATCACTTTCTGAACAAGGTGTTCCCGGTTCTCTCGCCGCTGGCGATTGATCCGGCGCATCCGTTTCCGTTCATCCCGAACACCGGGTTTTCGCTGGCCTTGCAACTGGAGCGTGAGACCGATCATCGCAGCTTGCAGGCGCTGTTGCCGATCCCGCAGCAGATCGCGCGGTTTGTGCGGCTGCCGGACAAGGACGGCGAATATCGCTTTCTGCCGCTGGAAGAACTGCTGCTGATCCATCTGGACATGTTGTTTCCGGGCTATACCGACCGGGGCCATTGCCTGTTCCGCGTGCTGCGCGACAGTGACCTAGAGGTCGAGGATGAGGCCGAAGATCTGGTGCGCGAGTTTGAAACCGCGTTGAAACGGCGGCGGCGCGGGGAAGTGATCCGGCTGAAGCTGTCTTCCGGCGCGCCGCCCGAATTGCGCGCGCTGATCATGGAAGAATTGGGCGTGACGCCCGATGAGATGGTCGAAGTGCGGGGCTTGCTGGGCGTGGCTGACCTTAAGGAATTGGTGTTGTCGTCCCGGGCTGATCTCTTGTGGCCGCGCTTTACGCCACGGGTGCCGGAACGGGTGCAGGACCACGGCGGCGATCTGTTTGCGGCGATCAAGCAGAAGGATATTCTGCTGCATCATCCTTACGAAACCTTTGATCTGGTGATCAATTTTCTGGAACAGGCGGCGCGCGACCCCAACGTGCTGGCGATCAAGCAGACGCTCTACCGCACCTCTTGGGACAGCCCGATCGTGGCGGCTTTGTGTGAGGCGGCGGAAGCGGGCAAGTCGGTGACGGCACTGGTTGAGCTGAAAGCGCGGTTTGATGAGGCGGCGAATATCCGGCAATCGCGGCGGTTGGAACGCGCCGGCGCGCATGTGGTGTATGGCTTTATGAACTACAAAACCCACGCCAAAATCAGCACCGTGGTGCGGCGTGAGGGTGAAAATCTGGTGACCTACACGCATTATGGCACCGGCAATTACCATCCGATCACCGCGAAAGTGTATACTGACCTGAGCTTCTTCACTTGCGATTCGGCTTTGGGGCGCGATGCGACGCGGGTGTTCAACTATCTGTCGGGCTATGTCGAGCCGCAAGGGCTTGAAAATCTTGCGATTTCACCGTTCACCCTGAAATCGCGCCTGCTGGAGATGATCGCGGCAGAGGCCATTCATGCCCGTGCCGGTCGGCCTGCGGAAATCTGGGGCAAGGTCAATTCGCTGATCGACCCGGATGTGATTGATGCGTTTTATGCGGCCTCGAAAGCTGGGGTGAAGATCAGCCTTGTGGTGCGTGGGATTTGCGGGGTTCGCCCGGGAATCAAAGGCTTGTCGGAGAATATTCGGGTGAAATCCATCGTTGGGCGGTTTCTGGAGCACAGCCGGATCATCTGCTTTGGCAATGGTCATGGCCTGCCGTCCAAACAGGCGCGGGTGTTTATTTCCTCGGCGGATTGGATGGGGCGCAATCTGACGCGGCGGGTGGAAACCTTGGTGGAAATCCACAATCCCACCGTGCAGGCGCAGATTGTCGGGCAGATCATGGCCGCCAATCTGGCCGATGAGACGCAATCCTGGGTGTTGCAACCCGGCGGGGCCTACAAGCGAGAGCAGGTGCCGGTGGACGGCAGCGCTTTCAACTGTCACCGTTTCTTTATGGAGAATCCCTCGCTGTCCGGTCGCGGCACGGCGGGTGCGAAGGACGTGCGAAATCTTGCCTGAAGCCCGTGCGACGTGACGATTTGCGGCGGAATGACCTGAACGGAAATACCTATGACCGAAGACCATGACGACGATCACGGCCCGTTTGGCCGCCCCTTGTTTGACGACCCGTCCGCCCGCGCTTTAAGCCGCGTCGGGGTGGTTGATGTCGGATCAAACTCGGTGCGGATGGTGGTGTTTGATGGCGCGGCGCGCAGCCCTGCCTATTTTTACAACGAAAAGCTGATGTGCGGTCTTGGCAAGGGCTTGGCGGAAACTGGCAGACTGAACCCGGACGGGCGCAGGCGGGCGCTGGTGGCGTTGAAAAGATTCTCGTTACTGGCCAAGGGGATGGGAATTGAGACGCTGACAGTGGTGGCCACCGCTGCGGCGCGGGAGGCGTCAGATGGCCCAGCGTTTCAGGCGGAAGTTTTGGCGCAGACCGGGCTGAAGATCTGGGTGGTCGACGGCGACGAAGAAGCCCGGTTGTCGGCGCAGGGCGTGCTTTTGGGCTGGCCAGAGGCGAAGGGCATCGTCTGCGATATCGGCGGCAACTCGATGGAACTGGCGAAAATCGGCGGCGGCACGGTGGGGCAACGGGTGTCGACTCCGCTGGGGCCGTTCCGGTTGCAGCAGGTGGCGGATACGCCGAAGAAGCGGGCGGCGCATATCGACCGGATCTTGAAGGACTGTCAGGCCAAGCTGAACTCAGAAGGCGACCGGATTTATCTGGTGGGCGGCTCGTGGCGGGTGATCGCGCGGCTGGATATGGAGCGGCGCGGTTATCCGCTGACGGTTTTGCACGAATATCGTATGCGGCCCAATGACTTGCTGGAAACCCTGGATTGGATTGCCGCCAGCGATTTATCGCAACTGCGCAGCAAAACCGGCACTTCGGTAGAGCGGATGGAGCTGGTGCCGCTGGCCTGCGAGGTGATGCGCGAGCTGATCAAGATACTGAAACCCTCGGAAATTGATGTCTCGGCCTACGGCATCCGCGAGGGGCTGTTGTTTGAACAGATGCCGGAAAAATTGCGCGCGCGTGACCCGTTGATTGAAGCGGCGCGGATGGCGGAGAAGATTTCCTCGCGGATTCCGGGGTTTGGCAAGAAGCTTTATGAATTCCTGCTGCCGCTGTTCCCCGAGGTGAGCGAGGATCGGATCCGGTTGATCAAGGCCGCCTGCTTGCTGCATGACACCACATGGCGGGCGCATCCGGATTACCGGGCCGAGGCCTGTTTTGACAATGCGACGCGGGCGAATTTGGGGGGGCTTGATCATCCGGGCCGGGTGTTTTTGGGGCTGGCGCTGCTGCACCGCTATAAAAACAGTCGCAACGGATCGCGGATGGAGCCGCTGTTCAAGCTGCTGCGCGAGGATGAATTGCTGGATGCGGAAGTGTTGGGCAAGGCGATGCGGTTTGGCGCGATGTTTTCGGTCGGCGATCCGGGGCGGGCCGGGCGGTTGGTCTGGCAGCCCGCGACGCGACTGCTGGAACTGCAACTGACGGAAGAAGGGCGCGGGCTGTTTGGCGAGGTGGCGGAGGCGCGGTTCAACGCCTTGGCGCAGGCGTTGAAGGCGCAAACCACCTTGGGGGTGAAGGCATGATGCTGCGGTTTGATCATCTCGCGGTATCGGCGCTGGATTTGGCCGAAGGAGTGGCGGCGGTTGAGGCGGCTTTGGGGGTGGCGCTGGCGGGGGGTGGTCAGCATCCGCATATGGCGACGCATAATCGGCTGCTGGGGCTGGGCGATTTGTATCTGGAGGTGATCGCGGCGGATCCGGATCAGGTCGCGCCGGTTTGGCCGCGATGGTTCGATTTAGACAATTTTGAGGGGCTTCCAAGGCTAACGAACTGGGTGGCCTGTTGTGATAGTATAAGTGCTGCGGTAGCGGCCAGCCCTGAGGGTGTCGGGATTCCGGTGGCGTTGCAGCGCGGCGATTACCGCTGGCAGATGGCGGTGCCCGCCGATGGCAAGCTGCCGTTTGACGGTTGCTTCCCGGCGTTGATCGAATGGGGCGGTTCTTTGCATCCAGCGCGGGCTTTGCCGGAAAGCGGCGTGCGGTTGCAGCTTTTGGAGATTGCGCACCCGCAGGCTGGCGCGTTGAATGCTGCACTTGCAGGAGTTTTTGAGGATCCACGCGTGGTGATCGTGCCGGGGGCTGCGAAGGCGATGCGGGCAGTGTTTACCACGCCGCATGGGTTGCGTGTGCTGGAATGATCCGGGCGGCTGTGCCTGCGGATGCAGCCGCACTCGCGGCTTTGTGGAACCCGTGGATCAGGGACACAGCGGTGACGTTCAACTCGGCTGAGAAATCTGAGGCCGAACTGGTGGCGCTGATCGCGGCGCGGGATTGCTTTTTGGTTTACATCAACAACGGCGTGCAAGGCTTTGCGACCTATAGCCAATTTCGTGGCGGTCTGGGCTATGCCACCTGCATGGAACACTCGGTGATCCTGTCGCCCAATGCGCGCGGGATGGGGGCTGGGCGGGCGTTGATGACAGCGGTGGAGGATCACGCGCGGGCCGCTGGCGCGCATCAGATGATTGCGGGTGTGTCGGGCGAAAACCCGGAAGGTCAGCGCTTTCATGCTGCCCTTGGCTATCACGAGATCGCGATCATTCGCGATGCGGGCTTCAAATTCGGTCGGTTTATGGATCTTGTGCTGATGCAGAAATTCCTGTCCTGACAGCCGCATCTGAAACCGTTAAGCTGAACTCATGTCGATCTGGACCCGCATCACCGAAGCCATCGCCGCCCTTGCCTCGGGCGAGGGGTTGGCGGCTGTGTTTGACCGTTTGCGTGGCGGGGCGGTACCCGAACGCTCGGTCGGGTTCACCATCGCGGTGATCGCTTTGGGGGCGAAAATGGCCAAGGCGGATGGCGAGGTCACCCGCGACGAGGTGGCGACGTTCCGGCGGATATTTTCGATCTCGAAATCCGAGGAAGCCAATGCCGCACATGTGTACAACCTCGCACGGCAGGATGTGGCGGGGTTTGACTCTTACGCCCGTAAAATCGCGGCTTTGTTCAATAAACCGGGACTGCCTCTGTGTGCCGATGACCGCAATGTGCTGATCGACATTCTGGAAGGGCTGTTTCAGGTCGCAATGTCGGATGGCGAATACCACCCGGCAGAGGATCAATTCTTGCGCGAAGTGGCGCAGATTTTCGGGCTGGATGATCGCTGTTTTAGGGTGCTGCGGGGGCGGTTTGTCGATGGCGCGCCACGCGATCCCTATGACGTTCTGGGGATTCCGCATCAGGCGAGTCTGGACGATGCCCGTAACGCTTGGCGGGCGGCGGTGAAAGACAGCCACCCCGATGTGATGATCGCGCGCGGGGTTCCGGCCGAGGCGGTGCAGCTGGCAACGCGGCGGCTGATCGCGATCAATGCGGCTTGGGACGAGATTCAGGCCAAGGTCGCGGCATGAGCGGCCGCCTGCGGCCCGATCATATCAGACTGGCCAGCTACAACGTCGAATGGTTCAACGCTTTGTTCGATGATCGCGGGCATCTGCTGGAGGATCGCGAGTATTCGGCGCGTTACAAGATCACCCGGGGCGAGCAACTGGCGGCTTTGGGCGTGGTATTCACCGCTTTGAACGCCGATGGCGTGATGATCATCGAAGCGCCAGATACCAACAGTCGCCGGTCGACTGTGACGGCGCTGGAGCGGTTTGCGGCGAAATATGACTTGCGGACGCGTAAGGCGATTATTGGTTATGTCTCGGAAACCGAACAGGAAATCGCGTTTTTGTATGATCCTGACAAGTTGTCTGTGCAGCATGATCCTTTGGGCGAGCCTGCGCCCAGCCGGGGGGCACCGGGGGCCCCGCGCTTTGACAGCCAGTTGCGGCTGGATTTCAACGGCGATGGCGTCGAGGATCTGGTGCGGTTTTCCAAGCCACCGTTGGAACTGGCGGTGACGACCAAGGCGGGGCGCGCGTTGCGGCTGATCGGGGTGCATGCCAAATCGAAAGCGCCGCATGGCGCGGGCGATGATGCGGCTTTCAAGCGGATTTCGATAGAGAACCGTCGCAAGCAACTGGCGGAATGTCTGTGGCTGCGCGCGCGGATTGATCGGCAGTTGGAGGCGGGTGACAGTCTGATCGTGATGGGCGATTTCAACGATGGTCCGGGCTTGGATGAGTATGAAAAGCTGTTCGGCCATTCCGGGATTGAGATTGTGTTGGGGCAAGGCGGGCAGACGCGGTTGCATGACCCCCATGCGGAAATGGCGCTGACCGAAACCAACGCGCTGGCCCCCAGTTCGGCACGGTTTTGGCTGCAACCGCAGAAGCGGTTTTTCGAGGCGCTGCTGGATTTCATCATGGTCTCGCCCGATTTGGCGGCGGCGAAGCCAAAGTGGCGGATCTGGCATCCGTTCAACGATCCCGGCGTGCTGAAAGTGCCGGAACTGGCCGATGCGCTGCTTTCCGCCTCTGACCATTTTCCAGTGACGCTGGATCTGGCATTGTGATTTGAATTGTTACGATGGCGGCGCATATTTGCGGGATGAAACATTTCATCCTGGCCCTGATGCTTTTGCCCGTGCCTGCCTTGGCGCAGACCCCACCGCCATCTGATGCGGATAAGGGGCTCAGCCTGATGCAGCAGGGGGCGGAGCTGCTGTTCAATCATATGATGGGGCAGGTGGAGCCCAGCCTGCAGGATATGGCGCAGGCGCTGAAAGAGGCGCAGCCGAAGTTGATGGAAATTTTGGGCATGATGGATGATCTGAAGAACTATCACGCGCCGGAAAAGCTGCCGAATGGCGATATTATCCTGCGGCGGAAAACCCCGGATGAATTGAAGCTGGAGGCTTTGCCGGCGGCGGAGACCGAGCTTTGAAGGCCCGATAATATTGCGTGCCA
>CAYLYV010000114.1:0-15085 GCA_964387655.1 uncultured Cypionkella sp. | reverse complement strand
TCGGCCTGCTTCATCCGCTTGTTGCCTTCAAACTGGAACGGTTTGGTGACAACACCCACGGTCAGCACGCCCAATTCGCGTGCGGCTTGCGCGATGATCGGGGCCGCCCCGGTACCGGTGCCGCCGCCCATGCCCGCGGTGATGAAGCACATATGCGCGCCCGCCAGATGATCGACGATTTCCTCGATGGTTTCTTCTGCCGCAGCCGCGCCAACGGTCGGACGCGCCCCTGCACCCAGACCTTCGGTGACTTTCAGACCCATCTGGATCTTCGCAGTAGCGCGCGATTGCTGCAGCGCCTGCGCGTCGGTGTTGGCGACAACGAACTCGACCCCCTCAAGGTTCTTGTCGATCATGTTGTTGACGGCATTGCCGCCCGCGCCACCGACGCCAAACACCGTGATACGCGGCTTCAACTCTTCGCGCGCCGAGGCCATGATCAGATTCAATGCCATTTTTATCCGCCTGTTCTTATACGCGGGCTTCTGCCGCCGGTTTGCCGTATCGGTCTGTTCCCCACCTGTCCCGAAGCAGAGTCCGCCGATTTATCCTCGATTCTATCCACAGATAGCCAAAAGGTCACGCAAAAAACATACGGGCCCCACAAAATATGGGGCCAGTGATGCTGATATTAGCGGTATTTCGCCAATGTTACCGGATTTAGCGGATTACCAGTTGTCCTTGAACCACCGGAAGGCGCGTTTCAGCGAGCGTGCCGGGTAACGTTCGGTCGGAATATCGAAATCCCACCATTCGTCTTGTGGGTGGGCGGCGAACAAACACAGGCCCACGGCGCTTGAAAACGCAGCGCCGGTTGCCGCTTGCGGCAGGCCCTGCACCCGCAAAGGGCGACCCATGCGCACACGCTGGCCAAGGATACGGCTGGCCAATCCATCAAGGCCGGGGATCTGGCTTGCGCCGCCGGTCAGCACGATCTGCTGGCTGGGCAGGCTGTCAAACCCCGCCGCATCCAGACGCGCGCGGACTTCTTCAAGGATCTCCTCAACCCGTGGCCGCATGATGCCAATCAGTTCGGTGCGGCTGATCTGGCGACGGTCTTTCTCCCAATCGCCCGAATCGCCGCCCATCTCGATCATTTCGCGGTCATCCATGCCCGTCGCATGCACGCCGCCGTGTTTGGTCTTGATCCGCTCGGCCACCACCAGCGGCACTTGCAGGCCCTTCGAGATGTCGGAGGTGACATGATCGCCGCCCATCCGCACGGAATCGGCGTAGATCATGTGCTTTTTCATGAAGATCGAAATGCCAGTCGCCCCGCCGCCCATATCAACGCAGGCGGCTCCCAGTTCCTGTTCATCTTCCACCAGCGAGGAAATCCCCGACACATAGGCCGAAGACGCAATCCCGGCGAGTTCCAGATCGCAGCGCTTGATGCAATAGAGCAAGTTCTGCACCACGCTTGCATCGACCGACAGCATGTGCAGATCGCATGCCAGACGATTGCCGATCTGCCCACGCGGATCGCCCAGACCCGAGCGATGATCCAGCGCAAAGTTCACCGGCTGCGCGTGCAACACTTCGCGCCCGTCGCCGAAATCCGGCACATCGCAAGCGGCCAACACGCGGGCCACGTCTTGCTCGGTCACCACCGAATCCTGCAATTCCCATTCACCCGCCAAGCCATAGCTGCGCGGCTCGGCCCCCGAGAAGCAGGCGATGACGTGATCGACCCGCACATTCGCCATCTTCTGTGCGGCCTGAACCGCCGTGCGAATGGCGCGCTCGGTTTCATTCATCACCGCGATTTCGCCAAAGCGCACGCCACGCGACCGCGTGGTCGCCGCCCCGATCACCCGGAACGACGATTGCCCGGCCATCGGCCCGACGCCATCCTGATCGCGCTCGTCTTCAATGCCGTCAAACCGCAGCACCAGACAGGCGATTTTTGACGTACCCACATCCAAAATCGCCACCACACCACGCTGCATCGCGGCCCGCCGCATGTTGCGCATCGCCCGTTGGGATTGGTAAAGGTCTGTCATAATCCGCTCTCCGCTACCGGTGCCAGCCCTTGCGCGCGGCGGACTTCGTTCATCGAGAACGGAGCCAGCCGGATCGCCGGGCGGTCTTGATTTCTTAGGTCTATCGAAAGAATGTCGCGTTCCAGCAGCTTATCCGAGGCATTCAGCGCCAGCAGGCGTTCCACCGCCGCCACCGGATTCACCGAGGGCAGCATGATGCGCTGATCGCGATCAAGGATCAGATCCCAGCGGCGCGCACCAACCCGGACCAGCCCGCGCACGCGGTCGCTGATCGGGCGGGCGGTGTCGAAAATCGCCAAAGCTTCGGGCATGGCGGCATCCGCGCCCTCACCCGCCACCAGCGGCAGATCGGCGCGATCCGCCCGCGCAGACAGGCCCGCAACGCGGTGGCCGGTGGCATCAAGCAGTTGCAAGCCAGTCGCGCCGCGCCACACCACCACGGGCACACGTTCGGTCAGGATCACTTGCAGCACGCCACCCGAGCGCACCCGCAATTCGGCAGAGGCAACCGCATCCAAGCTTTCAGCGCGGGCACGCAATTCGGTCATATCCAGATCGAACGAGGATTGCGGCAGCTTCAGCGCCAGCTTGGCACGCACCGCATCGGTGAGATCGCGCGACGCGCCTTCAACCGACAGCAGGCCCACGCGAAACTCGGGGCGTTGTTCGAACTTGGTGCGCAGATCGACAAAGCTTTGCACGATCGCGGCACGGCGCGCGTCACTGTAAAGCACCCCGGTTGCGATCAGCGCCACAACCGTCAGCGGCAGGCCCAGACGGCAGACCACCCGGAACAGCGGCGTCAGCCACAGCCGCTGCATCCGGTATTGCCAGCGGCTTGGCGCGGGATCGCGGCGCACGCCATTGGCGGGAAGCGGGCGGGCACGGCCTAGCGATTGCATGAGGCATCCTCCACCATCCAGGCGCAGAACGCAGAGAACGAGATGCCCTGATGGGCCGCTTGCTCGGGGGCAAGCGAGGTTGGTGTCATCCCCGGCTGGGTGTTGGTTTCCAGCAGGATCAGGCCATCCAAGCCGCGCGTGTCGTCCCAGCGGAAATCGGTGCGGCTGACGCCCCGACAGCCAAGGGCCTTGTGGGCGCGCAGAGCGTAATCAAGGCAGGCGGCGGCGATGTCTTCCGGCACATCAGCGGGGATGACATGGCGCGAGCCACCGGTTTTGTATTTCGCATCATAGTCATACCAGCCATCGGTGATGATGTCGGTCACGCCCAGCGCCCGATCCCCCATCACCGCACAGGTCAACTCGCGTCCCGGCGCATAGGCTTCCACCATCACCACATCGGGCATCGTCGCCGCCAGACGCGGGGCGTTGCTGCCCGGACGCACAATATAGACCCCAACCGACGAGCCTTCATTGTTCGGCTTCACCACATAGGGCGGCGGCAAAACGTGATGCGCCTCAACCTCCTCGCGGCAGGCCAGACGGCTGGCGACAATCGGCAGACCAGCGGCGGCAAACACTTCTTTCGCCCGCGCCTTGTCCATCGCCAAAGCCGAGGCAAGCACGCCCGAATGGGTGTAGGGAATTTTCAGCCATTCGAGCAGGCCTTGGACGCAGCCATCCTCGCCCCAGCGGCCATGCAAAGCGTTGAAGCAGACATCGGGTTTGATTTCGGCCAGCCGTGCGGGCAGGTCGGGGCCGCAATCGACCTCAACCACCTGATATCCTGCTTCCCTGAGCGCGGCCGCGCATTCACGACCCGAGACCAATGAGACTTCCCGCTCTGCGGAAGGCCCACCCATCAACACCGCCACTTTGGAAGCCGCTTTTGATAAGCCGCCCGCCATGTACTGCCTCATCCAGACCTTTTTCGGTCCATGATATTGTTATTCACGCGGTGCGTTCGCCGACCCGCATAATTTCCCACTCTAGCGTGATACCGCTCTGTTGGAAAACCCTTTTTCGCACTTGCTCGCCTAAATCTTCGAGGTCGGCGGATGTGGCCCCGCCCATATTGATCAGGAAGTTAGAGTGCATCGGCGACATTTGGGCGCCGCCCAGTGTGGCGCCGCGCATCCCCGCATCGTCGATCACCTTCCACGCCTTCAATTCATGGCTGTCATCGGCGCGGCCCGTGCTGGAATGGCCGACCGGATTGCGGAAGGTTGACCCCGCCGAGCGGTCTTTCGTCGGCTGGCTGGCATCGCGTTTGGCGATCTGCTCCGCCATCCGTGCCTCCAACTCCGCCGGATCGCCCGGACCAGCCCGGAAGCTGGCCGAGATGATCACGCAACCTTCAGGCAAGGTGCTTTGCCGGTAGGCGAGGTGCAGATCGGCCGCTGCCAGTTCCACAACCTCACCCGCGCGTGTAACGCAGCGCACCGAGATCAGATGATCGGCGACATAAGAGCCATAGCAGCCCGCATTCATCCGCACCGCGCCGCCAATACTGCCCGGAATGGTGCGCAGGAAAGTCAGATCCAGCCCCGCCTCAGCCGCTTTGCGCGCAACATGGGCGTCCAAAGCCGCAGCGCCCGCCGTCACGGTTCCCTCGCAAGCAATCCCGTTAAACCCCCGCCCCAACCGGATCACCACCGCGCGCAACCCGCCATCGCGCACGATCAGATTGCTGCCCACCCCCATCGGGAACACCGGCACTTCGGGCGGAAGCCCGGCCAGAAAATCGCATAAATCCGCCTCATCCGCAGGCTGAAACAACCAATCCGCAGGCCCGCCGACGCGCAGCCATGTCAGGTCAGCCAAAGGGCGGTGCGGGGTCAAAGTGCCACGAACGGAGGGAAGGGTATATGTCATGCCCGCCTTTCTAGGTGATTTGCCGCAAGCCTCAAGCCCCAACCCGCTGCCTGATCCAGCGCCACAGATACATCAGCGGCCAGCGCAGTACCGATCCGGCGGCGATCAGGAAGGCCAGACCCCACCCCGCCCCGTTTTCATAGGTCAGCCAGATCAGCAGCGGCACGCCCACCGCGATCAGGCCATAGGCGTTGCGCCAATGGTGGTCTTTGCTGGGCAACATGCCGATCAGATTGGCCGCCACCAGCCAGATCAGCGCGGCGACCAGCGCGATCACTTTTGCACCTTTGCAGGCACCTCGACCGACTGGCCCAAGGCGCGGCGGGCGAAATAGAGCAGCGGGCGGC
Source organism: uncultured Cypionkella sp. (assembly GCA_964387655.1). GTDB lineage: Bacteria > Pseudomonadota > Alphaproteobacteria > Rhodobacterales > Rhodobacteraceae > Cypionkella. The sequence continues at coordinate 9,958 of CAYLYV010000114.1, read as the reverse complement.
GGAACATCGACAGGAACGCAAACAGCCCCAAGGCCACCCAAAGCAAGCCATGCGCCAGACCGATCCACAGCAGCAGCACCGGCGCCAGAACCAGCAGCGTCATCCCCGGCACCATTTGTTGCTTCATCGGCAGAATAGCGGTGATCGTCGCGGCGATCACCCAGAGGCAGCCCATGATCAGCGGCAGGCTCATGCGACTTTGCCGGTCAACCGCGCGGGCAGGCCATTCGCCCAAGCCGAGATCGACCCCGCACCGAGGCAGACCACCATGTCCCCCGGCTGCGCTTGTTCCTTCACCAACCGCGCGAGGTCCGCCTCATCGGTGATGGCGCGGGCGTGGCGGTGGCCATGGGCGATCAGACCCGCCACCAGATCATCGCGCGACGCGCCCGGAATGGGGTCTTCGCCTGCGGCATAGACTTCGGCGATGGCGACCACATCGGCCTCATTGAAACAGGTGCAGAATTCTTCGAACAGGTTCGACAGCCGCGAATAGCGGTGCGGCTGATGCACGGCGATCACCCGGCCCTTGGTGGCTTGGCGGGCGGCTTTCAGCACGGCGGCAATCTCCACCGGGTGGTGGCCGTAATCGTCGATGATGGTGACACCGTTCACGTCCGCGACCTTGGTGAAGCGGCGGTTGACGCCTGCAAACCCGGCCAAAGCCTCGCGGATTTCTTCTTTCTTCATGCCGAGATGGCGTGCAACCGCAATCGCCGACAAAGCGTTCGAGACGTTGTGATCGCCGGGCATCGGCAGCACGCAACCTTCGATCACCGCACCCTGCCCTTCGCCCTGCAACGCCACGTCGAAATGCGCCACACCGGCCTCAAACCGCAGGTTCACCGCGCGCACATCGGCTTGGGCGTTAAAGCCAAAGGTCACCACGCGGCGGTCGGTGACTTTGCCGACCAATGCCTGCACTTCCGGGTGATCGGTGCAGCACACCGCTAAACCATAGAATGGCACGTTGGAGACGAAATCATAAAAGCCTTTGCGCAAAGCGTCAAAAGTGCCCCAATGCTCCATATGTTCGGGGTCGATGTTGGTCACGATGGCAATTGTCGCGGGCAGGCGGTTGAACGAACCATCGGATTCGTCCGCCTCCACCACCATCCACTCGCCCTCACCCGCACGGGCGTTCGAGCCATAAGCATGGATCACCCCGCCGTTGATCACGGTCGGATCAAAGCCGCCCTTGTCGAGCAGGGTCGCCACCATCGTCGTGGTGGTGGTTTTGCCATGCGTGCCTGCGATGGCGATGTTGCTGCGCAGCCGCATCAGTTCGGCCAGCATTTCGGCCCGCCGCACCACGGGCAGACCACGCCTGCGGGCTTCTTCCAGTTCCGGGTTGCCCTTTTTGATCGCGGACGAAATCACCACCACGGCGGCCTCGCCAATGTTCGAGGCCGCTTGACCCTCAAAGAACACCGCGCCCAAAGCCACCAGCCGATCGGTGATCTTCGAAGCCTTCGCATCCGAGCCCTGCACCGCAAAGCCCTGCGTCATCAGCACTTCGGCAATGCCCGACATGCCAATGCCGCCGATGCCCACAAAGTGGATCGGCCCCAGTTCCATCGGAAGTTTCGTCGCGTTCATCGTCTCATCCTAACTCGCCAAAGCCTCAACCAGCGCCACCAGACGGTCGGTGGCATCGGGCCGCCCCTGCGTTTGCGCCTTGCGCGCCATCTCCTCCGCCCGCAGCGGATCTTGCAAAACCGCCGCCATTTGGGCGCTTAAGCCCGCCGCGTCAAGCTGAGCCTCTGCGATCAGCACGGCTGCCCCTGCGTCAACCAAGCCGCGCGCATTGGCGGTTTGGTGATCGCCCGTCGCCGCCGCAAACGGGATCAGGATCGAAGGTCGCCCGATCACCGAAATATCCGCCACCGACGACGCACCCGAGCGTGAGATCACCAGTTGCGCCTCAGACAGCCTGCGCGGAATGTCGGTGAAAAACGGCTCCACCTCCGCCCGCACACCAGCATTGGCGTAAGCCTGCACTACGGCGGGCAAATCCTCGGCCCGCGCCTGATGCGCCACCCGCAGATGCGCGCGCAGGGGTTCCGACAAGGCCGCCACCGCCGCGGGCACCACTTGCGACAGGATGCGCGCGCCTTGGCTTCCCCCGATCACCAGCAGTTCCATCGGGTAATCGCCGGGCGCAATATAGCCAGCGCCCGCGCGTTCCAACACCGAGGCCCGCACCGGATTGCCGGTATGCATACCCTCAACGCCGCTCGGCAAAGCCGTCGGCCACGTGCCACAGGCCACCTTATCGACGCGCTTGGCGAACAGCGTATTCACCCGCCCCAACACGCCATTCTGCTCATGAATCATCCGGGGCCTGCGCAACATCCACGCCGCCGTCAGCGCCGGGATTGACGGATAGCCGCCGAAGCCCACCACCACATCGGGCCTATCGCGGAGCGACGACAGCAGCGCCGAGGCAATGCCGCCCGCAATCCGAAACGGCACCGCAAGCTTCGCCAGCACCCCACCGCGCGCGAAGGTCGCCGAGGACAACTCCACAATCTCCACCGCTTGCGGAAAGCCCCCCGCATAGCGCGCACCGCGCGCGTCGGTTGACAGTTTCACCCGCCAGCCCTTGGCAATCATCGCCTCGGCCAAAGCCTGCGCGGGGAACATATGCCCGCCGGTGCCGCCCGCTGCGATCAAGAGCAAAGGCATCAGCGCCCCCGCCGGAAGATATCAGACATCTGCCCCTGCGGACGCGACCGCGTCATCGCCAAAAGCATCCCCACCGTGATGCCAGCGGCAATCACCGACGAGCCGCCATAGGACACAAACGGCAAAGTCATCCCCTTGGCAGGCAGCAGGCGCACCGCCACCCCCATGTTGATAATCGCCTGCACCCCGAAGATACAGGCCAGCCCAGTGCCCGCCAGGCGGGTGAACGGATCGCGCTCGCGCGTCAGCCGCACAAGGCTGCGCACCACCACCGTGGCGTAAAGCGCGATGATCACCAGCACCAGCACAAGGCCATATTCCTCTGCCGCAACGGCAATGATGAAGTCGGTGTGCGCGTCAGGCAACGTCCATTTGACCTGCCCCTCACCCACGCCGACACCAAAGAAACCGCCCTCTTGAATGGCGCTGGTGGCATAGCCCATCTGGCTGCGCGGATCGACATCCGAGTTCAGAAAGCCATCAATCCGGCGCGCAAAATGCTCGGAGGAATGGTAGGCGGCAAAGCCCCCCACCCCCGTCAGCCCCATCACCGTCACGATCAAAATCATCGGCGCGCCCGAGACGAAATAAATCACGCCCCAGCCAAACAGCACCAACATGGCTTGGCCAAAATCCGGCTGGAACGCCAGAAACAGCACCACCGTCACCGTCAGCGCAAAGGAGATGAATTTACCGGGCGGTCCATTGATGTCCTGACCCGAGGCCGTCAGCCAAGCGATCACGATCATAAAGCCGGGCTTGAGAAACTCCGACGGCTGCACCGAGGCGAAGCCAAAACTGAACCAGCGGATCGCGCCCTTGCCAAAATCGGTGCCGAACATCGGCAACAGCATCAGCGCCAGCATTGATACCGCAAAGCCCAGCACCCCCAAGCGCCGCACCATCGCGGGCGACATCATCGACACGCCGAAGATCGCCGCCAGCGCCATGCCACCGAAAAACGCCTGCCGCGTGACGTAATAGTAGGGGTCGAGCCCGTTGCGCTCGGCCAAAGGCACCGAGGCCGCCAGCCCCAACAGCAGCCCGATGGCGAACAGCACCAGCACGGCTGTTAACGTCCATTTGTCAATCGTCCGCCACCAGCGGGGAATCACCGGCTCCGATACCATGCTGGGCATCGAGCCATAGACCATCTCAGTCATGGAAAATCCGCCTGTATTGCCGTCTGCTCTGCCGATACCGGGTTTCCCCGATACTGCCGGGTTGTCCCGGTCTAAGGGTCAGACTAGCCAAAACGAATCACAAAGGCCAGCAGAAACAAGGGGTCGCGAATCACATCTGTGGCGATTCTCCGCTGCAAGCGCCGCGCGCCGCGCTACAACTGATCCTGCCCAGCCCCATCGTGCCGGACCGGCCAGATCGGATGCGGCACCGGGTCTTTCGCGTGCCAGAAATACTGCCGGATGATCTGGCCATAGCTGCGATAGACGTAGGCCTCGTTGCGGCGCAGGTAATGCTCGCGCCGACTGGCATAAAGCGCGGGCAACTCATACCACGGCACGGCCGGATGCATGTGATGCACAACGTGAAAATTGTTGTTCAAAAACAGATAGCTGAGCGGCCCACGGTCTTCGACCACAACAGTGCGGGCGCGAAATACCGCATGCGCTCGGTGCTCCAGATAGGTGCGGATTTTCAGCAAAGCCGTGCCGAGATAGACCGCCAGCAGATAGGCCCAGATCGGCATTTGGATCCATTGCAGCCACAGCAGCAGCGGCACCAACCCGATCAGATGCAGACCCCAAGCCAGCAGCACCCGGCCGTCGCCCGCGCGCAACAGTGCCAGCTCATCGCGCAAAAAGATGTAAGTGCCCAAAGCGGGGCCCAGCAGCACCCGCCCCGCCAAGGTGTTGTTCCAACGCAACAAAATCTGCAGCAGCGGCGGAGTTTGCGCCCAGACCGCAGGCTCCAGATAGTTCGATTCAGGATCATCATAGGGATCGGTCAGTGCCGGGTCGAAATGGTGCCGCAAATGGGTGTCCTTGAAGCGCAGATAAGGCACAAAGGGCATCAAGGCGGGAAACACCAGCGCCTCATTCAGTCCTTGCGCGCGGAACGGATGGTGATGCAGCACCTCATGCTGCAAGGACGAAAACTGCGCCAAGGCGATTCCGGTCAAAATGATCGACACCACGCCCGTGCTGGCCCAAACCCAGCCGCCCAGCGCGAAAAGGGTGTAAGTCCCCAGCATTACCATCACAGTCGGCCACTCAATAACACGAGTCTGCGGCATATCTTTCCTCATCAAGGGGTTACGGGCCTATGCTAGCACTTGCCAAGGGGCGGCGGAACTCAGAGGATATGCAACATCGCGTCACCATTGCGGATAATAGAAAACAAATGCCGGATTTTATCGACAAACGCGACCGCGCCCCGCTGTTTCGTGCCCGTCTGGCCGAGGCGATGGCGCAGCGCGGCATCAGCCAAGCCGCCTTGGCCCGCGCCACCGGGGCGGATCGCTCGACGGTCTCAGCCCTGCTCGCCCCCGGCATCCGGCTGCCCAATGCGCAACTGACCGCCGATTGCGCCACCGCTTTGGGGGTGTCATGCGATTGGCTTCTGGGTCTGACCGATCGGCCCGAGCCGGTGGATGCGCTGCTGGCCAGCTCCGTCACCCTGACTGAGGCGCCGCGCGCTTTGTTTGATCAAGAGCTGATCGGCTGGCACCACGCCGCCGCGGGCTATAAAATCCGCCATGTCCCCGCCAGCCTGCCCGATATGTTAAAAACGCCCGAGGTGGTGGCCTGGGAATATGCCGACTACCTTGGCCGCTCGGCGGATCAGGCGATTGCGGCGTTTCAGGATCAGCTGGATTGGATGAAGTCCGCCCATTCCGATTATGAAATCGCCATGCCGCTGCATGAAATCTCAAACTTTGCCAGAGGCTTAGGCTATTGGTCTGGACTGCCGCTTGGCGTGCGCCATGCGCAGATGGATCATCTGATTGCGCTCTGCGACACGCTTTACCCCGCGCTGCGGCTTTATCTGTTTGACGCGCATCGGGTCTACTCCAGCCCGGTCACGGTGTTCGGCCCCCACCTTGCCGCCGTCTATCTCGGCCACCAGTATATCGTGTTTCGCGACCCCGACCGGGTGCAATCCATCCTGCAACATTTTGACGGGCTGGTGCGCGCGGCCCCGTTCGGCGCGCGCGGTGTGCGCGATCATCTGGCGCGATTACAACGGGTTATGGATCAGTAGATCGTCAGACGCCGCAGATCATAGCCGTTCCATTCAAAGATATCCCGCGCCGCTTTCAGCCGATCCGGCGGAAACGCCCCTCGGTTCAGGATGAAGCCCAGCCGCCCGTTCGGGCTGCCGACCACCAGCGTGCGATAATCGCCATCAGCCCAAAGAATCCACCACGGCCCTGGCTGCCCCGGCACTGCAAACCGCCCGACGGTCTCGGAGGCCATCGCCCCCGCCCCCGCCATCTGCACGCCGGATTCGCACAAACGGTAGCGGATCTGCAGCCCGCCCGCGCCTTGCGAAATCTCGGCACCGCCCGGATTGCAGCCTTCGCCGCCGAAAGCCGCGACTTGGCTCCAAGTGCCGACCAGACGGTTTTGATCCATCACCGCATTGGAATACATCGGCGCATCGGGCGCGCGATAGCGGCCCACCGCCACGGTTTTCGGGGCTGTCGCGCAGGCGCTCAGCAGCAAAAGCGCGATCAGTCGATACAAAGGGTCACCATCGCGCCATTCTCCTGCAAAATTTCATTACAGCCAAACAACGGCGCGATTGGCGCGCAAGTGTTTGATCTGGCAAGGCAATCCCCCTCGCAATCGCTTTTCTTGTGGCAAGATTTGCCCGCGTCGCGCATCATGCGTACGCAACTCATCCCGCCCGCCTTTCCCGCGACAGACCACTGCCCGCCTTTTTTGACACAGGCCAATTCTTCCGGCCCCAACACCCGCGCCGGTTCTTCGGCAATCGGTGGCGCTGCGGCTGCGGCTGCGGCGGGATCAGATTGCGCAAGCGGTTTTTGCGCAGGCCCCGGTTTCGCCGCATCCACCACAGGCTTGGCCGGATCAACCTGAGCCGCCACCGCTGGCGCATCCAGTGAGGTCACCGCAATCGCATCGCCAGTGATCGGATTGGCGGAATCGCTGGGCTTGGCCAACTTGCCGCCGCCCAAAGTACAACCCGCCAACACGACCGCCAAAATCAGGCAAAACCGCATCGCCCGCCCCTAGTATGGCATCGGATGCGCGCGGTGGGCGGCATCAATTTCGGCCAGAACCTCGGCGTCCAGCACGACATCTGCCGCGCCCAAGGCGATCTCAAGCTGCTCCAGATCGGTGGCACCAATGATCGGAATACAGGGGAACGGCCGCGTCATACAAAACGCAATCGCCATCTGCGCCGGGTTCAGCCCGTGCCGCGCCGCGATGCCCAGATAGGCCGCCACCGCCGGAAACACCTGCGGCGTGATCCGCCCCGACAACGTGGGGTTCAGCGCGCGCCTTGTGCCTTCCGGGATCACATCGCCCGCATATTTGCCCGTCAAAAGCCCGGTGGCGAGGGGTGAGAATGCCAGCAGCGGCACATCTTCCAGCGCCGAAAGCTCGGCCCAATCGCTGTCAAACTGCCGACACAGCAGCGAATATTCGTTCTGCACCGTCGCCATGCGCGGCAAACCATGCTTGTCCGCCAGCGCCAGCCAGCGCCCCGCCCCCCAGACCGATTCATTGGAAAGTGCAATATGGCGAATTTTGCCCTCGGCGATCAGTTCAGCCGATACCTGAAGCATTTCAAGCATATGTGCTTCAATGCTCGTCTTATTCCCGCCCCTCGGATCAAAGTGCCAAATGTCGCGAAAGTGATAGGCGGCGCGGTTGGGCCAGTGCAGTTGATAGACATCAATGTAATCGGTTTTCAGCCGCCGCAGCGAATCCTCCACCGCCGCCCGCATCACCGCCCCCGTCAAGGGCGCACCGCCGCGCACCGCGTCCTGCCCCTCACCCGTCACCTTGGTCGCCAGCACCAGCCGATCGCGCCCACCGCGCGCCGCAAGCCAAGTGCCGATGATCTCCTCGGTGCGCCCCACGGTTTCAGCCCGCACCGGATTGACCGGATACATCTCGGCGGTGTCCCAGAAATTCACACCCTGCCCCAGCGCCAGATCCATCTGGGCGTGGCCTTCAGCCTCGGAGTTCTGGCTGCCCCAAGTCATCGTGCCCAATGAAATCGCCGAAACCGAAAGCCCCGTCTGCCCCAATCGCACTTGCCGCATCGCGCCCTCCTGTTTCAGCGCAGACTAGGCGGCGCGCCCAGACAAGGAAAGCCCCTGCGCATGGCCGGATCAGACTGAAGTCTGATCTCACGCGAATTTGCGCAGCCTTGAGCATTTTAATGTTACATTACCTTAGGATAAGGAGGCTTCCATGCGCATGCTGCTGTTGCTTTTGGCGCTAGGGGCCAGCCCCGCCTTCGCGGCCCCTGCCAAATACACCCTGCAACCCGATGCCTCGCTGATCGGGTTTGAAACCGATTTTGGCAGCGATAAAATCACCGGGCAAATGCCGATCACCCGCGCCGATCTCACGCTCGATTTCAAGAATGTCAGCGCCAGTCATGTGGCCGTGACGCTGGATGCCGCCCATGCCGATGCGTCGTTTCCCTTTGCCGCGCAAGCAATGAAAGGGCCCAAGGTTCTGGATTCCAAAGACTTTCCGCAGATCAGTTTTGAGAGCACCTCGGTGACCGCCAAGGGCGAAGGCGCCGAAGTCAAGGGTCGCGTCACCATTCGCGGCGTCACCAAACCGATGGTGATGCAGGCGATGATCTGGCGGCAAAAGGGGCATGAGGCGGGCGATCTCAGCCATCTGACCATTCGGCTGACGGGGGCCGTCAACCGCTCGGATTTCGGCGCGGTGGGCTGGTCGGATATGGTTGGCGATCAGGTGCGCCTAGATATTTTGGCCCGCATTGCGCGCAGTGATTAGATGTGGCGGAATTCTCCCACCCAGTTTGGCTTGGCCTCGCGCCTGCTGCATTGGACCATGGCGGCGCTGATCCTGGCTTTGCTGGTGCTGGGCACCGCCCTTGGCTGGATTAAACCCAATCTTTCAACGCTTTGGCTTTATGGTCTGCACAAGACCCTAGGGCTGACAGCGCTCACCCTCGCCCTGATCCGGCTGATCTGGCACCGGATCAGCCCGCCACCGCCGCCCATCGGCCCGCCTGCGCAGTGGCAAAACCGTGCCGCCCGCGCCACGCATCTGGCGCTGTATCTGCTGATGCTGGCGATCCCGCTGTCCGGTTGGATCGCGAGTTCCGCCACGGGTTTGGATGTGGTGATCTTTGGTCAGATCACCCTGCCCCCGATCACCCCTACCTCGGAAGCGATTGAAAACGCTGGTTTTGCAATTCATGGCATCCTGACCAAGCTGCTGATGGCGCTGCTGGTGCTGCATATCACGGGTGCGGTTTTGCGCGGATTGAAGGGCGATGGCACGCTCAGGCGCATCACAAAAGGCTTATAATCCCGGTCAGGGCATGAACCCTGTCTAGCCCTTGGCTCCTGCTTGCGCTAAACGGGGCGCAACTGACGCAAAAGGGCATTGCATGGCACGGATTCTCATCACCTCCGCCATTCCTTATATCAATGGCATCAAGCACTTGGGCAATTTGGTGGGCTCGCAACTGCCCGCCGATCTGTTCGCGCGCTACAACCGCGCGCGCGGGCATGAAGTGATGTTCATCTGCGCCACCGACGAACACGGCACGCCCGCCGAGCTTGCGGCGGCCAAAGCGGGCCAACCCGTGGCCGAATATTGCGCTGAAATGCACAAGGTGCAGGCCGAGATTGCGCGCGGCTTCCGGCTGTCGTTTGACCATTTTGGACGCTCCTCCAGCCAGCGCAATCATCGTCTGACCCAGCATTTCGCCGGTAAACTGGCCGAGGCTGGGCTGATCCGCGAGGTCGAGGAAAGCCAGATCTATTCCATCGACGATCACCGCTTTCTGCCCGACCGCTACATTGAGGGCACCTGCCCGAATTGCGGCTACGAATCCGCACGCGGCGATCAATGCGACAACTGCACCAAGCAGCTCGACCCGACCGATCTGATCAACCCACATTCGACGATTTCCGGCTCCACCAATCTGGAGGTGCGCACCACCAAGCACCTGTATCTGATGCAGCGCAGCTTGCGGGATAAGCTGGAGGCTTGGATTGACAGCAAAAAAGACTGGCCGATCCTGACCACTTCGATTGCGAAGAAATGGCTGAACGACGGTG
>CAYLYV010000113.1:0-15101 GCA_964387655.1 uncultured Cypionkella sp. | reverse complement strand
TCGAAATCCAAGAACACGCCGTTTGACGGCTGCCGGATGGAGGGTAAGGTGCTGGCAACTTATGTCGCGGGTCAAGCGGTTTATCAGGGGTAGAACATGCCAGAGATTACATCCTCGCCGGTGCTGTTGGCGCTGGTCGCCGTGCTGGCTTACCTGTTGGGATCGGTGCCGTTTGGCGTGGTGATCACGCGGGCGCTGGGCTTGGGCGATTTGCGCAGCATTGGCTCGGGGAACATTGGCGCGACCAATGTGCTGCGGACCGGGAACAAGGGGGCGGCACTGGCGACGCTGCTGCTGGATGCGGCGAAGGGTGGGGTGGCAGTGCTGATCGCGCGCTATGCGGTTGGGGAAGATGCGGCGCAGCTGGCGGGGTTGGCGGCGTTCTTAGGCCATTTGTTTCCGGTCTGGCTGGGGTTCAAGGGCGGCAAGGGGGTGGCGACTTTCCTTGGCACGCTGTTGGCTCTGGCTTGGCCTGTCGGTCTGGCGGCTTGTGCGACTTGGGCTGTGGCGGCGGCGGTGTGGCGAATATCGTCACTGGCGGCGCTGGTGGCTGCGGCCTTGTCGGGGTTTTGGCTGTTCGTGTTCGATCAGGGCCATATGGTGGTCTTGGTGTTCATGCTGACCGTGCTGGTCTATGTGCGGCACTGGCCGAACTTGCGGCGATTGAAGGCGGGGACCGAGCCGAAGATTGGCGCGAAGAAAGCCTAAGGAATTTGCTCTTTTTGAAATACTCCCGCCGGAGGCTTCTGGCATAAATGCAGCTGGCCTCCGGCGGGGATATTTAGGCCAATGTGAAAGCTATAGGCTCGACGCTTCGTAAATCGGCGTCAGGTCTTTGCCCCATGCGCCGTTGTAGAGATCGAGCCAGCGGTCGGCTTGGGTTTTTTCGCTGGCAAGGCTTTGCACCAAGGGGGCGAGATAGCGCTGTTCGTCCAGACCGCGGGCGGCGAGGCCTGCGTGCGACAGGCCAATGGCGGCGCGGGCGAGGTCTAGCAGTTTGACGCCATTGGCCTCGGCTTGCAGCGCCTTGACGGAAGCGCCGACGCGCAGGGCTTCGCGGGTTTCGGCGTCAAAGCCTTTCACCAGATCCCAGGCGGCATCGAGGGCGGCGTCGTCATACATCAGGCCGACCCAGAAGGCGGGCAGCGCGTCGATATGGGCTTGGTCGCCGCAATCGGCACCACGCATTTCGATGTATTTCTTCACGCGGGCTTCGGGGAAGACGGTGGTCATATGGTCGGCCCAATCCGACAGGGTGGGCTTTTCGCCGGGCAAAGCAGGGAGTTCGCCTTTCAGGAAGGCGCGGAAGCTCTGCCCCAAGGCATTGATGTATTTGCCATCGCGGTAGACGAAATACATCGGCGCATCCAAGACCCAGTCAACGTATTGCTGAAAACCAAAGCCTTGGTTGAAAACGAAGGGCAGCATTCCGGTGCGGGCGTTATCAAGGCCGCGCCAGATGCGCGAGCGCCAGGATTTATGGCCGTTGGGCTTGCCGTCGAAGAACGGGCTTGAGGCGAACAGCGCCGTCGCCACGGGCTGCAACGCAAGGGCCACGCGGAGTTTTTTGACCATATCGGCCTCGGAGGCGTAGTCGAGGTTTACCTGCACGGTGCAGGTGCGATACATCATCTGGGTGCCGTGGGTGCCGACGCGGCCCATATAATCGGTCATCAGGCGGTAGCGGCCTTTCGGCATCACGGGCATGGTCTCAGATGACCATTCTGGTGCGGCACCGATCCCCATGAATTTGATGCCGAGCGGGTCGGCAATCGCCTTCACTTCGTCCAGATGGTTTTGGAGTTCTGCAGCACCTTGATGCAGATTTTCCAGCGGTGCGCCGGAGAGTTCAAACTGACCGCCCGGTTCCAGAGAAATGTTGGCATCATTGCGGGTCATGCCGATGATGTTGTCGGCCTCGGTCACGGGTGCCCAGCCAAAGCCTTGCAGGCCCGCAAACAGGGCGGAGATTGAGCGGTCGCCGGCATAGGGCAAGGGTGCGCGGGTGTCGGTCAGCCAGCCGAATTTCTCATGCTCGGTGCCGATGCGCCAATCGGCTTTCGGTTTGCTGCCGGACTCCATCATCTCGGCAAGCTGCGAGAAATCTTCGATGAGGCCGCCGCCGGACTGAGGAATCGACATGGGGCAGGGCCCTTTCGCGTTGGAAATTTCAGGATGCAACTGGTGAAGCGGCGGCGTGGCTAAGTCAAGAGAGGCCGCGCTGTGTTACAAAGCCTTCACTCCTGCGCCAGCGCGCCGATGACGGGGCGGTGCCAGATGGTTTTGGTCTCGGCGGCGAGGGAAAGATGGGTGGTGCCAGTGCTAGGTTTGGCATCAAGGGCGGCGACAAGGGCGAGGGTGTTCATGCCGGGCAGGCTGGCGAAGGCGTCGAACAGTTTGTCGGCTCCGGTGGCATCGACCGGGATCAGCAGGGTTTGGCCGTCGGCTTGTTTCAAGCGCCAGACACGGCGGCCACGTAAGCTGAGCAGGCGGAGTTCGGTCAGTTCCGGGATTGAGACATAGCCGCCGGTTTGGGGGCCAAGATAGCCGATCTGGCCTTCGTCCACTTCCACAATGCCGGGGGCCTCAACCGTTTGGGCAAAGCGCAGGCGGCGCAGGGCGAGGAGGCCCCAAGCCACGCCGAACGCGCCGATGGCGGTGCCGACCGGGGTGAGCAGGTAACCTCCGAGCAGGATCAGCCAAAGGCCGAAGCCTAAGATGACGGCTGCGGTGATCACTTCGGCGAAGCGTTTCAGCATGGCAAGGAATTCGGGGCGGATCATGCCCAATCGCCCAAGGCGGCTTGCCACAGGGTCAGGGCGGCGACGGCGGCGGTGTCGGCGCGCAGGATGCGGGGGCCGAGGGCGGTGGGGCGGATTTGTGGCAGGGCGCGCAGGCGGTTTTGCTCATCGGTTGAGAAGCCGCCTTCGGGGCCTATGAGTATGGCCCATTTTTCGCCTTTCGGGCCGGAGAGGCTGGGGGCTTGGCCCACCATCGCCTCGTCACACCAAAGAAGCTTGCGGTCGGGGGGCAGGGTGGTGAGGAATTTGTCCAAGCTGGTCAGGTCGCTGACTTCGGGAACAAATGTGGCCCCGCATTGCTCGGCAGCCTCAAGCGCATGGGCTTGCAGGCGGTCTTGGCGGATGCGTTCGGCGTTGGTGTGGCGGGTTTGCACGGGGATGATGCGGGCGGCACCAAGTTCGGTGGCCTTTTCGACGATGAAATCGGTGCGGGCTTTTTTGATTGGGGCGAAGGCGAGCCAAAGGTCGGGCGGCAGGCGCAAAGGCGCGGTCTGATGGTCGCAAATCAGGATGCCGCCGCGTTTGCCAGCCTCGGCAATTTCGGCGCGCCATTCACCGTCGCGGCCATTGAACAGGGCCACGGGCGCGCCGCGCGCAAGCCGCATCACGTTGAAAAGATAGTGGGCCTGATCTGCATTGACGGCCACGGCTTGCCCATGCGCCAAAGCCTGATCTACATAGAGGCGGATTTTTGCATCTGTCATGCCGGGGAATCTATGTCTGAGTTTGCGGAAAAACCAGAGGCCACGGTGGCGGATGCGCCGAAAGACAACTGGGTGGATCGCTTTGCGCCCCCGGCGATGCGGCCCTATCTGCGATTGTCGCGGGCAGATCGACCGATTGGGACGTGGCTTTTGCTGATCCCCTGCTGGTGGGGGATTGCGCTGGCGGGGCTTTCGGATGGCTTCCGCGCCTGGGATTTGTGGCTGGCTTTGTCCGCTGCGCTGGGGGCGTTCTTGATGCGGGGGGCGGGCTGCACATGGAATGACATTGCGGATCGTGAGATTGATGCAAGTGTGGCGCGGACGCGCAGTCGCCCGCTGCCGTCTGGCGCGGTGACGGTGCAGGCGGCACTGGTGTGGATGGCGGTGCAGGCGGCGCTGGCGGCGGTTATTTTGCTCACTTACAACCGGTTGGCGATTGGGCTGGGCGTGGCTTCGCTGGCTCTGGTGCTGATTTATCCGTTTGCCAAGCGGTTTACCTGGTGGCCGCAGGCGTTTCTGGGGCTGGCGTTCAACTGGGGCGCGGTGTTGGTGTATGCCGCCCATGCAGGCGAGCTGCGTTTGCCTGCGGTACTGCTTTATGGTGCAGGGATCGCGTGGACGCTGTTCTATGACACGATCTACGCGCATCAGGACCGCGAGGATGATGCGCTGATCGGGGTGAAATCGACGGCACGGCTGTTTGGTGACAACTCGCGGGTTTGGCTGCGCGGGTTTATGGGGGTGTCGGTGGTTTTAATGGCAGGCGCGGTGATCGCGGTGGCGATTCCTGCGGATCGCGTGCTGGCGCTGATCCTCGCCTTGGCCGGGGTCTGGGGCTTTGGTTGGCATATGGCTTGGCAACTGCGTCGCCTGAACATCGACGATCCGGCGCAATGTCGGCGATTGTTTCTATCCAACCGGGATGCTGGGTTGATTCCTGCGCTGTTTCTTGCCGCTGCGGCGTTCCTTTGATTGATCCGGGGGAACGCGCGCTTTATGCAGACCGGGACCGGACGGCTGGCCTGCCGCCGCTCGTCCCTCTGACAGACCGAGTTGAATGACCCCGTGGTGACATTGCCCAATCTCCGCCTTGCCCAGCTTCCCACGAAGTATCTTGCCCCCTGCGCCTTTGTCGCGGCGGGGGTGGTTTCGGTGCTGGTGGCCTGGGGTGCGGCTGTGCTGGTTGAGAATATTTCATCCCGCGCGGTGAAATCCATGCTGCTGACCGAGGGGATCACCTTTGCCAGCGTCGCCCCGGATGGCTTGCAAATTCACCTCAGCGGCACGGCTCCGACGGAGGCCATGCGCTACAAGGTGGTCAATCTGGTGGGCGGGTTGATCGATTCGTCGCGCATACGCGACCGGCTTGAGGTGATCCCGGTCAAGGCCATCGAAGCGCCACGGTTCTCGGTGGAAATGCTGCGCAACGACGATGGCATCCAACTGATCGGGCTTTTGCCGGAAAGCGATGCGCTGCAAGGCGTTAAGGATACCGCACAGGCGCTTTCCCCAGATATTCCGCTGTCGGACATGCTGGAGACGGCGGCCTATCCTGCGCCTTCAGGTTGGGATGCCGCCCTGACCTATGGGTTGAACGCGCTGAGCATGTTGCCGCGATCGAAGATTTCGGTGGCGTCAGATCAGGTGGCGATCACTGCGATTGCCAGTTCTGAGGCCGAAAAACGTAACTTTGAGCAGCAGTTGAACAGCGCAAAGCCAGCGGGGCTGGCGGTGACGATTGAGATTTCGGCACCGCGTCCGGTGCTGACCCCGTTCACGCTACGCTTTGTGAAGGATGCCGAGGGCGCGCGGTTTGATGCCTGTTCGGCGGATACCGAGGTGGCGCGGGCGAAGATTTTGGCGGCGGCGGGGGCTGCCGGTGCCGTAGGGCGCAACGCTTGCACGATTGGTTTGGGCGTGCCGACGCCGCGTTGGGCCGATGCGACCATCGCCGGGATCAAAGCGGTGGCGCAGTTGCAAAGTGCGACGCTGACCTTCGCCGATGCCGATGTGACGCTGCTGGCGGGCGCGGATGTGCCGCAGGCGGATTTTGACCGGGTGGTGGGGGAATTGGGTGCGGCGCTGCCGGATGTGTTCTCACTGAAGGCGACGCTGGAGAAGAAATCCGCTGGCGGGCCGGTGGGCCCTGCGGAGTTTACAGCTAAGCTCGCCCCCGAGACGCATCGGCTGGAGATGCGGGGCCGCTTGACCGATGAGGTGCTGCGCAAGGCCGTGGACAGCTTTGCCAAGGCCGAGTTTGGCAGCAACACTTATCTTGCGACCCGGATGGACCCAGACCTGCCGACCGGGTGGCCACTTCGGGTATTGGCCGGGCTGCAGGCGTTGGGCGAGTTGGACAACGGCACCCTGCTGGTGCGCGCTGATACGGTGGAGCTGAAAGGCACCACTGGATCGCAATCGGCCAAGGTACGGATTTCGCAGATTTTGTCCGAGAAGCTGGGGCAGGGTCAGACCTTTAAGGTCGATGTGAAATACGACAAGGCGCTGGACCCGTTGGCGGGGATCCCGACCCCGGAAGAATGTGCGCAGGACGTTGATGACGTGGTGGCGCGGCAGAAAATCACCTTCACACCGGGATCAGCCGAGATCGCCTCGGCTGCAAGTGGCGTGATGAAGGCGCTGGCAGATGTACTGAAAGCTTGCCCCGGCGTGAAGCTGGAAGTCGCGGGCTATACTGATGCCCAGGGCTCGGATGGGGGCAACCTTGCGTTATCGCAGGCAAGGGCCGAGACCGTGGTGCTTGCCTTGCAGGGGCGGCAGATTGATGTCTCGGGCATGGTGGCGCGCGGCTATGGCGAGGCTGATCCTTTGGCCGACAACGGCACCGATGCCGGGCGTGAGGCCAATCGGCGGATTGAATTCCGGCTGATCGGAACTCCGAAGCCGGCCTCGCCTGATGCGGGTAAGGCGGCAGCAACGGCGGCGCAGGGTTCGGATTCGGCTCAGGGTGCGGTCAAAGCCGCGCAGGAGGGGCCGGATTTTTCGGGCGATACCAGCCCCTCGGTGGCGCCACAGAAAAAAACCATCGCGCCGAAACCACGGCCGAAGAAGTCAGAATGATGTTGGGGGCTCGCCTATGAACCGCACGGAATTTATCGCCGCCACCGCTGTCATCCTGCTTTTGGCTTTTGCTGCGGGCTGGTTCACCTATTGGCTGCTGCACCGTTTTACCCGTGTCGCGGGCGGCGATATGGGCGAGATGGACCGTCTGGCGCAATCTCTGCATGAGGCTGAGGAGTTGCGCGATCAGGCGATTGTGTATCTGGAAAGTCGCGAAGGCGAGTTGATGAACCAGATCGCTCAGACCGAAGCCGAATTGCGCGCTGCGATGGAAGGCTTGCGCGATGCGCGCCACGAGGCGGAAGAAATGCGCGCTTATATCGAGCGGATGCACGCGAACAGCTAAGCGGGCGCGATTTTTGAGAAAAATCAGGGGCATTCTGCCCCTCGCGCTGCGCGCTCTCCCCTGAGGATATTTGAGCAGAGAGGATGATCTTAAAGGCCGTTGAGGCAGGTTTGCATCAGCGGTGAGTTGGGGTCTTCCAGCGCGTCAATGACGTTGAAATGGTGGGTGCCGGGATCGACCGTCCACGGGCAGTTCCAGTTTTCCGACAGGGTGCGGGCTTGCCAGAGAAAGGCGGGGCGCTCGGCGCTTCCGACCCAGATATGCGCTTGGGTGGTCAGGGCGTGGCGGGCGGGGCTTTCTGCGGCAATTTCGGACGGGTCGAGGTGCAGGTTGGTTTGCATCTCGGTTTGCGACAGCGGTTCCAGATCAGCTAGCGGTGAGATTGGCCCGATTCGGGTGAGGCGGGCTTTTAGGGCGGGGCTGCGGTCGGGGTTGCCCATGCGGGCGGTGAGGTGGCCGCCTGCGGAATGACCGGTGATGACCAGCGGGCCTGCGATTTCGGCGCAGGCGGCGGTGATGGCGGCGTCGACCTCGGCGGTGATTTGCGCGATGCGGGCTTCGGGGGCGAGGGTATAGCCGGGTAAGGCGCAGGCCCAGCCGCGCGCGATGGCACCAGCTGCGAGGTGGGACCACAGGTTTTTGTCGGTTTCCAGCCAGTAGCCGCCGTGGATGAAGACCATCAGGCCTTTGGCCGGGGTCTCGGGCAGAAACAGATCGAAGCGATTGCGGGGTGCGGGGCCGTAGGCGATGTCAAGGCGCGCGCGGGGACCGAGGCTTTCGCGGAATTTGGCGGCTTTTGTTGCCCAGAGTGCGGGCAGGGCATCGGAGTCGGGGATGAAAGCGCCGTTCAGATATTCGCGGGTCATGTCCATCGGTATCACTCCAGTTTGACGCCAGCTTTAGGTCCAGCATTGGTGGAGGATGTGGACTTTTAAGTCCAGAGCGGGCAAGCAGGGGCAACCCGTGCTAATGGAGGCCCCCATGCTCGATTCCGTGACCGATCTGCGTTCTTTGTTGAAGGACCCCAGCCTGCTGCCGAACAAGGCCTATGTGGCGGGGCAGTGGATTGATGCTGCCGATGGCGCGACCTTTGCGGTGACCAACCCGGCGCGCGGCGATGTGATTGCCAATGTGCCGGATTTGACCCGTGCCGATGCAGCGCGCGCGATCGCCGCCGCCGATGTGGCCCGCCGCGAATGGGCGGCGCGGACAGGCAAAGAGCGCGCGCAGGTGATGCGAAAGTGGTTTGATCTGTGCATGGCTGCGCAGGAAGATTTGGCGACCATCCTCACCGCCGAGATGGGCAAGCCGTTGGCCGAGGCCAAGGGCGAGATTGCCTATGGCTCGGCCTATATCGAATGGTTTGGCGAAGAGGCCAAGCGCACCTATGGTCAGATCATCCCCGGCCATATGCGCGACAAGCGGATTTCGGTGCTGAAGCAGCCGATTGGGGTTTGCGCCTCGATCACGCCGTGGAATTTCCCGAGCGCGATGATCGCGCGCAAGGTCGCCCCGGCTTTGGCGGCCGGTTGCGGGTTTGTGGCGCGTCCGGCGGCTGAGACTCCGCTGTCAGCGATTGCTTTGGCGGTGTTGGCGGAACGGGCTGGGGTGCCGGGCGGTGTGTTCTCGGTGATCACCTCGTCGCGCTCGTCCGAGATCGGCAAGGAGTTCTGCGAGAACCCGGCTATTCGGAAGATTACCTTCACCGGATCGACCGAAGTCGGGCGGATTTTGCTGCGGCAGGCGGCAGAGCAGGTGCTGAAATGCTCGATGGAATTGGGCGGCAATGCGCCGTTCATCGTGTTTGACGACGCCGATCTGGATGCGGCGGTTGAGGGCGCCATGGTCTCGAAGTTCCGCAACAACGGTCAGACCTGCGTCTGTGCGAACCGGATTTATGTGCAGGCCGGGGTGTATGATGCGTTTGCCGAGAAGCTCGCGGCGGCGGTCAGCAAGCTGGCGATTGGCGACGGTTTGTCGGCCGGTGTCACCACCGGGCCGCTGATCAACGAAGATGCGGTTGAGAAGGTCGAGGAGCACATCGCCGATGTGCTGGCGGGCGGTGGCAAGATTCTGGCCGGTGGCAAACGTCATGCTTTGGGTGGCACGTTCTTTCAGCCGACCGTGGTGACGGGGGTAACGCCTGCGATGAAGGTGGCCAATGAGGAAACCTTCGGGCCGCTGGCACCGTTGTTCAAGTTTGATACCGAAGAAGAAGTCATCCGCCGCGCCAATGACACGATCTTCGGTCTGGCTTCGTATTTCTACGCCAAGGATATTGGCCGCATCACGCGGGTGCAGGAGCAGTTGGAATACGGCATGGTGGGTGTGAACACCGGGCTGATTTCCAACGAGATGGCACCGTTTGGCGGCGTGAAGCAGTCGGGCTTGGGCCGCGAGGGTTCCAGCCATGGCATCGACGATTACATGGAGCTGAAATACGTCTGCTTGTCGGTTTAAGGGCGGGCAGAGCGGATTGGGCGGCGCGAGGGGAAACCCTTGCGCCGTTTTTCTTAGCCACCCACGCCGCGCGTAGCGCCCGAGCCACCAAAGCCGCCGCGCGATTGCACTTGAGTTTTCGTCATCGGGGCCAAGCCCTTGGTCACCGGGGCCTTGTTGAACGCGCTGGCATTGATGGTGCCGCCGCTGTTGAGATTGCTGATCCGGGTGCCACCGTTTGGGGTGGAGTAACCGCCACCTGCCGTTTGCACCACGGGCTGAGACATCACCCGACCGCCACCGCCCAGTGCTTGGCCGATCATGTAACCCATCAGCAGCGGCATGAAGACGGAGCCGCCACCGCTGTTGTTTGCCGCCGCATCACCGCCACAAGCGCCTGAGCCATGCTCGGCCTCGCATAATTCCCGGCTCTCATAGCGGGGTGCGGTTTCGTCATGCAGCTTTTGCGCTTCGGCAAAGGCGGTTTCGCAGTCTGCAGCCGAGAACCAGCCGCCGGGTTTGGCTTCGGCCAGACAGCTTGCCTTGTCGGCAAAGGCGCTGGCTTCGGTCTTTTCCTCGGTGCAGGCAGCCAGCCCGAATGCGGCAGCGCCCAGCAAGGTGAGTGCAACATGGCGTGAGCGTTTCATTGGCTTACCCCTCAATAAAATGCGGCTTGAACCGCGACAAATCCTGCGTGATCCGACTGCGATCTTCACGCAGACCCATGCCAACACAGGTCTCTCCGACGATCCACGCGCCAATTACCGGGCGCATGTCGGCAAAAACCGGCAGCGGGTGGTAAGCTTGGACGATCTTCGGGTGCTGGTCGTAGTCGCGGGCCGTGGCGGCCTCCAGCACAGCGCCGCCCTGATGGATCGTTACCGATTGGCCTTCACGCGAGAAGATCGGTTTCACCACATGGCCCCCTGCCAGCAGATCAGGCGCACGGCCCAAAGCGGCCTCATCCTCGAAATAGGCGGGCAGCAGATTGGGGTGGCCTTCAAACATCTGCCACAACACCGGCAGAATCGCCTTGTTCGACAGGATGGCTTTCCAAGCAGGTTCGATGAAACGACAGCCCGAGGCTGCGATCTTGTCGGCGAATGGATCGCACAGCAGGTCTTCCCAGGGGTAAAGCTTGAACAATGTGCCGATCACCCGATCTTCGGAATCGGTGAATTGCCCCTCGGCGCTGATGCCGATCTTGTCGAGGTCGGTGTAATGCGCGCCCAGGCCAGCCTCACGCGCCGCCCAAGCCATGGTTTCCACCGTGGCGTAGTCTTCTGGCGCATCCGCGACGGCGGCGAAATGCAGGTCGGTGTCGGGGGAGAACATCTGGGCGAGCCGAGCCACCAGAGCCTCGTGCACGCCGTTGAACTGATCGGCTCCCTGCGGCAACACCCGTGCGGCCAGTTGCTGTTCGAACCACAACCATTGGAAAGACGCGCTTTCATAAAGCGAGGTCGGCGTGTCGGCGTTATATTCCAGCATCTTTGCGGGGCCATTGCCGTCATAAGCCAGATCGAAACGGCCATATAACTCAGGCTCGCCCTGTTGCCAGCTTTGCGCCACCAGATCCCAATGCGCGCGCGGAATATCCATCCGCTGCATCAGGCTTTCCGAGCCGACCACCTGAGCCACCGCTTCGCGGCACATCGCATGAAGTTCGGTGCTGGGGTCTTCGATATCATCTTCGATCTGGGCCAGCGTGAAGCTGTAGGCCGAGGTTTCATCCCAATAGGGTTCGCCATACATATCGGCAAAGGTGAAACCAAGCTTTTCGGCTTCGCTGCGCCAGTCGGGGCGTTCAGGCAGGGTAATACGGTGCAACGGCATCTCCACAGGGTTGTGGCAGATATCATGGTTGGCGGCCTTCGACGCAAGCCCCGCCTTCCTATTGTCGGGTCTGGCGGGGTGGATGTCGGGGATGACTGGGACAATCTGGGGGCAATCGTCACACTGACGGCCAAACCAATAGGAGTATCTCATGCAAACCGTCGTCAAACTTGCCTCGACCGAGGGGCTGGAGCCCTCCACCGCCGATCTGGATGGTTGGATCGTTACCGAAGGCAGCCCGAAAATGAAGACCTGGGCGCTGCACACGTCGGCGGCGGGCGATATGGTTTCCGGCATCTGGGAATGTACAGTTGGCAGCTACCACGCCACCTACACGGCTTACGAATATGTCGTGCTGATCGCGGGAAAAATCACCATCACGCCGGATGGCGGCACTCCAGTTACAGTGCAGGCGGGCGATTCTTTCGTGGTGGAACCGACCTTCAAGGGCATTTGGAAAATCGAAGAAAATGTCCGCAAGCACTTCGATTTTCGCATAAAATAAAGCACTTACGGTGGGGTTGCCTCCTGCGCCCCACCGCAAACACCGCATTGTTATCGCCTATCAAGGCAACGATTTTGCTTATCGGGCGTTGTGTTCCCATGTTGCTCTCATCGGCCAGACGAGACTGCTCTCGCTGACCACCCACATGAAAGGATATGACATGCTGCCCGCTGTCTCAAACATCAAACGGAACACCATTGCTGCATTGCTTGCCCTTGCGGTCGCTTTGCCCGCAGCCCCGGCGCTGGCTTGGGGCCAACGTGAGCAAGACGTGCTGAAAGGTGCTGCTGGTGTCATTCTGCTGCAAGGCATCATCCGCGAAACCAAGCCGAACAAGAAACACTACCAACCGCGCTACGAGCCTCGGTATGAACCGCGCTATCAGCAGTACCAACCGCGTTATGAACCCCGCTATGAGCCGCAACGCGTCTCGGTCTACAGCACCGCCGCCGCGCGGGCATTCAACAACTACTCGTCGTCCGAGCGTCGGCTGTTCCAACGCCGCCTGTCGTCTTACGGCTACTATCGCGGTGGCATCGACGGTTCTTTCGGCCCCGGCACCTATAACGCCGTGGTGGCTTACGCCGATGCACAGGGTCAGACCCGGCAACTGGCCTCGACCAACAGCGCCTACGGCGTTTATGACGGGCTGATCTATTAAGCCCGGCCCGGTTGGGCTCTGACTGCTAACTAGAAATGCGCGCTCGGATTTCCGGGCGCGCATTTATTTTGCCATCCTGCCAAGGATTGCGGGTCATGTTGCGTCTCACTAAAGTCATGCTGATGGAAACCCCAGATGAGACCCTCGCCTCTGCCGCCGCTGGCGGTGATCGGGATGCGTTCGCGCTGCTGGTGGAACGCCACTATGACCGCATCTATGGGCTGGCTTACCGCTTGATCGGAATGCGGGCCGAGGCGCAGGATCTGGCGCAGGATATTTGCGCCGCTTTGCCGGTGAAACTGCGGCATTGGCGGGGCGAGGCGCGGTTTACCACTTGGCTTTACCGCGTGGTGATGAACGCCGCGCACGATCTGCGCCGCCGTCAGGCCACTCATGCGAGGGCAGCAAGTGGTTGGGGGGATTGGGAGATTGCCCGGCAGGATGAGATCGCCACGCAGGCTGAGGCGCAGGATTGGCTTTTGTCGGCCATGGCGCGATTGTCGGTAGAACTGCGCGACACGGTGGCTTTGGTGCTGGGTGAAGAAATGACTCAGGCCGAAGCGGGGGCCGTGCTGGGTGTCTCCGAAGGCACGGTGGCTTGGCGGATGTCAGAGGTGAAAAAACGCCTGCGCGCGATGGCGGTGGAGGATGCGAAATGAGTGCAATACCAGCCGTCCCGCGCACCGCCTTGGCGGCGGAGGATGCGAAATGATGGATGAGTTTGACGCCCTGAAGGCCGCCCTGCGCGCGCCCACCCCCGATGCAGGCGCGAAAGCGGCGGCGATGCGGTTGGCGATGGAAAATTTTGATCGGCTCCAAGGATCGACCGAGGCTGTGCGTCCTATGCAAGACCGCCCTGTGCAGGCGGGTATCTTGCAAAAGGGTTTGGCCATGTTGAATGCTTTGAAGATGAAACCTGTGTTGGCGGCGACGACTTCTGTTGCCGCTTTGTTGGTGGGGTTTGTGGTGATCTTGCCGCTGTCGGGCAAGGGGCCGATGGAGGAGGCGCGGGGCAAGCAGCCTGTCGCGCAAGTGGATGTACCTGCTGAACTGCCTGTGCCGGATGCGTTGCCCGAGCCACCGCTCCAAACGCAGATTGATAGCACCGAGGCAAAGCCAGCGTCCAAAGTGGCCGAGGCGGCTCCGGCCAAAGCGGAAGCCAAGGCGAAGGCAGATGCGCAAGTAACGGCTGATGCAGATGTCGCAGCCGATGCTGCCCAAACTGCAACGCTGGCGGAGCCTGAAGCGGTGATGCAGGATCAGCAGGCGATTGCCGAGGCAGCCCCCGCGCCTGCGCCAACCGGACGCGCGGTCGCCAAAATGGCGGCGGACAGCTATGCCGCTAAGCCTGCGGCGTCGATGCCCGTGATGGAATCTGCGCCACTGCCACATTCCGATACCGAAGCTTTTGCCAATGCTGATGCCAATCCGGTGAAGGTGACGGCAGAGGAGCCTGTCTCGAACTTCTCGATTGATGTCGATACCGCATCTTATGCGACGGTTAGGTCTAGCTTGAACGCGGGATTCTTGCCCGATCCGGCCTCGGTGCGGATTGAGGAGATGGTGAACTATTTCCCCTATGCCTATCCGAAACCCGAAGGCGATCAGGCGTTCCGCCCGACGATCACGGTGATGCCGACGCCGTGGAATCCCAACACCCGGCTGGTGAATATCGCCATTCAGGGGGCGGTGCCGCAGGTGGAGCATCGGCCGCCGTTGAACTTGGTGTTTCTGGTGGATACCTCGGGGTCGATGGAGGATGCCAATAAGCTGCCGCTGTTGAAACAGTCTTTGGGGCTGATGCTGGGGCAGTTGAAGCCGGAGGATCAGGTGGCGATTGTGGCTTATGCGGGCTCGGCGGGGCAGGTGTTGCCGCCGACAAAGGCCAGCGATACCGCGACGATTATGGGTGCTCTGGATCAACTGGCGGCTGGTGGGTCTACCGCAGGCGCGCAGGGGTTGGAACTGGCCTATCAGGTGGCGGAAAGCATGAAGGCCGAGGGCGAGGTTTCGCGCGTTTTGCTGGCGACCGATGGCGATTTCAACGTGGGCATTGATGATCCCGAGGCGTTGAAGGGTTTCATCGCCAAGAAGCGTGAAGGCGGGGTGTATCTGTCGGTGCTGGGCTTTGGCCGTGGCAATCTGGATGATGCGACGATGCAGGCGCTGGCGCAGAACGGCAATGGCACGGCGTCTTATATCGACACGTTGAACGAGGCGCGCAAGGTGTTGGTCGATCAGTTGACCGGGGCACTCTATCCCATTGCGGATAATGTGAAGATACAGGTCGAATGGAACCCGGCGCAGGTCGCGGAATATCGGCTGATCGGCTATGAAACTCGGGCTTTGGCGCGCGAGGATTTCAACAACGACAAGGTCGATGCCGGGGATATAGGTGCGGGCACGGCGGTGACGGCGATCTATGAGGTGACGGCGCCGAACAGCCCGGCGCTGCGCAACGATCCGCTGCGCTATGGCACCGGGACGGCTCCTGAGGGCTCCAACGAAATGGGCTATTTGCGGCTACGCTCGGTTGCTCCGGGTGGCAAAGACAGCACCTTGCAGGAAACCCCGATTGTGCCGGGGATGCCTGTGACGGATGAAACCCGCTTTGCCGCCGCGATTGCGGGGTTTGGCCAGTTGTTGACCGATACCAAATATCTGGGCGATTGGGGCTGGGATCAGGCGATTGATCTGGCGCTCGCCTCACGCGGGGCGGAGGAGTTCG
>CAYLYV010000112.1:0-15126 GCA_964387655.1 uncultured Cypionkella sp. | reverse complement strand
CCGACCGGGCAGGTGTTGGAATGGCACTGGCGCACCATGATGCAGCCCATCGCGATCAGAGCGGCGGTGCCGATGCCGTATTCCTCGGCCCCCAGCATCGCGGCCATCACCACATCGCGACCGGTGCGCAGGCCGCCATCGGTGCGCAGGGTTACGCGTTCGCGCAGGTTGTTCATCGACAACACCTGATGCGCCTCGGTCAGGCCCATTTCCCACGGCAGGCCCGCGTATTTGATCGAGGTGCCCGGAGAAGCCCCGGTGCCGCCGTTGTGGCCCGAGATCAGAATGATATCGGCTTTCGCCTTGGCGACGCCTGCGGCGATGGTGCCGACGCCGGAGGCACTGACCAGTTTCACCGTGACTTTGGCGCGCGGGTTGATCTGTTTCAGATCGTAGATCAACTGCGCGAGGTCTTCGATGGAATAGATGTCGTGGTGCGGCGGCGGGCTGATCAGCGTCACGCCCTTGGTGGAATGGCGCAGGCGGGCAATCAGCTCGGTCACTTTCATGCCGGGCAACTGGCCGCCTTCGCCGGGTTTGGCACCCTGCGCGACTTTGATTTCCAGTTCTTCGCAGGCGTTCAGGTATTCGGCGGTGACGCCAAAACGGCCTGAGGCCACCTGTTTGATCTTGGCCGAGGGGTTATCGCCGTTCGGTTCGGGCAGGAAGTGGGCGGGGTCTTCACCGCCCTCGCCAGAGTCCGACTTTGCGCCGATGCGATTCATCGCGACGTTGAGGGTCTTATGCGCCTCTGGCCCCAAGGCCCCCAGCGACATGCCCGGCGTGACGAAACGCTTGCGGATCGAGGTGATGCTTTCGACTTCCTCAATCGGCACGGGTTTACCGAGGGTTTTAATGTCGAGCAGATCGCGGATATGGATCGGCGGGTTCGACCGCATCGCGGCGGAGTATTGCTTCCACAGATCAAAGCTGGCGCGGTCGCAGGCCGATTGCAGCATGTGCATGGTCTGCGCTTCCCAAGCGTGCTTTTCACCCGAGCGGCGGGCTTTGTAGAAGCCACCGATCGGCAGAACGTCTGCGCCACCCAGCCAGCCCTTGGCGTGGACTTCCTCGACCTTCATCTGGATGCCGTGCAGACCGATGCCAGAGATCCGGCTTTGCATACCGGGGAAATACTCGGCCACCATGGCGCGGCTGAGGCCGACGGCTTCAAAATTCAGGCCGCCACGATAGGACGAGATCACCGAAATGCCCATTTTGGACATGATCTTCAGCAGACCCGCATCGACGGCATAGCCATAGCGGCGCATCGCATCGACGAGGCTGCCGTCGATCAGCCCGCGACGGATGCGGTCGGCGATGGAATCTTGTGCGAGATAGGCGTTGACGGTGGTGGCCCCCGAGCCGATCAGCACGGCGAAATAGTGGGGGTCGATACATTCGGCAGAGCGCACGTTGACCGAACAGAAGGTGCGCAGACCCTTGCGGGTCAGCCAGCTATGCACGGCAGAGGTTGCCAAGATCATCGGCATCGCGACCTTTTCGGGCGACTGATGCTGATCGGTCATCACCAACTGGCCCGCACCCGAGCGCACGGCGTCTTCGGCTTCGGCACGGATGCGTTCGAGGCCTTGGCGCAGGGCATCGGGGCCAGCTTTGGCCGGGAAGGTGCAGTCGATGAAGGCGACCTGATCGCCAAAGCGCTGCACCAGCACGTCAAACTCGGCATTGGCGAGGAAGGGGCTTTCCAGCACCAGAATCTCGGATTGCGCGTTGGTTTCATCCAGCACGTTGCGCAGGTTGCCGAAGCGGGTTTTCAGCGACATCACCCGGCCTTCGCGCAAGCTGTCGATGGGCGGGTTGGTGACTTGGCTGAAGTTCTGCCGGAAGAAGTGGCTGAGCGGACGGTAAACCGAGGACAGCACGGCGGCAGGGGTATCATCGCCCATCGAGGCGATCATTTCCTTGCCGTCTTCGGCCATCGGGGCGAGGACTTGTTCGAGTTCTTCGACGGTAAAGCCCGCCGCAATCTGGCGTTTGCGCAGATCGGCACCTTCGAACATCGCCACTTCCGGCACGTCACGCAGCAAAGCGTTGAGGTCGACGATCTTTTCGATCCATGTGCCGTAAGGCTGGGCGGCGGCAAGTTTATCTTTCAGCGCCACGTCGTGGTAAAGTTTGCCCTCGGCCATATCGACGGCGATCATCTGACCCGGCCCAAGCGCGCCCTTTTCGCGGATGGTGGCTTCATCGACCGGGACCATGCCCGCTTCGGAACCGGCGATCAGCAGGCCATCGCCGGTCACCACATAGCGCATCGGGCGCAGGCCGTTGCGGTCAAGCCCGCCGCAGACCCAGCGGCCATCGGTCATCGCAAGGGCCGCGGGGCCATCCCACGGTTCGATCACCGAGTTGCAATAGGCGTACATGTCAGCCCAAGCGGGCTTCATATCGGTGGTGGCTTTGCTCCACGCTTCCGGCACCAGCATGGTCTTGGCGAGGGGGGCATTGCGGCCTGAGCGCACGAGCGCCTCGAACACCGCGTCCAAAGCGCCCGAGTCCGAGGTGCCTGCCGGGATGATCGGTTTGATGTCTTCGGCGGCATCGCCAAAGTTGTTGGAAGCCATGCGAATTTCGTGGCTTTTCATCCAGTTGACGTTGCCTTTCAGCGTGTTGATCTCGCCGTTATGGGCCAACATGCGGAAGGGTTGCGCCAGCCACCACTGCGGGAAGGTGTTGGTGGAGTAACGCTGGTGGTAGATCGCGAAGGCGGATTCAAAGCGGTCATCCATCAGATCGGGGTAGAAGGTGGCGACCTGTTCGGCCAGCATCATGCCTTTGTAGATGATGCTGCGGCAGGACAGGCTGCACAGATACATGCCCTGGATATGGCTGGCCAGAGCCGCTTTTTCGATGCGGCGGCGGATGATGTAAAGCTCGCGCTCGAACTGTTCCTGATCAATGCCCTTGTCGTTGCGGATCAGGATTTGTTCGATCTCGGGGCGGGTGGCATTGGCTTTGTCGCCCAGAACTGAGGTGTCGACGGGGACGTGACGCCAGCCGTAGATGTAATGGCCCATGCGGAGGACTTCGGCCTCGACAATGGTACGGCAGCGTTCTTGCGCGCCGAAATCGGTGCGGGGCAGGAAGACCTGGCCGACGGCGATCAGCTTGTGGATGTCAGGCTCGTGCCCGGTGCGACGGACCTGATCGTAGAAGAATTTGACCGGGATCTGCACATGGATGCCCGCGCCATCGCCGGTTTTGCCATCGGCATCGACCGCGCCGCGGTGCCAGATCGCCTTCAGCGCGTTGATGCCGTTTTCGACGACCTTGCGACTGGGTTTGCCCGAGATCGCCACCACCAGACCAACGCCGCAGGACGAATGTTCGTCTTCGGTTTTATACAGGCTGTTGGCGTCCATATAGGCGCGTTTGGCTTCCTCGGACTTCACCCAAGCTTCATCATAGATCGTCATGGCTCACTCCTTCGGGCTGGCGGCGATTGGGGCTGCGGCTGCGGCTCCGGTCGGATTTTGGGATGATGCCCGCCACAACCGTTCCAGCGGCGTGGCTTCGGACATCACGGCATCACATTCAAAGATCGGTTGGGTTGCGGCGAAACCCTTTTCGCCGGGGAGGATGAACTGCACCGGGCTGCCTTCGAGGGGCAGCCATTGCGTGCCATCCCACCATTCGGATTGACCGGAAAAGAAGTTCCGCCACTCGGCGCTGATGTACTCGTGGCCGTGCGCTTTGCGGAGTTCATTGCCAGCATCGTCGGTTTCGACATACTCAAATTCGGTCTGCTGCAGCGTGACGCCGTCGATGGTGACGGTCTTGCCTGTCAGCTTGTCGTAGCCTTTGACATTGGTGTGTTCGCCATTGTCTTTGCTGAGGCTGAAGTCGAAATCATCGCGGCCTGTGGAGAGCAGGCTGGAGAAATTCGCCGGATCGCGCGGGTTGGGGTCGAGGGTTTGGATGACCGTTGGGTTCAGATCATAGCTTTCGATCCACTGGGTTTCGCGATCAATTTTGGACATGTAGAACATGCCCTCTTGGTCGAAATCCGCGCGCCATTTGTCGCCGGGATTGTCTTTCTCGCAGGTGTAGTAGTTCGCGACATAGCAGCCGCGCGATTGCACGGTGAGGGTGGTGGTGCAGCCTTGCGGCGGCGTGAAACTGCCCGCGAGGGCGGGAGAGGCGAGGAAAAGCAGGGGCAGAAGGGCGCGGGTTATCATGCTTGATAGGCCTTTATGTCCGAATGGAGAAATGAGAGGTCGCCGCAGTCGTATGTGGGATGCGGTTGATCAAAGCCGGGTTCGCCGGGGAGGATGATCGCGGCGGGGGTGTGGGAGATTTCATCATCGGTAGCTGGCGAAAGTTGCTCGCCTTCGCCTTGGAAAAAGACACCACTCACGGGATCAAAATAGATCACACTCTTGGTGTGGAAGATAGGCATAGGTCGCGGCCACTCAATGGTAGCGTCTCTTGCTATGCGCTGAAAAGTTACTCCATTCATGACCAGCGGCGGCGTCAAAAGCGTCATAGTGCCAACCGCACTCATAGGTTTCTGAGCTCCGAGCATATCTAAAGTTCCAGCCATAGCTATATCGCCAGACCCTGACTTTGCCACTTGATCAATCGGCGTGTTATGGGTCGCGGAAGGGTCGCTGAAATAACCGCCACTGTTATTGGCGGTCGCGAAAACGAATAATGTCCCATCCAGATTTTCATGACTCAGGTTTATAAGTCCGAACTCGCGAAAATTCTCAGTTCGCCAAAACTCGCCTGAATCCGTTTTGCAGTTCAAAACTGTCATACCCTGACAGCCATGTAGCTGAACTGTCATCAGTGCATTACAGTTGGCGGGACGGGGCAGTATTTGCAGAGACGCACTGTCAGCCAAGGCTGCGCCCGGCGCTGCGAGCACTATGCAGGTCAGGGCGTGACAAAGCGATCTGCGCATAATTGATCCTTTGCGATCACTCTGCCGCAACCGAGGCCGGTTGCGCCAGATAGGCGAGGATGGAGTCGGCGGCTTCGCGGCCGTCGCGGATGGCCCAGACCACGAGGCTTGCGCCGCGCACGATGTCGCCTGCGGCGTAGACGCCGGGCAGGGTGGTGGCGTGGCTGCGGAAATCGGCTTTGATGGTGCCCCAGCGGGTGACGGCGAGGTCGGGGACGCCCCAGAGGGTTTGGATGGCTTCGGGCTCAAAGCCGAGGGCTTGCACGACGAGATCGGCGGGCTCGATGTAGTCGGCGCCTTCGATCAGTTCGGGGGTTTGGCGGCCTGAGGAATCGGGCGCGCCGAGGCGCATTTTTTGCACCATCACGCCTTCGACGGTGGTGCCGCCGGTGAAGCCTTTCGGGGCGGAAAGCCAGACGAATTCGACGCCTTCTTCCTCGGCGTTTTGGGTTTCGCGCTGGCTGCCCGGCATGTTGGCTTTGTCGCGGCGGTAGAGGCATTTGACGCTGGTGGCACCTTGGCGGATGGCGGTGCGGACGCAGTCCATCGCGGTATCGCCGCCGCCGATGACGACGACACGCTTGCCATCGGCGTTGAGTTCGCCGGAGTCAAATTCCGGCACATCGTCGCCGAAAGACTTACGGTTGGAGGCGGTCAGGTAATCCAGCGCACGGACGACGCCTTTGGCACCGACGCCGGGGGCTTCGATGTCGCGGGCTTTGTAGACTCCGGTGGCGATCAGAACGGCGTCGTGTTGGCCCCGGATGGCGTCGAAGCTGAGGTCTTCGCCAACGCGGCAGTTCAGCACAAAAGTGACGCCGCCGAGTTCAAGCTGCTCGATGCGCTGCATCACCACGGGCTTTTCCAGTTTGAAACCGGGGATGCCGTAGGTGAGCAGGCCGCCAGCGCGGTCGTAGCGGTCGTAGACGGTGACTTGCACCCCAGCGCGGCGCAACACGTCAGCGGCGGCGAGGCCGCCGGGGCCAGCACCAATGATGCCGACGGATTCGGCGCGCTGCCTGCGGGCTTTGATCGGTTTGACCCAGCCCATTTCCCACGCCTTGTCGGTCAGATATTTCTCGACCGAGCCGATGGTGACGGTGCCGTGGCCGGATTGCTCGATCACGCAGTTGCCTTCGCAGAGGCGGTCTTGCGGGCAGATGCGGCCGCAGATTTCCGGGAAGGTGTTGGTGGCTTGCGACAACTCGTAGGCTTCTTCCAGGCGACCCTCGGCGGTGAGGCGCAGCCAATCGGGAATGTTGTTGTGCAGCGGGCAGTGCGATTGGCAATAGGGCACGCCGCATTGGCTGCACCGCGACGCCTGCTCGGCGGCTTTGTCGGCGGCGAATTGGCGGTAGATTTCATCGAAATCATGGCTGCGCAGTTCAGCATCGCGCTTGGTGGGCATCTCTTTGCCCAAAGTCACGAATTTCAGCATTTTCTGCCCGGCCATGATCTGCCCCTTAGGTGGAATGTCACTGTCGGGCGTTGATACTTTGGAACGGAGTCAAATAAAAGTCAGTATGACTGACCTATCTTTGAGTTTTTTCGGTGGCGGGTCAACAATTCTGACGGAATGCAGCGATACTAGGTCAGCATGTAATACCTATGTGTCTAAAACCCCGCCAACAGTGCTGCGAGGGCAAGCGAGCCAATGATGATTCGCCACCATGCGAAGGGGGCGTAGCCCCTGCGAGAGACGAAATTCAGCAGACTGCGCACGACGAACACGGCGGTCAGGAAGGCGGCGATGAAGCCTGTGGAAATATCGGACCATGCGGAAAAGTCGAGGATGTGGCGGGATTTGTAGATGTCATAGGCGACGGCACCCGCCATGGTGGGCAGCGAGAGGAAGAACGAAAACTCGGCTGCGGCACGTTTGGAGACGCCGAGCATGAGAGCGCCAACGATGGTAGAGCCGGAGCGCGAGACGCCGGGAATCATCGCGAGGCATTGGATGAAGCCGATGGCGAGGGCTTTGCGGAACGGGACGTTATCGGCGCTGTCGATGGTGGCGGGGGGGGCCAGGCGCTCGACGAATAGCAGGATCACGCCACCCGCGATCAGCATGATGGCGATCAGCATCGGCGATTCGAACAGCACGGTTTTGATGAAGTCGTGTGCGATGACGCCGATTACCACCGCAGGCAGGAAGGCCAGCAGCACCGAGACGATGAAGCGCATCGCGGCGGGGTCGCGGTGGGCGGTGCCGAACACGGTGACGAGTTTGCCGAAATAGACGGTGAGGATGGCAAGGACCGCGCCAAGCTGGATCACCACCTCAAAGGTTTTGCCTGCGGATTGGAAGCCAAGGAAATGGCCTGCCAGCAGCAGATGGCCGGTGGAGGAGACGGGGATAAATTCGGTCAACCCCTCCAGCAGACCAAGCAGGGCGGCGGTCAGGGTATGTTCCAAGGCTTAGGCTTTCTTGAGGTTCTTTGCCGATTCCTTGATGGCCGCGTATTGGCCCGAAGGGCGGTAACGCCAGAGGTATTCCGGGATCACGGAAGGATAATCGGTGGCGGTGATGCCCAGATCGGCGAGGGTTTTGGCACCGGGAGCGACGACGTTATCGCGGCGCAGGGAGGCGACTTGATCGCGGGTCAAGATGCTGTTGTGGAAGATGCCGCCGGTGCAGAAGGACGCGAAGTCGAGCAGGGTGGCGGGGATCTTGGCCAAGAAGAACGGCAGGTTCAGCACCAGACGGCGGCGCCGGATCACACCCAGCATTTTGGCGATGATGGCGCGGAAGGTTTCCGCATCGGGGCCGCCGAGTTCATAGGTGCCATGCGCCTCGCCCTTGATGCCTTTTACGGCGGCTTGGGCGACGTCATCGACATAGACCGGCTGGAATTTGGTGTTGCCGCCGACGAGGGGCAGGATCGGCCCCAAGCGGGACATCGCGGCGAAGCGGTTGAAGAAGCCGTCTTCGTTGCCGAAAATCACTGAAGGGCGCAGGATCATCGCGGTGGGAAAGGCCGCGAGAATGGCCGCCTCGCCCTCGCCTTTCGACTGGGCGTAGAGGCTGGCACCGTTCACATCGGCACCGATGGCTGAAATATGCACCAAAGCGGCGATGCCTTGTTGGGCGGCCAGGCGGGCGATGCGGCCAGCCCCTTGGGCTTGCACGGCGGTGAAGTTGTTCTTGCCGCCACGATCAAAGGTGCCAACGCAGTTCACCACCGCATCCGAGCCCGCCATCGCGGCCAGCACAGAAGCATCGTCGCGGATGTTGCAGAACACCGGCTCCACTTGGCCAGGGGTGCCATAGGGTTTGACGAACAGGGCCTCATTCGGGCGGCGGCAGGCGACGCGGACGCGCCAGCCCTCTTGCGCCATGCGGCGCGCGATGTAGCGGCCGACAAAACCCGATCCGCCGTAGATCGTGACAAGTTTGCTCATGCGAAACCCCTTTGGCCGTGCCCATGCGTTCCCGCCTGAATAATCTGACCGAGCCACAGCGGCAAGTCTATTCACCGTTGCGAATTTTCCAGATTTTCTGCTTTGCCCCGGTTGACTCCCCCGATGCGCTTGGCTACATCGCCCCCACGACACTTGCCCTGGTGGCGGAATTGGTAGACGCGCTGGTTTCAGGTACCAGTGTTGCAAGACGTGGAGGTTCGAGTCCTCTCCTGGGCACCAAAGTCTTACAGAAAACCCCGCAGCATCAATATGTTGCGGGGTTTCTTTATATTTCAATCCACCTCGGAGCCCACCTTTTCGCGTTCGTGAGTTTGGAATGCCTGTCTGCAATTCAGTGGCCCGGCATCCCAATCGCCGGAGGGTGAATGTTGCACTTGGGCGCATTGGTGCCGCGCGCTTTCCTCTGTGCCAAAGGAAAGCAGGTGCGGCACGCCATACCGTTGAGAGACTTTTGGCCCCTCGGGGGCAGAATGCCCGCCCTACTCAGGGCTATTCAATGGCTGGAAACTGCCGCACGGGCGAAGGGCGAGAAAATGGAACGAATTGCATTGGTGTCGTGCGAAACCCACCAGAGCAGGCCCGGCCAGAGACTTCTATCCCTCCGTCTGGTTCGCTGTTGAAGAAGGCGAGATTGCCCCAGCCGCGCAAGCGGCACAAATCGCCGGGGGCTTCGTCCGCGATGGGTTGCCGTCCGCTTTCAAACCGGTAGCAGCGCGATCAGATCGCGGGTGGTCGGGTTGTCCAGCAGAAGACAGTTGAAATCTTGGCTGGCAAAACGGCAGCGCAGGCGCATGGCGGTTCCTGTTTGCTGGGCGCGCGCCAAGCCCGGCAGCAAGGCAAGCGCGGCGCTAGAGATAAACTGGCGGCGGTTCAGCAGAGTCATTGCGCGGCCTTGAGGTTTTTCCATGTTAGGCTGGCAGCAATGGATGCGCCAAGGAGGAGAAGGGCTGCCATCCCAAAGTTTGCCTGCCAGCCGAAGGCGTCGAACATCAGCCCGCCGACCGCGGCACCCGACATGATGGCAAGCTGGATCGTCGCGACTTGAAGTCCGCCTCCGGCCTCGGCGTCATCTCCCATCGTGCGGGCAAGCCAAGTGCCCCAGCCGACGGGGGCCGCCGTGGCGAAGACCCCCCATAGAAACAACAGCCCCACCACCGCGGCGGGAGTCTGCCACAGGATCAGCAGCAGCCCCGCCAACCCCGCCATCACCAGCGGAATGCCAATCAGCAGCGCGAACAGATGCCGCCGCAGCAGACGGCTGATCAGCCATGTCCCGGCAATCCCGGCCAGACCGATCAGCAAGAGGCTGAGAGAGAGCTGCGGCACGGTGAAACCCGCCACACTCTCTATGAACGGGCGCAGATAAGTGAACAACGCGAATTGCCCCATGAACAGCAGAAACATCGCCGCCATCCCAAGCGCCACTTGGCCTTGCGCCAGAAGCCGAAACGGATTGCTCGCCTTCTGCCGCATCTCTGCCGGAAGCGCCAGCAATGCCAACGGCACGATGAAGAAGAAAGCGCCGCGCCAGCCGATGATATCGCCCAGCCAACTGCCCAGCGGGGCCGCGATGGTCGCTGCAATCGCATTGCCGGCATTCAGTGCGGCCAAGCCTTGCGGCACGCTTTGCGGCGGCAAAAGCCGCATCACGATGGCGGTGGACATCGACCAGAAGCCACCAATCGCCACACCCAGAAGCGCGCGACCGATCATCAGCACCTGATAATCCGGCGCGACGGTAACGATCAGCGCCGAAACGGTCAGCAGTGCTGTCAGCCCGCTCTGCACGCGCTTGCGGTCGATACCGCGTGTCAAACGCGCAATCGTCAGGCTGGTGATCACCGCGAACAGACCCGAGATCGAGATCGCCTGACCCGCCGCACCCTCGCTGACACCCAGGTCCTGCGCGATAGGAGTCAGCAGGCTGACCGGCAGAAACTCGGATGCGATCAGCACTGCCACGCACAGCGCCATCGACAGCACCGCCGCCGAGGCAGAGCGCGTTTGTGCCGCCTTGTCCATAATAGTGGTGTCCATGCCCGGCTCTGCTTTCCGTGAAGAAGGCGCCTTCGCCCTCACGCTTCGATGGGCTGTAGATAGCCGTTACGGGTCGCAAGGATTAGTCGTTGTAATTCGCTTGCATTAGTCGACCAGAGCCATAAATGTCGGGACGGGTGCAGGGAATTTGATGGCACGCGAACAGTTCAACGACCTTTTGTGGTTCCTTGCGGTGGCCGAGGAGCGCAGCTTTACCCGCGCAGCGGCGCGGCTTGGTATCTCGCAATCCACTCTCAGCCATACAATCAAGCGGTTGGAGACGCGGATGGGCGTGCTGCTCTTGAACCGGACCACTCGCAATGTCGCGCCTACCGAGGCAGGCGAGCGGTTGCACCTGTCGGTTGCGCCACGCATAGCCGAGATCGAAGCCGAGATGGCCGCCATCATGGAATATCGCGACAAGCCAGCCGGGCGCGTCCGCATCACTCTGTCCGATCACGCCCTGAACACCACGGTCTGGCCGAAACTGCGCGGCATTCTGGTGGATTATCCTGATATCCGGGTCGAGTTCAGCGTCGACAGCGCCTTTCGCAACATCGTCGACAGCGGCTTCGACGCCGGTATCCGCCTTGGGGAAAGCGTCGAGAATGATATGGTCGCGGTTCGGATTGGCCCGGACTGGCGGCTGGTCGCCGTCGCTTCGCCTGGCTATCTCGCGCAGCGCGGTGTGCCGTTGCACCCCAAGGACCTTATCACCCATACCTGCATCAATATCAGGCAGGTGGCGGCGGGCGGTCTTTATGCCTGGGAGTTTGAGAAGGACGGCGAGGACCTTCGCGTCCGCGTCGAGGGGCAACTGACCTTCAACGGCTCTTATGAGATGGTCGATGCGGCGGTGCTTGGCTACGGCATCGCCTATGTGCCTGAGAATATCGTGGCAGACCAAGTTGCCTCAGGAGACCTAGTCGTGGTGCTGGACGACTGGTCGCAGCCGTTCCCGGGATACTTCATCTACTACCCCAGCCGCCGTCAGAACCTGCCAGCGTTCAGGGTGATCGTCGATGCGCTGAGGCATCGGTAGGGCGTTCCAGCCTCCGAAGGCCCGGATCAAGGTTGCCTCCCATTTGGCAAGCTTGAATCGCTCAGCGCCTGATTTGGGAATCCTGAAACGTCAACAGCCCCTAATCAACCTGCCGCCAGTTCAGACAGAATCCCGCCCAATGCCGATTTTGGATCACCTAGGGACAGGACAATACTCAGGTGGTTTAGGTCGGGCTCTTTACGCAACGTGCAACTTTGCCCTGTATCGTTGAGCAGCCCAGCAAATGCATCGGCCTGGTCCTGAAAGGGGGCCATTTCGAGCGCGCCTCTTGTCACAATGCGTGTAGGCAGCGAAGATTGTGATGATGTCAGTGGAGACCAAGCTTCGGCCTCGGCCTCTGTCATCTTTGCTTCGTCTTTCAGGAAGCTGGAGGGAATGCCCGATAGATCATAAATGCCGCTGACCAGCAGAAGGCCTCGGATCGGCGGCAGCCTGGGGCGGTCAGTCTCCTGCGGACCGTAAGCCGCAAGATAGCTTGCCAGATGTGCGCCTGCGGAATGGCCGCTGACCGTAAAACGCGCGGGATCGGCGCCGTGGGCGAGACCGATGGTCAACAGGTGATGTGCGGCGGCGCGGACTTGCGCCACGATGCTGCCCAAGCGGGTGGATGGCATCAGATCATAGGTGACAATCGCAGCGATGCCGCCCACCGCCAGAACCGGTGCGGCGATAAGGTGGTGGTCTGTCTTCGAGCCGGCGCGCCAGTAGCCGCCATGAATAAACATATGCAGCGGTGCGCCCTTGGCCAGTTTCGGAGGGAACAGGAGATCCATCCGCGCCCGTGCAGACGGTCCATAGGCACTGTCGGTCTGCACCTCGACCCGCGCCGCAAGTTCGCGCGATCTTGCGGCGGTCTCGGCCATGATGGCATCGAAATCCGGTATGAAATCGCGGTTGCGGTAGAGATCTTGTGCCATGCGCCCCCCCTAGAAACTCACTGCGAAATACTTCGGCTCCATGAATTCAAGGATGCCGGTGACACCACCCTCTCGGCCCAGGCCACTTTGCTTGGCCCCGCCGAATGGTGCAGCCGGATCAGACATCAGGCCACGGTTGATCGCCACCATACCAGCCTCGATCCCCTTGCCCACCCGCAGCGCCCGCGAAAGGTCGCGCGAAAACACATAGGCCGCAAGCCCGTATTCGGTGGTATTGGCCAGCCTGATCGCCTGCTCTTCCGTCTCAAAGCGGTAGATCGGGGCAACCGGGCCAAAGATTTCCTCATGGGCGATTTCGGCGTCTTCGGGGACGTTCTCGATCACCGTGGGCGGATAGAAATAGCCCGAACCCGGCAGGGGCGCGCCGCCGGTGGTGACATTCGCGCCGCGCGCCACCGCTTGGCTGACGAGCCGGTCTATCTTGATGACGGCCTTGGTGGTGATCATCGGGCCGACCTGTGTGGCCGGATCAGTGCCTGCCCCGATCTTCAGCGCCGCCATACGTTCGGTCAGGCCCGCGACAAAGACATCATGGATGCCGGACTGCACATAAAAGCGGTTGGCGGCGGTGCAGGCTTCGCCCGCGTTGCGCATTTTGGCGATCATCGCGCCGTCCAAGGCAGCCTCTAGGTCGGCGTCGTCAAACACGACGAAGGGCGCGTTGCCCCCCAGTTCCATTGAGCAGGACACCACGGTTTTTGCCGCTTCCGCCAGCAAGATGCGGCCAACGCCAGTCGATCCGGTGAACGAGAGTTTGCGGACGCGCGAATCCGCCAGCATGGCGCTGACGACGGGGCCGGGTTGCGTGGTTGTCAGGACATTGACGACTCCCGCGGGCACCCCTGCTTCTGCCCCAAGCCGCGCCATCGCATAGGCCGTCAGCGGGGTTTCCGAGGCAGGTTTCAGAATCACCGTGCAGCCTGCGGCCAGAGCGGGGCCAATCTTGCGGGTTGCCATCGCAGCGGGGAAATTCCACGGCGTGATCAGCACCGAAATTCCAATCGGGTCATGGTCCACCAGAATATGATGCGCCCCAGAAGGCGCGTGGCGAAATTCGCCGGGGATGCGAACCGCTTCTTCCGCATACCAACGGAAAAACTCGGCAGCATAGGCCACCTCGCCGCGCGCGTCCGGTAGGGCTTTGCCATTCTCAAGCGAGATGAGCATGGCAAGGTCTTCGGCATGTTCTGTCATCAGCGTGAACCAGCGGCGCAGGATTTCAGCGCGCTGCCGGGCGGGCGTGGCGCGCCACCCGGCAGCAGCGGCTTCTGCCGCATCGACTGCTCGCATGGCATCAGCAATCGCGGCATCCGGCACCTCGGCCAGCACCGTCGCGGTGGAGGGGTTCACCACCGGAATCCCGCGACCGGGCAGCCATGCACCGCCGATGAACAACCCTTGGGCATGCAAACCGGGATCAGCAAAGGCGGCGATGGGGGAAACGAGGGTCATGTTCTTTCCTTTACTGGATTAGGCTGGCGTCGCCGGTGAAGGCGGCTGTCAGCAGAAGATGCATGTCGTCGCGGCCAAGAGGGCGCGGATTGTTTTGAATCAGCCGTTCGATCCCG
Source organism: uncultured Cypionkella sp. (assembly GCA_964387655.1). Taxonomy (GTDB): domain Bacteria; phylum Pseudomonadota; class Alphaproteobacteria; order Rhodobacterales; family Rhodobacteraceae; genus Cypionkella. The sequence continues at coordinate 1,167 of CAYLYV010000112.1, read as the reverse complement.
CAAGATTGCTCGGCCACCCAAGCGATCCGATCCTCGGCCAGACCAAGTGCTGCCAGCGTCGGCGGTATTCCGATCCGTGTGAACAAAGCGGCGATGGCGGGGATCACGTCGTCGGCAGAGGCGAGGCCAATGGCTGTGGCGATCTGCGCCAGTTCCGGCCCGATGGCGGGGCGGTTCCATTCCATCACCCATGGCATCAGGCAGGCCACACCCTGACCGTGGGCCGTATGGGTCAAGGCACCAACGGGATACTGAATGGCGTGAGCCGCGGCTGTGCCTGCAACACCAAAAGCGAGGCCGGCAAAGGTGGCCCCCTGCATCACCAGCCCGCGGGCCGTGGCATCGGCCCCATTTGTGCAGGCGGCCTCCAGCCCTTTCCACAGCAGCGAAATTGCGGTCAGTGCAAATTGATCCGAGATTGCATTCTTGCCGATGAACACGCGTTCTTGGGTCAGCTCTGCAGTCACGGGCCGGCGGGTCGCCGTGAAGGCCTCAATCGCATGGGTAAGCGCATCGGCCCCTGCGATGGCGGTCAAACCGGGGGGGCAGGTCAGGGTCAGATCAGGGTCACAGATTGCCACCGTAGGGATAAGGTGCGGGCTGGAAATCCCCACTTTCAGACTGCGCTCGGAATCCGACAGGACCGCGACGGGCGTGACTTCTGAGCCCGTTCCTGCAGTGGTGGGAATGGCGATCAACGGAAGGATCGGGCCGGGCACTTTCAGCTCGCCGTAATAGTCCTGCGGCCGCCCCCCATGCGAGATCAGCAAGGCCACGCACTTGGCCATGTCGAGACACGAGCCGCCGCCGACCGCGATCACCAGATCAGGCGAAAAAGCGCGGGCCGCCTCTGCCGCAGTGATGGCTGTTTCCACCGGAACATCGGGCAGTGTGCCGCTCTCGATTCGCAGGACGAGGCCCGAGGCCTTCAGATCGGCAACCATTGCCAGAAAATCGGCATCGCCCGCCAGCCGGGCATCGGTGACAATCAGTGCGCGCCGCCCCAGACGTGCGGCGATGGAGCCAACCGCTTTACGCTGGCCAGACCCGAAGACAATCTCTCGCGGGGTTCTGATCGTGCCGAAATAGTCCATGATATTACTTCCTCCAGTTCTAGGGTCAGGACCTATTGATTTTGCAACGCAGCCGTGATTCAGGCTCCGCAAG
>CAYLYV010000111.1:0-15317 GCA_964387655.1 uncultured Cypionkella sp. | reverse complement strand
GCAAGTGCGGGCTGATCCCAGCCACCGCCTTTGCTCCAGCCATAGCCGCGCAGAAAATCCGCGTCAAAATCGCCCGCAGTGTAAGTCTGCCGCCACGCCAAATCCGCCACGACCCGCTGCAACGCGGCCACCACTGCCGCCGAACCCGCCTCCGGTTGCAACTTCCCAATCCAATCGCACACTGGCAATGTCCCCACCGCAACCTCCCGTCTGGGATGCAGGTCGGGCCAGTCGGTCAAAAACGCCACCGCCTCCGGCACCGCCGAAAACGCCCGTCTCACCAACGCTAGCAAGTTGTCCATGTCGCGCCACGCTCCCGATTGCCCTGACCAATCCTGCACCGCTCCGCTGCGACGTTCAAACCCCATGTCATGTTCAAGCTTCTCGACCGCCTCAATTTTAACTCCCTATTAACCATACCCCCCACCCCCTAAAATTCCCCCATGAAAACAATGGTCCCGAGTTGGGACCCTGCCCAAACACCCCCTTCCCCTCCCTCCATTCCCCGCCTAAACTCCCCCACACCCCAGCCAAAGGACCCCAAAATGCCCCCCATGATCGGCGTAATCGGCGGCTCTGGCGTCTATCAGATCGAGGGGCTGGAGGGTGCAAGCTGGGTCAAGGTTCCCACCCCCTGGGGCAAACCCTCCGACGAAATCCTGCTGGGCCGCCTGAACGGCACCCCGATGGCCTTCCTGCCCCGTCATGGTCGCGGCCACGTCCACTCCCCCACGTCCGTGCCCTACCGCGCCAACATCGACGCCCTGAAACGCCTCGGCTGCACCGACATCCTCGCGGTGTCAGCGGTGGGAAGCCTCCGTCCCGATTACCAACCCGGCGATTTCGTGCTGGTCGACCAATACATCGACCGCACCTTCGCCCGCGAGAAATCCTTCTTCGGGCAAGGCTGCGTCGGCCATGTCTCCCTCGCCCACCCCACCTGCCCTCGCCTCGGCCAAGCCTGCCTAGAAGCCGCCCAACAGGTGGGCATCAAAACCCACCCCAGCGCCACCTATCTTGCGATGGAAGGCCCGCAATTCTCCACCCTCGCCGAATCCCGACTCTACCGCAGTTGGGGTGCCGATGTGATCGGCATGACCGGCATGCCCGAGGCCAAACTCGCCCGCGAAGCCGAGCTTTGCTACGCCTCGCTCGCCATGATCACCGATTTCGATTGCTGGCACCAAGACCACGGCGCGGTGGACGTGGCGGCCGTGATCCAGACCCTGACCGCCAACGCCCATGCCGCCCGCAATCTGGTCGCAAACCTGCCCGCGCTGCTGCCCGATCACCCGACCTGCCCGCATGGTTGCGACCACGCCCTGACCTACGCGCTGATGACCGCGCCGGACAAACGCGACCCCGACGTGCTGGCCAAACTCGACGCCATCGCGGGTCGCGTTCTGAAATGAAAGTGCTGGTGCTGGGGGCCGACGGTTTCATCGGTCGCCATATCGCCTTCTATCTGCGCGACCAAGGCGTCCACGTCACCACCCAAGCCCGCAACCCCAGCAAACTTGCCCGCATGGGCTTTGCCACCCTAGACGCGGATTTCAACAACCGCGCCACCCATGCCCCCGCCTTCTGGCAGCCGCATCTTGACGCCAACACCCATATCATCAACGCCGCGGGCCTGCTGACCGGCACCACCCGCGCCTTTCAAGCCGTGCATGTCACAGCTCCCGCCGCCGCCTATGCCGCGCGCCATCCCGGCACCCAAGCCCTGCTGATTTCCGCCGTGGGCATCGAGGCCGACACGCCGTTTTCGCACTGGCGGCGCAAGGGCGAAACCGTCGCCCGTGCTGCCGAAGCCACCATCCTGCGCGCGGGCCTCGTGCTCGCCGATACCTCCTACGGCGGCTCCTCGCTGATCCGCGCCCTTGCCGCCCTGCCCTTCGTCACCCCAGTGATCGGCACGGGCGAGCAACCGTTCAACCCGATCCACGCCCGCGACCTCGCCGCCGTAGCCCTTGAATGCCTGCAAAACCCCACCCCCGGCACATGGCAGATCGGCGGGCCGCAAACTGTCAGCCAAACCGGCATCCTGCGCGCCACCCAAAGCTGGCTCGGCCTGCCGCAGCCGCCATTGCTGCATATCCCGCTCCCGCTCGCCCGCCGTTTGGGCCAGATCGGCGATGCGCTGAGCATCGGCCCAATCTCAGCCACCTCGGTTGCGCAACTGGAGCAAGGCGTGCTGGCCGACCCCGCACCGCTGCTGGAACACCTCCGCGCCGGGACGCACGTCGCGCAATCCTTAACCGTTGATGCCGAACCGCCGCAATTCGCCCAAGCCAACCCGGCCCCACCCCTGGAGCCGTTCCAGCAACCCCGTCCCTTCACCCAATTCCTGCAAACCCGCCCGGCGGGCACGCAAGACCTCTGGCAAGCCCGGCTTTACCTTTTGAAACCGCTGATCCGCCTGACGCTCGCCGCGCTCTGGCTTACCTCCGCCGCCCTCGGCCTGCTGCTGCCGCCTGAAACCTACCTGCCCCAGATCGCCCTGCCACCCACCCTCGCGCTGATCCTCGCCAAGGCTGGAGGCCTCGCCGATGCCGCCCTCGGGCTTGCCTTGCTGAAAAACTGGCGGCCCAAAACCACCGCCATCCTGCAAATCGGCATGGTGCTCGGCTACACGCTTGGGCTGACGCTGATCGCCCCCGCCCTCTGGCTCGACCCGGTCGGCGGCCTTCTCAAAAACCTGCCCATCCTCGCGCTGCTGCTGACCCATCTTGCCTTGGCCGAGGAACGCTGATGGACCCGTATCTGACCGCCCGCTGGCTGCATATCCTGTCCTCGACCATGCTGTTCGGCACTGGCATGGGCACCGCGTTTCAGATGGTCTGGGCGATGCGGACGGGCCGGGTGGAAACCATCCACGCGGTTGCCTCCGGCGTGGTGATCGCCGACTGGATCTTCACCACCCCCGCCGGGATCATCCAACCCTTGACGGGCCTCTGGTTGATCCACCTCGCGGGCTATTCCCTCACCGAGCCTTGGCTGCTGATAACCTACGCCCTCTATAGCCTCGCCTTCCTGTGCTGGGCCCCCGTCGTCATCCTGCAACTCAAAATCCGTGACCTCGCCGCCGAGGCCCTTGCCACCAACACCCCGCTTCCACCGCAGGCCGATAAACTCTACCGCATCTGGTTCGCCTTGGGCTGGCCCGCCTTTGCCGCCCTTGTCGCGGTGTTCTGGCTGATGGTAAACAAACCGCAATTCTAAGGGGATAGCGATGCCAAAAACCGTCAAAGACTACATCCGCACCATCGTCGACTTCCCGCATGAAGGCATCCTGTTCCGCGATGTCACCACTTTGTTCGCCGACCCACGCGGCTTTCGGATGTGCGTCGACCAGTTGCTCGCCCCCTATGCCGGAATGCGGATTGACAAGGTGGTGGGGCTGGAGGCGCGCGGGTTTATCCTTGGCGGGGCTGTCGCGCATCAGCTCTCGACCGGCTTCGTGCCGATCCGCAAAAAGGGCAAACTTCCGGGGCAGACCATCAGCCAAGCCTATACGCTGGAATACGGCGAGGCGGTGGTCGAGGTGCATGAAGACGCCATGCAACCCGGAGAGAAAATCCTGCTGGTCGATGATCTGCTGGCGACCGGCGGCACGGCTGAGGCGGGCATCAAACTGATCGAACGCCTCGGCGCACAGGTGATCGGCTGCGCTTTCGTGGTCGATCTGCCGGACCTCGGCGGGCGCAAAAAGCTGGAGGCTTTGGGCATGGAAGTCCACGCGCTCTGCGCCTTTGAAGGACTTTAAGCGCGCCGTACAGCTGCGCCACGCCGCCCCGAACCTGATCCGGGGCCTCAGGGTCCCCTCACATGGCTTCCCGCGCACAAGCAAACTGCCGTCAGCATTAACCGCCTGTTTACCGAATCATTCTACACCAGACTGACTAAGGCCAACCCAGCCTTAGGGTGACGCTGCTTGCAACACGTGACCCACCCAACCCCAGCGCCCTGTCGGTTTTCCGGCAGGGCGTTTCTTTTGATCAGGATGAACTTGCAAAGCCTGACGCCAGCGGCTGCTCGGTCTCGGTGTCGAAAATCGGATCAAACCCGCCCCAGACCATGCGCTTGCCGTCAAACGGCATCTCGGGCATATCTTTCCAGCGTTCGTCCGTCTCCATCTTCGCCACAGCGGCGTCATAGGCCTGCTTGTCCGCCCATTCGATCCACGAAAACACAATCGCTTCGTCGGGCGTCGCCTGTACCGCGCGCTTGAAATCCGTGATCTTGCCGTCGGCAATCGTCTCGCTCCACGTCTCAACCATCCGCAATGCACCATATTCCTGAAAAATGGGTGCCGCGGCACGGGCGGAGTCGATATAGGCCTGCTTGTTGGCCTTCGGCACCGCGATCAGAAATCCTTGAATATAGCTCATGACTGGTCCTCCTGTTTCGGGATGATACCAGAGCAACCGCCAAAGCCGCGATCCGTTCCCCGATCCCGCAACAGATGAACCGATTTCCGCCGATGCCGCTTTACCCGCGCAGCACAGCACCCGGATTCATGATCCCCAACGGGTCCAGCGCCGCCTTGATCGCCCGCATCGCGGCGAGCTTGCCCGGATCGCCGTAACGCTCCAGATCCTCCACCTTCAGCCGCCCCAGACCATGCTCGGCCGACATCGAGCCGCCCAATTCATCGACCAGATCATGCACGTAGGTTTTCACCGCATCGCGTTGATGTTCATAGTCTTTCCGGCTGCGCCCGAAGGCCGGGAACACGTTGTAATGCAGGTTGCCATCGCCGAGATGGCCAAAGCAATTCACCCGGAAATCGCCCAAAGCCGCCAGTCGCGGCCCGGCTTTGGCGATAAACTCCGCCACCAACCCCAAGGGCACCGAAATATCATGGCTGCTGATCGCACCGATCATCCGGTTGGCTTCCGGGATCGCCTCACGAATCCGCCACAGCCCCGCCCGCTGCGACTCGGATGCGGCAATCACCCCGTCAGACACCAGACCCGCCTCAAGCCCCGCCTCAAACAGCCCGCCCAAATGATCTTCCGCCACGCCAAAGCCCGCAGGCAGACCGATCTCGATCAGCACCATCCAGTCTGGCATCCCGATCGGCAGCTTCACCTCGGGGATACGCTCGGCCAGAAATTCCAGCCCCATCCGCCCGATCAACTCGAACGCCGAGACCATCCCCGACAGCCGTTCTTGCGCCAGCGACAGCAATTTCAACGCAGCCGCCGGGCTTTCGACCGCCAACAGCGCCGTCCCCACCACGCTGGGCTGCGGATACAACCGCAGGCTGGCGGCGGTGATCACGCCCAGAGTCCCCTCGGCCCCGATCAGCAGATGCCGCAGGTCATAGCCGGTGTTATCCTTGCGCAACCGCTTCAAGCCATTGAAAACGCTGCCATCCGGCAGAACCGCCTCGATCCCCAGACACAAATCCCGCGCATTGCCGTAGCGCAAAACGTTCAGCCCCCCGGCATTGGTCGAAAGGTTTCCGCCAATCCGGCACGTCCCCTCCGACGCCAAAGCCAGCGGAAACACCCGCCCCAGATCACTGGCATGGCGCTGCACATCGGCGAGGATCATTCCCGCCTCTACCACCAGCACGTTTTCGTCGGGATAAGAACCGCGCAAAGCCGCCATTCGCTCCAGCGACAGCACCACAGGCGAAGGCCCCTCGGACAGTAACTGCCCGCCGACCAACCCGGTGCCGCCGCCCCAAGGCACGATGCCGACCCGCGCCTGCGCACAAGCCCGCACCACCGCCGCCACCTCGTTCACGGTCCGGGGCAGCGCCACCCCCCCCGCCAAACCCTGCCAGCGTCCGCGCGGTTCTTCCAGATAACGCGGCTCTGGTGCGCGCAAGGTTCCATCGGGCAGCAGCCCACGCAGCATTTCAACAAACGCAGGATCGGCAGGGTTCAGCATCTTCTCGTCTCACTCAAGGCCGTGACCGGCAGCTTAAACCGCAATCGTGCGCGCCAAAGCCGCAATCGCCGTGGCCGAGGTCTGGTTGCGCGCGGTCTTCACCATGCTCAGACCGCTTTCCAGCTTGGTCGCCAGAACCGAGCGGCCAATCCCGTTCGGGGCCAGCAAATAAAGCGCCTTATCGGTCACCGAAATCGCCTCGCCGCCGGTCGCATGCGTCGACAAAGCCTGCACCGCAGTCGCCGAAGCCGGGCTTGCGAGGAAATAGATATGCACCGAAGCACCATCCGCCGCGCCCTGCTTTTTATACGGGTTCGCCGCCAAAATCGCGTCGTATTCCTTCAGCGTCATCACGAACATCGGCGGCGCAAAGCCGAAACGCTCTTTCATCGCCGTGGTGATTTTCGCCTCAACCCCGGCCACGCCCGGATCAAGATACACCGCATTGCCGCTTTGCAGATGGGTGTGGATTTGCTGAAGCCCTTGTTCCAGCAGCATTTGCCGGAACTCCGGCATCGGCAGGCGGTTGGCGCCTGACACGTTAACGCCGCGCAGCAGCAGGACTTTCACTTCACTCATTGGGCTCTCCAGACAGGACCCCACCCGCTCCGGCGTAGGGCTGCCGCCTGCAAAGCAGCGACTTAACCCACGTCCGTGCGACCACGTCGGTCGTTCCGTAAATTGGCGTATAACACATGGTTCCGCCAGCGCCCGTTGATTTGCAAATAAGATTGCGCAACGCCTTCATATTTGAAGCCAGATTTCTCCAGCACACCCCGCGATGCGATGTTTTCCGGCAAACAGGCGCTTTCGATCCGACTCAAATCCAGTTGCGCGAAGGCGAAATGCACCAAAGCCTGCACCGCTTCCTTCATATAGCCCCGGCGCGCGAAGGGCGCACCGATCCAATAACCCATCGTGCCCGCCTGCACCGGGCCGCGCCGGATGTTGTCCAGCGTCACCGCCCCCAACAACTGCTTATCCTCGCGCCGAAACATCAGCATGGGCAGCGCCGTGCCGGTGGCTTCCGCCCGACCCGCCCAATACACCCGGTTGGTAAACGCCTTGCGCGACAGATGATCATGCGCCCAAACCGGTTCCCACGGCGTCAGATGATCCACCGACGCTTCCCGCAAACCCGCCCAAGCCTTGTAATCGCCATGCACCGGCAACCGCAAAGTCATACGCTCGGTTTCAACGGTGGGGCGGCGGCGGAACGATAGCATTATGCCGCCAAACGCTTACGAATATCCTGCAATGACGGGGCATCAGCCACCGGGCCATACAATGCCAAAGCCGAATCCGCCTCTGCGAGTTCCCCGGCATAGCGCCGCACATCGGCCACCGTCACCGCGTCAATCCGGGCGACAGCCTCATCCACCCCCGGCACGCGATCATAGATCGCCAGCAGCCGCGCGATGCGTTCGGCCCGAGACGACGGGCTTTCCAGCCCCATCAGCATCCCGGCCTTGATCTGCGTCCGCGCGCGGGCCACTTCGGCCTCGGACATATCATCCGCCGCGCGCTTCAGCTCATCCATGGTGATCTGGGTCAGCTCGCCGATTTCTTCGGCGCTGGTGCCCGCGTAAAGCGTGATCTGCCCGGCATCCTCATAAGCCCCCGACTGGGCGAAGATCGAATAGCAGAGGCCGCGTTCTTCCCGCACCTTCTGGAACAGCCGCGAGGACATGCCGCCGCCCATCGTCATCGCATAGACCTGCGCGGTATAGACATCCGGGTGCCGATAGCCCGGCGCGTCAAACGCCATGGCGAAATGCACCTGCTCCAGATCCTTCACTTCCCGCCGTTCCGACCCCTTGAACGTCGCCGCTTGGAAGGTGGTCGCAGGTTTCGCCTTCATGCTGCCAAACATCGCCTCGGCCTGTTTCACAATCGCGTCGTGATCCACAGCGCCTGCAGCCGCCAAAATCATCTGTCCCGGCCCGTAATGCTCGGCCACAAAGCCCTGCAAATCCTTGCGGGTGAAGCTGGAAACCCGCTCCTCCGGCCCCAGAATCGTGCGACCAAACGCCTGATCGGGATAAGACGCCTCTTGCAGCCAATCGAACACGATATCGTCGGGCGTATCCAAAGCCTGCCCGATTTCCTGCAAGATCACATGGCGCTCAACCTCAATCTCCTTCTTATCGAAGGCCGGGTTCAGCACGATATCGCCAATCACATCCAAGGCAAGGCCGACATCTGCCTGCAACACCCGCGCGTAATAGGCGGTCATTTCCCGAGAAGTGTAGGCGTTGATATAGCCGCCCACATCCTCGATTTCCTCGGCAATCTGCAGACTGGTGCGCCGCTTGGTGCCCTTGAACGCCATATGCTCCAGAAAATGCGCGATGCCGTTCTGCTTGGGCTTCTCGTGCCGCCCGCCCGCCATCACCCAGATCCCGGCGCTGGCAGACAGCAGCCCCGGCATGTGTTCGGTGACAATGCGGAAGCCGTTCGGCAGAGTGGTCAGGCGCAGTCCGGCAGTTTCAAGGCTCAACGGGCAATCCTTTCGCGGATCAGCGCCTGCAAAGCGCCCAGATCATTCGGCACACGCGTGACACGTTCCGGGCGCGCGAACAAGTCCGCCATGCGCGGGGGGAGTGCAGGGCGGATGCCCGTTGCGGCTTCCACGGCATCGGGGAACTTCGCCGGATGGGCTGTGGCGAGGGTGATCATCGGCGCATCCCCCAGATGTTCCTCGGCCACCTTCACCCCGACGGCGGAATGGGGGCACAGGATTTCCCCGGTCTGCGCAAAGGCCCGCTGAATGGTCGCCGTGGTTTCTGCTTCCGAACACCGCCCCGAAGCAAAGGTCTCACGCAGCATCGCCATAGCAGCCTGCGAAATATGGAACCCGCCCGCCTTCAACTCCTCCATCAAAGCCGAAATCGCCTTGCCATCCCGGCCATAGGCATCAAACAACGCCCGCTCAAAGTTCGACGATACCTGAATATCCATCGACGGCGAGATCGACGCCTTCACGCCGTTCTGCGTGTAATCCCCCGATTTCATCGCCCGGTCCAGAATGTCATTCTGGTTTGTCGCGATCACCAGTTGCTCAATCGGCAACCCCATTTTTCGCGCGATATAGCCTGCGAAAATGTCGCCAAAATTCCCGGTCGGCACGGTGAAACTCACCGACCGCTCCGGCGCGCCCAAGGACACCGCCCCGCTGAAATAATACACCACCTGCGCCAAAACCCGCGCCCAGTTGATCGAGTTCACCCCCGCCAACCGCACGCCATCACGGAAGGCGAAATCGTTGAACATATCCTTCACGCGGGCCTGGCAATCGTCAAAATCGCCATCCATCGCCAAGGCATGCACATTCGCCTCCGACGGCGTGGTCATCTGGCGGCGTTGCACATCCGACACCCGGCCATGCGGATAGAGGATAAACAAATCGACATTCGCCAACCCCCGAAACGACTCCATCGCCGCCGACCCGGTATCTCCGCTCGTCGCGCCAACAATCGTCACCCGCTCGCCCGTCTTCGCCAACGCCGCCTGCATCATCTGGCCAATCAACTGCATCGCGAAGTCTTTGAACGCTAGGGTCGGCCCGTGAAACAACTCCAGCAGAAAGTGGTTCGGCCCCAACTGCACCAAAGGCGCGCGCGCCGCATGACCAAACCCGGCATAAGCTTTCGCCAACAGCCCCTTGAATTCGGCATCGGTAAAAGTCGAGCCCAAATACGGCCGCATCACCCGAAACGCGATCTCCTCATAGGGCAGCCCGGCCAGCGCCGAAATCTCGGCCTTCGACAGTGCAGGCACCACTTCCGGCACATACAGCCCGCCATCGCGCGCCAGCCCCGTCATCATCGCTTCGCTGAAATTCAGAACCGGAGCCTGCCCCCGCGTCGAGATATACCGCATCGTCTTCCCCTAGATTTGCCGCCTGATACGCCAGACCAGCCCCGCTGTCATCACTGCCCACACCAAGGCCAGCGAGAACCAAGTGATCGCATAGCCCCAATGGTCGTTTGGAATAGACGAAGTATCCACCGGCATCGCCTCGATCCCGTCACCCGTTGGCGCACGCGCGACAATAAATGTCGGCTCTGTGTGCAAAACCGCAGCCATGGCCTCGGCATCGCGGGCAAACCACATGCCGGTCTTGGCATCCGGCGGCGGGGTATATTGATTGGAATCGCGCGGCCACATCAGATTGCCCTGCACGGTCAAATCCGTCACATGCAGCACCTTGTGCTTGGCATCATCCGGCAGAAAGCCGCGATCCACCAGCAAGCGCCGCCCATCCGCCATTTGCAGAACCGAGATCACCTGTACCCCGGCCCCGATCATCGGCTGGCCAGACAGCACATACAATGTCTCGCCAGTGAACCGCCCCGCCGCCACAACCGGGCGATAGCGATCCTTCTCCGGATCCAACACCGCAGGCACCGCCACCGCAGGTTCGGAAATCCCCGCCGTCATCTCCTCCAGCTGCGCGCGCTTTTCATACATGCGCGACACTTGCCAGATGCCAAGACTACACAGAAAGCCCACGCCAGCCAGACCCAGCAGCAGCGCAGACATCAGACGGAATTGCATCAATAAACCCTGAAAAAGCTGCGCGGGCCACCGGGGCCCGCGCGCTGTCTTGGATGGTTATGCGCTGCCCCAGATGTAGACAGCGGCGAAAAGGAACAACCACACCACGTCCACGAAGTGCCAGTACCAAGCGGCAGCCTCGAACCCAACGTGCTGTTCCGGGGTAAAATGGCCCTTGTAGGTGCGGATCAGGCAGACCGTCAAAAAGATCGTCCCGATCACCACATGGAAGCCGTGGAAACCCGTGGCCATGAAGAACGACGCGCCATAGATGTTGCCAGCAAAGCCAAAGGCCGCATGGCTGTATTCATAGGCTTGGAAGAAGGTGAACAGCATCCCCAGCACGATCGCCAGGATCAGGCCCTGCTTCATCGCCGAACGGTTGTTGTTCTCATGCACCAAAGCATGGTGCGCCCAAGTCGCGGCACAGCCCGAGCAGAGCAGGATCAGCGTGTTGATCAACGGCAGATGCCAGGGGTCGAACATCACGATGCCTTCGGGCGGCCAAACCCCATCTTTCAGCGGCGACAGCGGCCCCATCGGATACATCGCGTGCTTGAAGAAGGTCCAGAACCAGGCCGAGAAGAACATCACTTCCGACATGATGAACAGGATGAAGCCATAACGCAGGCCGATCCGCACCACCGGGGTGTGATCGCCAGTCTCGCCCTCATCCACCACATGCGACCACCACGCGAACATGGTGTAAAGCACGCCCAACAGACCAGCCAGAAAGAACCAAGGCGTGTTGTGTCCGATGCCCAAGAATGTCGCTTGGGGAGAGATGTTGGGCGACACCATCAGCACCGAGCCACCCAGCATGGTAAACGCGCTGGCAGCCCCGAAAAACGGCCAGATCGACGGCGGAAGAATGTGGTAATCGTGGTTCTTGGCGTGGGCCATGGTCGGGTTCCCTCGGTTTTCTTGTCTTTATTCTATAAGCTTGGCGGGCGTCTCGGCAAGAGCGGGTGCCACGGTATTGGCAGCTTGCTTTTGCGGAATATCGGCGACGTGAAAGGTGTAAGACAGAGTGATCTCTTTGATCAGACTGGCTTCCTTGTCCTGCATGATCGACGGATCAACGTAGAAACTCACCGGCATCTGCACCCGCTCGCCGGGTTGCAAAATCTGCTCGGTGAAGCAGAAACACTCGATCTTGGTGAAATAGCCGCCCGATTGATCCGGCGTGACGTTATAGCTGGCTTGGCCCCCCACCGCTTTGTCGGTCGGGTTATAGGCCTCAAAGAATGCAAGACCCGTTTCCCCGATATGCAGTTCCATCGAGGGCTGCACCGCACGGAATTCCCACGGCATCCCGGCTTCGAGCGAGGCGTCAAAGCGGATTTTCACGGTCTGCTCCAGCACCTCATCAGCCCCGGTCGCGGCGACCGAAGTGGTGCCCGCATAGCCCGTGACCCGGCAGAACCAGTTGTAAAACGGCACTGCCGCAAAGGACAACGACAGCATCACCGCGGCAACGCCCGCCAGCACGGCGGCGGTTTTCTTTTGTGCATTCACGGACTTGCTCATGGGCTCACCGCCCCAGCGGCAGGCGCGGGCGCAGGCAATTCCGGCGCTATCGGCTGGGTCGAGCCCAGCATCCCCGGCGCATCATTGGCATGGCCCATATCACCTTCGGTCACCTTCACCACGGTCAGCGCAAACACCAAGGCAACAAAGCAGGTCAGCGCCAGCCCCACGCCCAGATTGCGCGAAAACCGCCTGCGGTGAATCTCATGTTCCGGTGCTGGAAACGCCATCACCACCCCCCCATGCCAGAGCTGTGCAGCACAGCCTCAACCAACAACGCGGTGAAATGCAGGAACAGATACAGCAGCGAGAACCGGAACACCGATTTCTCAACCTTATAGCCGTCGGCTTCGGCCATCACCTCATCCCGCTTCCAGATCCGATACGCCCCGCGCAGGAACTCGGCATTCAGCAACACCGAAATCGCCAGATAGACCGGCCCACCGATTGAGGTGAAGCCAAGGCCAATCGCAAACGGGATCAGCGCCAAAGTATAGCCCAGCACATGATTGCGGGTGACTTTCTTGCCATGCGTCACCGTCAGCATCGGCACGCCCGCCTTGGAATAATCCTCGTTCATGAACAAAGCCAAAGCCCAGAAATGCGGCGGCGTCCACATGAAGATCAGCATGAACATCAGCGCCGCTTCCACCGAGATCGAACCCGTCGCCGCAACCCACCCGATCATCGGAGGAAACGCGCCCGCCGCGCCGCCAATCACGATGTTCTGCGGCGTCGAACGCTTCAGCCACATCGAATAGACTACGGCATAAAAGAAAATCGTGAACGCCAGCAGTGCCCCCGCCAACATATTGGTCGCCAGCGCCAGCATCACCACCGAGATGCCCGACAGCGCCAGCCCAATCGCCAAAGCTTCCCCCGGCTGCACCAGCCCCGCAGGCACCGGACGGCCCTTGGTCCGGCGCATGATCGCGTCAATATCCGCATCCCACCACATATTCAGCGCGCCAGACGCGCCCGCGCCCAAGGCAATGAACAAAATCGCGGTAAAGCTGACCACCGGATGCAGATGCACCGGCGCCACCAGCAAGCCCACAAACGCGGTGAACACCACAAGCGACATCACGCGCGGCTTCAACAGCTGCACGAAATCGCCAAATCCCGCTTCTTTCGGGGCCTCAAAAGACCGGATATCGGTCATAACGTGTCCTGGCTTTCTGGTATGTCAAAGGCCCCCAACGGGTGGGAGCCCTCTTGCCCTAACTTGGGCCTCAGTTCGATGCGAGCCGCAGATTGCCCGTCGTGGTGGCCTGCGCGATCCACGCATCATAAGCCGCTTGGCTGACCACTTTCACCGTGATTGGCATATAGGCATGGTCCTTGCCGCACAAAGTGGTGCATTGGCCAAAGTAGATGCCCTCACGGTCGGCCTTGAACCACAACTGGCCCAAACGTCCCGGCACCGCCGATTGCATCACACCGAACGCAGGCATCGCCCAAGCATGGATCACATCCGCCCCGGTCACATTCATCACCACGGTTTTGCCCACCGGGATCACCACAGCATTGTCGGTGGCCAACAGGAAATCTTCTTTCTTGTAGCCGTAGTAAGCCAGCTTCTTCACCGCCACATCGCTCATCACGCCAGCGGTCGACATCGGCTGATCATCGCCCCAACCTGCTGCCGCATCGTCAATCTTCATCGCGCCATCAATGCGGAAGGCGTCAAATTTCAGCGTATCGGCTTCACCGACCTTCACATCCGGGTATTCATAGGACCAATACCACTGGTTCCCCGTCGCCTTGATGGTGATATCGGCCACCGGAATTTCTTGCTGCTCAAACAGGGCGGGCAGCGAGAACGAACCGATGAACACCAGAATCAGGATCGGGATGATCGTCCACGCCACTTCCAGCGGCGAGTTATGCGTGAAGGTCGCCGGGGTCGGGTTCCGCTTCCGGTTATAACGCACAATGATATACGCCAGCAGCAAGGTCACGAACGCCACGATCGCCGTGATGATGACCAGAATCATGTGATCCAGCCATTGCAGATCGCGGGCGATGTTGGTCGCCGCCGGTTGATGCTCGGTGCCATACGGAACCGGAGCCCCAACGGTTTCCAAAGCCTGCGCCAGGGCGAAGCTGGGCTGCATCAGCAAACCCAGACCGGCTACGGCTGCAGCGTTGAAAGACGACATAAGACGCATGTTCATTTCCCGTATCCAAGGGCGGCTTTCACGCCGCCTTTTTGACCATGCCCAAACAGGGGGCAGAATCCCGTTATCTCTGGCCTGTGAAACCATATTAGCCGCTTCCCGACAAGAGTAAGCTGCGGCAAAACCGCGCCAGTTGACCAAGATCAAAGCAAAAATCCCACGCTCTGCGGCTGGCAATCCACGCGGGGCGCGCTAGGAAAACCGCAAACCCCGCCTTGCGATGCCCCGACCTGCCGCTTAAGTTCGCTACAACCGGGCCAGATCGCGCCCCGAAAGGCCCTGTGCTGATGTCCACCGCTGCCACCGACACCCCGTTCCGCCCGTTTGAATCCCATCTCGATGAAGCCGCAGCACTGGTCACCCTGCGCGCAGCCACCGCAGGCGCGGACGACGGAGAATTGTTCTTCGAGCGCCGCCGCTCCGAAGCCATCGTGCTCGATGATGGCCGCATCAAAAATGCCAGCTACGACGCCTCCGAAGGCTTCGGCCTGCGCGCCGTGCGGGGCGAAGTCGCAGGCTATGCCCATTCGACTGAGATCAGCGAACACGCCCTGAAACGCGCCGCCGAAACCGCGCGCCTCGCCGTAGGCGACGGCGGCGGCACCCTGGCAGATGCCCCCAAACGCACCAATATCAAACTCTACAGCGATGCCGATCCAATGGCCGACGCGGTGTTTGCCGTCAAAATTGATCTCTTGAAAGAGATCGACGCCTACGCCCGCGCCCTCGATCCCCGGGTGGTGCAGGTTTCGGCCACCATCGCCGCAGGGCTGCAAGAGGTCGAAATCCTGCGCCCCGAAGGCCTGCGCTATTCAGATGTCCGCCCGATGGCGCGGATGAATGTCTCGGTGATCATCGAATCCAACGGCAAGCGCGAGCAAGGCGGCACCGGTGGCGGTGGCCGCTATGGTCTGGCAGCCCTGATGCAGCCCAGCCACTGGCAGCCGATTCTGAAAGAGGCCCTGCGCAGCGCGCTCGTGAATCCCGATCCCGTCCCACCCCCCGGGGGCACGGCCAGTGCCCCCATTGGACGGATGGTCCCCGTTCCCTTGGCCACCGAGATGACCTGGGCCGGCAGGATCGGGTCTGCACCGGGTGGCTGCCACCGGATCAGCGCCTCGGCTCCGGTGACCGCGCCCGTGG
>CAYLYV010000110.1:0-15483 GCA_964387655.1 uncultured Cypionkella sp. | reverse complement strand
GGACCTATTCCGGCGTCCGCCCGCTCTATAATGACGGCGCCACCTCGGCTACCGCCGCTACCCGCGATTATGTGCTGTCGCTGGACCAGAACGGCGCACCGCTCTTGAACGTGTTCGGCGGCAAGATCACCACCCACCGCCGCCTCGCCGAAAGCGCCTTGGCCAAACTCACCCCGTTCTTCCCGCATGCCAAACCCGCTTGGACCGCCCGCGCGCCGCTGCCCGGCGGTGATTTCCCGCATACCGATGTGGCGAAACTCACCGCCAGCCTCGCGCAATCCTACCCGTTTCTCACCCCCTATTGGGCCGCCCGCCTGATCCGCGCCTATGGCTCCGAGGCCAAAACCCTGCTCGGCCCCGCCACCCAAGCCGCAGACCTCGGCCAAGACTTCGGTGCCACCCTGACCGAGGCCGAAGTCCGCTGGCTGATCACCCATGAATTCGCCCAAACTGCCGCCGATATCATCTGGCGCCGCACCAAGCTCGGCCTGCGGCTGAACGACACACAAATCACTCAACTTTCGGCCTTCATGGCTGCTATCAATACCCAAAGGGCGATCAGCCCTGCGGCGGAATGAGGAACCGACATGTCGATTGAACTGTACTCCGTCTCGCGTGTGGTGAAGGGCCAGACCTATATCCAGCCCACCAACCTGACGCTGGAAAACGGCACGATGAACGTGCTGCTGGGGCCAACCTTGTCGGGAAAAACCAGCCTGATGCGGCTGATGGCGGGGCTGGATCAACCCACGACGGGCGGGATTTTCTGGCAGGGCAAAGATGTCACCGGCATGCGTGTACAAGATCGCAAGGTTGCGATGGTTTATCAGCAATTCATCAACTACCCCGGCATGTCTGTTTACGACAACATCGCCTCCCCCCTCCGCCTGATCGGCAAATCCACCGCCGAAATTGACCGCGCCGTGCGCGAAACCGCTGAAATGCTGAAGCTGACCCCAATGCTGCAACGCAAACCGCTGGAGCTTTCGGGTGGCCAGCAACAACGCTGCGCCCTCGCCCGCGCTTTGGTGAAAGAGGCCGGCCTCGTGCTTCTGGACGAACCGCTCGCCAACCTCGACTACAAACTGCGCGAGGAACTGCGCGCTGAAATCCCACGTATTTTCGAGAAATCCGGCGCGATTTTCGTTTATGCCACCACCGAACCCGAGGAAGCCCTGCTGCTCGGCGGCAATACCGCGACACTGTGGCAAGGCCGCGTCACCCAGTTTGGTGCGACGCCGCATGTCTACCGCCACCCGGTCGATGCCACCACCGCCCGCGTATTCTCTGATCCACCGATGAACTTCCTGAATTTCACCAAGCAGGGCAATGCTTTGCGCTTTGGCGACACCCAAGCGCAGGCCTTCAACACCCTGCCCAATGGCAGCTACACCGCAGGCTTCCGCGCCAACCATCTGCACCTGCACAAACCCAGCGCCAACGCCATCGAACTGCCCTGCACCACCACGGCGTCCGAGATCACCGGATCAGAAACCTTCCTACATCTGCAGCACGGCCAAGACCGTTGGGTAGCACTTGTGCATGGCGTGCAGAGCCTCAACGCGGGCGATAAGGTCAGCCTTTGGCTCGACCCCGCCCATATCTATGTCTTTGACGGCGACGGGCTTTTGGCCTCAACCGCCGCTTACGCGGTGGCTGCATAATGGCGCAAATTACCCTCAAAAACCTCGCGCACAGCTACAGCGCCACCCCCAGCAGCGACGCGGATTATGCGTTGAAACAGATGGATCACGTCTGGCAAGACGGCGGCGCTTATGCCCTGCTCGGCTCGTCCGGTTGTGGCAAAACCACCTTGCTGAACATCATTTCCGGCCTGTTGCGCCCCAGCCAAGGCCGGGTGCTGTTTGGCGACCGCGACGTGACCAATGCCGAAACATCCGAGCGTAACATCGCGCAGGTGTTCCAGTTCCCGGTGGTCTACGACACCATGACCGTGCGCGAAAACCTCGCCTTCCCGCTGCGCAACCGTGGCATGGACCCGGCCTATATCAAGGCCCGTGTCGCGGCGATTGCCCACACTATCGGCATGGAATCCACCCTCGATCGCAAAGCCCGCGGCCTCACTGCCGATGCCAAGCAAAAGATCAGCCTTGGTCGCGGCATGGTGCGCGAAGACGTCAACGCCATCCTGTTTGACGAACCACTGACCGTGATCGACCCGCATATGAAATGGGAGCTGCGCACGCAGCTCAAGCAACTGCACCGCGAATTCGGCCATACCATGATCTATGTGACGCATGACCAGACCGAAGCCCTGACCTTCGCCGATAAAGTCGTCGTCATGTATGATGGCCGTGTCGTGCAAATGGGCACGCCAGAGGAGTTGTTTGAAGCCCCCGCGCATACCTTCGTCGGCTATTTCATCGGCTCGCCGGGGATGAACCTGCTCAATGCTTCCGTGTCAGGCAACGTGGCGCATCTGCAAGGCATCGACGTGACCTTGGGCGCATCCTACGCCCCACAAACCGGCCGCACCCAAATCGGCATCCGCCCGGAATATTGCGAACTTTCCGCAACCGAGGGCCTGCCGATCACCATTCGTCGCGTCGAAGACGTTGGCCGCCACCGCATCATTCGCGGCGAGGTCGCGGGCCAAGTGGTGAACGTCATCGCCGCCGAAGGTGCCGAAATCGCCACCGACCAAACCCGCGTCCGCTTCGCGCCTTCGCGCATCAACGTCTACGCCGATGACTGCCGCGTGCAGGGAGGGGCCGTCTGATGGAAAAGACCCAGAACAACAAAGCATGGTTCCTTGTGCTGCCGGTGCTGATCGTGGTGGCGTTTTCCGCCGTGATCCCGCTGATGACGGTGGTGAACTATTCGATGAATGACACCTTCGGCTCCAATGATTTCTTCTGGAACGGCCTCGGCTGGTTTGAAGAAATGATTTCGTCTGACCGGATGCACGCAGCCCTTGGTCGCCAAGTGCTGTTCTCCGCCATCATCCTCGCCATCGAGGTGCCTTTGGGGATTTTCGTCGCGCTGAACATGCCGAAGAAAGGCTTCTGGGCCAGCTTCTGCCTCGTGCTGATGGCCCTGCCCTTGCTGATCCCGTTCAACGTCGTCGGCACCATCTGGCAAATCTTCTGCCGCGTCGACATCGGCCTGCTCGGCCGTGGTCTTGCCAATATCGGCGTCGATTACAACTACACCAACGACGCCTTGGATGCTTGGATCACCATCGTGGTGATGGATGTCTGGCACTGGACCTCGCTGGTGTCCTTGCTGTGCTACGCAGGCCTGCAATCTATCCCGCAAGCCTACTATCAAGCCGCCAAGATCGACCAAGCCAGCCGCTGGTCTGTGTTCCGCTACATCGAGCTGCCGAAAATGTCCGGCGTGCTGCTGATCGCCGTGCTCTTGCGCTTCATGGACAGCTTCATGATCTACACCGAGCCCTTCGTGCTGACCGGCGGCGGCCCCGGCAACTCCACCACCTTCCTGTCCATCGACCTGGTGAAAATGGCCGTCGGCCAGTTCGACCTCGGCCCCGCCGCCGCCTTCTCGATCATGTATTTCCTCGTGATCCTGCTGGTGAGCTGGGTGTTCTACACCGTGATGACCACCCTCGATGCGCAGGAGACGAAATGATGAAGAACCGCGCCTCCGCCATCACCATGACCGTCTACCTCTTGTTCCTGCTGATCCCGATCTACTGGCTGATCAACATGAGCCTGAAAACCAACACCGAGATCACCTCGACCTTCTCGCTCTTCCCGAAGAACCTGACCTTCGCCAACTACGTCACCATCCTGACCGATCCGTCCTGGTATATGGGCTACGTCAATTCGATGATCTATGTGGTGATGAACACGGTGATTTCGATCACCGTCGCCCTGCCCGCCGCCTATGCGTTCTCGCGCTACAGCTTCATGGGCGACAAACACCTGTTCTTCTGGCTGCTGACCAACCGGATGTCGCCCCCCGCCGTGTTCGCGCTGCCGTTCTTCCAGCTTTACAGCTCCATCGGCCTGTTCGACACCCATATCGCGGTGGCCCTCGCGCATTGCCTGTTCAACGTCCCCCTCGCCGTCTGGATCCTTGAAGGCTTCATGCGCGGCGTGCCGAAGGAAATCGACGAAACCGCCTATATCGACGGCTATTCCTTCGGTCGCTTCTTCATCCGTATCTTCATGCCCTTGGTCGCCTCTGGCATCGGTGTCGCCGCCTTCTTCTGCTTCATGTTCTCCTGGGTGGAACTGCTGCTGTCGCGCACTCTCACGGCGGTGAACGCCAAATCCATCGCCGCCACCATGACCCGCACGGTTTCCGCCTCTGGCATGGATTGGGGCGTGCTCGCCGCCGCCGGGGTGCTGACCATCATCCCCGGCGCCCTCGTGATCTACTTCGTGCGCAACTACATCGCCAAGGGCTTCGCCCTCGGGAGGGTTTGATATGACCGCCACACGCTGGAACACCATCTTCGCCACCATCGCCGCCACCATGATCGCCGTCTTGGCCTTCCTGATCTGGGCCACGCCGCGCAACGACGAAGGTTTCCAATGGTTTGACCCGATGATCAGCGGCGGCTGGATGGCATGGACCTTCCCGGTAGCCCTGTTCTTCTACATCATCGCGGTCTTGCTGATCACCTTCACTTTGCTCGCGATCCGCTACCCCGAAACACCGCGTCACGGCATCCTGCGCATTGAGACCACCCGTGGCGACCGGCTGTTCATCACCCTACTCGGCTCGGCCTTCATCAATCTGGCCTGGCTGTTCTTCTTCGGCGCACCGCTGACTTGGGCGCTGATCCTCTGCCTCGTCTATGCCTCCGCGGTGTTCCGCTGGGTCTGACGGCAGCAAACCACCCCGGCGGGCCACCGCCGGGCCATAACGAACCGACACTCAACATTCTGGGAGGAATCGAATGAGACTGCGCACAACATCAACCGCCATTGCGCTTGCGCTGATGGCCTATGGGATGCCGGCTTTTGCCGACATGGAGGCGGCAAAGGCTTTCCTCGACAAAGAAATCGGCGATCTCTCGGTGCTGCCGCGCGCCGATCAAGAAGCCGAAATGCAATGGTTTGAGACCGCCGCCAAGCCCTATGCCGGCATGGAGATCAAGGTCGCCTCGGAAACCCTGACCACGCATGAATACGAAGCCAAAGTGCTGGCTCCGGCGTTCACCGCGATCACCGGCATCAAAGTCACCCACGATCTGATCGGCGAAGGCGATGTTGTTGAAAAGCTGCAAACCCAAATGCAGTCGGGCGAAAACATCTATGACGCCTATATCAACGATAGCGATCTGATAGGCACCCATTGGCGCTATCAGCAAGCCCGCAGCCTGACCGATTTCATGGCGAATGAAGGCAAAGACGTCACCAACCCCGGCCTTGATCTGGCGGATTTCATCGGCACCAAATTCACCACCGCGCCCGATGGTCAGCTCTATCAACTGCCCGACCAGCAGTTCGCCAACCTCTACTGGTTCCGCTACGACTGGTTCAACGATCAGAAAACCAAAGACGATTTCAAAGCCAAATACGGCTATGATCTCGGCGTTCCGATCAACTGGTCGGCCTATGAAGACATCGCCGAATTCTTCACCGGGCGCGATATGTCCTATATGGGCGGTCCGGCCAAGGTCTATGGCAACATGGATTACGGCAAGAAAGACCCAAGCTTGGGCTGGCGTTACACCGACGCGTGGATGTCGATGGCCGGGATGGGCGACAAGGGTGAACCGAACGGCTTGCCGGTTGATGAATGGGGCGTCCGGG
Organism: uncultured Cypionkella sp.; assembly: GCA_964387655.1. Lineage (GTDB taxonomy): Bacteria > Pseudomonadota > Alphaproteobacteria > Rhodobacterales > Rhodobacteraceae > Cypionkella. The sequence goes on along the minus strand of CAYLYV010000110.1, from coordinate 9,733 downwards.
TGGACGAAAACTCGCGTCCTGTCGGCTCTTGTGTAGCGCGTGGCGGTGCCACCAATGACGCAGCGGCGGTTTATGCCATCACCAAATCCATCGAATGGCTGCAAAAATACGCACCCCCTTCGGCGGCTGGTATGGTGTTCGGTGAAGCTGGCCCAGTGCCTGCACAGGGTGAAATCGCCCAGCAAGCGTTCTGGTACACCGCTTTCACCGCCGATATGGTGAAACCCGGCCTGCCGGTGATGAATGACGACGGCACGCCGAAATGGCGCATGGCCCCCTCGCCACACGGCGCTTACTGGTCGGAAGGCACCAAGGTTGGCTATCAGGACGTGGGCTCGTGGACGTTGATGAAATCGACGCCGCTCGATCACGCACAGGCGGCTTGGCTTTACGCCCAGTTCGTCACCTCGAAAACCGTCGATATGAAGAAGTCTGATGTGGGCCTGACCTTCATCCGTCAATCCACCATCGACAGCCAGCACTTCACCGATCGCGCCGCCAAACTCGGCGGCCTGATCGAATTCTACCGCTCGCCCGCCCGGGTGGCATGGTCGCCCACCGGCACCAACATCCCGGATTATCCGAAGATGGCGCAGCTGTGGTGGCAGAACATCGGCGACGCCATGTCGGGTGAGAAAACCCCGCAAGAAGCGCTGGATGCTCTCTGCGCCGAGCAGGAAAAAGTGCTGGGTCGGCTTGAGAAAGCTGGTGTCCAAGGCGACATCGGGCCGAAGCTGAACGACGAGCAAGACCCGCAAGTCTGGCTGGATGCGCCCGGTTCGCCCGTCGCCAAGCTGGAAAATGAAAAGCCGCAGGGTGAGACGATTGCCTATGACGAGCTGATCAAATCCTGGCAGAAGTGATCTGACAGGCTGACAAAAGGGGGCGGGGTGCAAGCCTCGCCCTTTTTCTTGCACAGGATCGCTGCACGGACGAACCTTGAGTCAATTCCCTACAATTTTTCTAAAATTGTTTCATCTGTCCTTAAATATCCCACGGGGGTTTGGGGGTGTGAAACCCCCAAGCAACCTCAATGCAGCAGAGCGCGGTTTCCCGCGAAGGCGTCTTGCCCTAAACTCAGCCCCAAACGTTAAAAGTCCCTTAACGCGACCACCCCAACCATCTGATATAAAACAACAATAAAAGGTCCCGAGTTGGGACCATACCACCCCGGAGGCCACATGACCCATATCCTCGCCATCGACCAAGGCACCACCTCCTCCCGCGCCATTCTGTTTGATGCGGGCCTGAAAGTCATCGCCTCCGCCCAAGCCGAGTTTCCGCAACACTACCCCCAACCGGGCTGGGTCGAACATGATCCCGCCGACCTCTGGGCCACCGTCGCCGCCACCACCCGCGCCGCCATCGAACGCGCCGGAATAGATGCCCACTCCATCGCCGCCATCGGCATCACCAACCAACGCGAAACCACCCTGCTGTGGGACCGCGCCAGCGGCCAACCGCTCCACAACGCCATCGTCTGGCAAGACCGCCGCACCGCCGCCACCTGCACCGCCCTGAAAGACGCAGGCTTTGAGCCGATGATCACCGCCCGCACCGGCCTGCTGCTCGACCCCTACTTCTCCGGCACCAAACTGAAATGGCTGCTCGATCACATCCCCAACGCCCGCACCCGCGCCGCAAACGGAGAACTCGCTTTTGGCACCGTCGACTCCTACCTGATCTGGCAACTGACCGGCGGCCGCACCCACGCCACCGACGCCACCAACGCCGCCCGCACCCTTCTCTATAATATCGGAACCGGAGAATGGGACGCCGAGATCTGCGGCCTCCTCGACATCCCGATGCAACTCCTCCCCGAAGTCCGCGACAGCTCCGCCGATTTCGGCCTGACCCGCGCCGATCTGTTCGGCCATGAAATCCCGATCCTCGGCGTCGCAGGCGATCAGCAAGCCGCCACGGTGGGGCAAGCCTGCTTCCAGCCCGGCATGATGAAATCCACCTACGGCACCGGCTGCTTCGCTTTGCTCAATACGGGCGATAAAATGGTGCCGTCGAAAAACCGCTTGCTGACCACCATCGCCTACCAGTTGGACGGCAAACCCACCTACGCCCTCGAAGGCTCCATCTTCATCGCAGGCGCGGTCGTCCAATGGCTGCGCGACGGCCTCAAGATTATCCGCGAGGCAAAAGAAACCCAACCCCTCGCCGAAGCCGCCGACCCTGCGCAAGACGTGATCCTCGTCCCCGCCTTCACCGGGCTTGGCGCGCCCTATTGGCGGCCCGATTGCCGCGGCGCGATCTATGGGTTGAACCGCAACTCCGGCCCCGCCGAACTCGCGAAAGCCGCCCTCGAAAGCGTCGGCTTCCAAACCCGCGACCTGCTGGAAGCGATGCGCGCCGATTGGGGTGTCGCGGCGGAAGGTGTCTTGCGGGTGGACGGTGGCATGACCGCCTCGGACTGGGCGATGCAGTTTCTGTCCGATATTCTGGGTGCCCCCGTGGATCGCCCGGTGATCACCGAAACCACCGCTTTAGGAGCGGCCTATCTGGCGGGGCTGAAGGCCGGGATCTGCCCCGCGCCTGCCGAGTTCCAGAAATCATGGGCGCTGCAACGGCAGTTTCTCCCGCTGATGGATGAGACCAAACGCGCCGCCAAATACGCCCGGTGGAACCGCGCCGTCGCCGCAACAATGAGTGTCTAGACTTCGGGCCCATGGATCATACCCAAAGACCACGATTGCCGTTTCGGCGGTAGCGGTCATGAAACGGCGGCAACAGTATCGGCATTGGCCAGCATTCAAAATATGCCTCAGAGCGGCACGTTCAGGCTGTTCTTGACCCGCTTCAGCGTGAAACTGGTGTTGATCGACTGCACATTTGGCAGTTCGACAAGTGCATTCTTCACCGTCGCCTCATACTCGCGAACGCTGGTCGCGATCACCTGCAGCACATAGTCATATTCGCCACTTAGCGAGTAGCATTGCATGATCTCAGGGACTTTCGCCACGGCATCTTCGAAGGCTTTGAGTCTGTCTCGTTGGTGATGGGAGATTTTCACAAAGCAAAACACCAGAATCTCGAATCCGATGGCCTCGGGATCGACGACGAACCGTTTGGCGCTGATAGCCCCCGCCTCTTGAAGCCGTTGCAGCCGCCGCCAGCAGGGCGAGTGGCTGAGGCCGGTGACCTCTCCCAATTCCCGCAGCGTCAGGTCGGGCCGCTCTTGCAGCGCTTTCAGGATACGTCGATCCGAATCGTCAAGCAGCATGTTTCACCCGTTATCACAAATGCGGTAAAATCCGCGCAGAATGCAGAACAACCTGCCCCTGAGGAACGTATAAGTGGTACAATGTTGCAAGAGAGCCGTCAATAAGGTCAGCAATAGCGACCTTGTTTCCCGCAACCTACGCTAGAGTGCTGCCAGAAGGACCAAGCCGCGTCGGGAGGATGCACATGGCCATCACACTGGACGACAAGTACACGGCGGAAAGCGGGTCGGTCTTGCTGACCGGGACACAGGCCTTGGTCCGGCTGCCAATGACCCAGATGCGCCGCGACCACAGCAACGGGCTGAACACCGCAGGATTCATCTCGGGCTATCGCGGCTCTCCCTTGGGTGGGTATGATCAGCAACTGGTCAAGGCCCGCAAGTTTCTGGACCGGCATGAGGTGGTGTTCCAGCCGGGATTGAACGAAGATCTGGCCGCAACTGCCGTCTGGGGCAGCCAACAGTTGCAGCTGTCGCCGAGTGCCCGCAAGGATGGCATCCTTGGCATCTGGTATGGCAAGGGGCCGGGTGTCGACCGCTCCGGCGATGTCTTCAAACACGCCAATGCCGCAGGGTCGGCGCGGTATGGCGGCGTGCTGGCGATTGCGGGCGACGATCACACCTGCAAGTCGTCCTCAATCCCGCACCAGTCCGATCATGCCTTCATCTCGGCCCTGATGCCGATGCTTTACCCGTCTTCGGTACATGAGTTCCTCGAGATGGGCCTGCTCGGCATCGCCATGTCGCGCTATTCCGGCTGCTGGGTTGGCTTCAAGGTGATTTCCGAGACGGTCGAGATCACCTCTGTCGTCGATCTGGCGCAAGAGGCGCGGCAGTTTGTGCTGCCCACCGACTTCGAATTGCCGCCTGACGGGCTGAACCTGCGCTGGCCCGATCCGCCGCTGGTGCAGGACGAACGGCTGCAAGAGCACAAGGGCTATGCCGCCATCGCCTTTGCGCGCGCCAATGGCGTCGACCGCCTGATCATCGACCACGCCAATGCCCGCTTTGGCATTGTCGCCTCGGGCAAGGCCTATGAGGATGTGCGGCAGGCTTTGGCGGAACTGGGGCTTGGTCCGCAGGAGCAGGCGCTGATCGGGCTGCGTCTCTATAAGGTGCGTATGCCGTGGCCGCTGGAACCCGAAGGCATCCGCGCCTTCTCGCAGGGACTGGAGGAGGTGCTGATTGTCGAGGAACGTCGCGAGATCATCGAGAACCAGATCAAGGAACAACTGTTCAACTGGCGCGCCGATGTGCGGCCCCGCATCGTCGGCAAGTTCGATGAGGCAGGCAAGCCGTTCCTCCATCTCTCCGCCGGGCTGACCGTGGGCATGGTGGCGGGCGCCATTGCCGAGCGGGTCTTGCGGTTTGATCTGCCCGGTGACCTCGCCGCTCGGCTAACCGCCCGCGTCGAGGCCCTGCATCGGGCCGAGGCGCGGGCTGAGGCCCATATTCCCCCGGTCTTGCGTCTGCCGCATTATTGCGCCGGATGCCCGCACAACACTTCTACCCGGGTGCCGGAAGGATCGAAGGCGATGGCCGGGATCGGTTGCCACTTCATGGCGCAATGGATGGACCGTCGCACTGAAACCTTCAGCCATATGGGCGGCGAGGGTGTGGCATGGACGGCAATCAGCCGCTTCACCGACGAGGCGCACCGTTTCGTCAATATCGGTGACGGCACCTATTTCCATTCCGGCACGCTGGCGATCCGTCAGTCGGTCGCGGCAGGGGTCAATCTGACCTACAAGATACTGGTCAATGATGCCGTGGCGATGACCGGAGGCCAGCCGATTGACGGCGAGCTTTCGCCCGAGCAAATCACCCATCAGGTCTACCACGAGCGCGTGGCGCGGATCGTGCTGATGTCCGACCATCCCGAAGCTTACCGCGCCGCAGACCTCGCCCCCGGCACCGAGATCCGCCATCGTGACGACATCGACGCGGTGATGCTGGCTTTGCGCGAAGTGCCCGGCGTTACGGTGATCGTCTTCGAGCAGACCTGCGCTGCCGAATTGCGCCGCAGGCGCAAGCGGGGCACGGCGGTGGATCCCGATATGCGGGTCTGGATCAACCCCGCGGTCTGCGAAGGCTGTGGCGATTGTTCGGTGCAGTCGAACTGCATCGCCATTGAGCCGCTGGAGACCGATCAGGGCCGCAAGCGGCGGATCAACCAATCGGCCTGCAACAAGGATTACTCTTGCCTCAAGGGGTTTTGCCCGTCCTTTGTCACCGTGCGCGGCGGGGCGTTGCGCAAGAACCAACCGTTAGGCGGGGCGGATGTTTCCACCCTGCCCGACCCGATGCTGCCGCAGATCGAGCGGGCTTGGAACCTTGCCCTTGCTGGTGTCGGTGGCACCGGCGTGCTGACCATCAGTGCCATTCTGGCCATGGCCGCTCATGTCGAGGGCAAAATCCCAATGGTGCTGGACATGGCAGGACTGGCGCAGAAAGGCGGCGCGGTGATGAGCCATGTCCGCATCTCGCGCCCCGACCGCCCCATCGCCGCGCCTCGCATCGCGGCAGGATCGGCCGATGTTTTGCTCGGCGCGGATTCCGTGGTGGCCGCGTCGAAGGACTGCATCCTTGTATGCAGCCCCGACCGGACGCAGGCGGTGCTGAACACCCATGTCACGCCGGTATCGGATTTCATCCGCCGTCGGGACTTTGACTTTAAGGAAGCCAGCTCGGAGGCCTGCGTGGCGGGGGCGGTACGTTCGGCGCGGCATTTCCTGAACTTCTCGGATCTGGCCACCCGTCTGACCGGCGATGCGATCGGGGCGAACTTGATGATGCTGGGCTATGCTTGGCAATCCGGGATGGTGCCCTTGGCCAATGCCTCGATCCTTGAGGCCATCCGCTTGAACGGCACGGCGGTCAAGTCCAACACCGAGGCGTTCAACTGGGGCCGCCTGCTGGCGCATGACCCGGCGAAGGTGGCCACTCTGGCAGGCATCGGGGCGGAGACGCCCACGCCCGACACCCTGCCGCTTGACGCGCTGATCACAAGCCGCGCCGACCATCTGCGGGCTTACCAGAACACGGGCCTTGCCCGGCGTTATCTGGACGGCGTGGCCCGGATCGCTTCCGCCGCCCGGCCCGAACGTGTGGGCGACAATGACCTGAGCCTTGTAGTGGCAGAGACTTACGCCAAAGTTCTGGCCTACAAGGACGAATACGAGGTGGCGCGGCTTTACAGCCTGCCGGCCTTCCGCGCCGGGCTGGAGGCCGAGTTCTCTGGCCCTTACCGCCTGTCGCTGAACCTCGCCCCGCCGATCCTGTCCGGCAAGGCCTCGGATGGGCGGCCCAAAAAGCGCGAATTCGGCGCATGGATCCTGCCCGTGCTTGGCCTGCTCGCGCGGTTCAAATTTCTGCGCGGCAGTTGGGCAGACCCGTTCGGGCACAGTCACGACCGCAAGCTGGAGCGCGATTTGATCACGCAGTATGAGGATGATCTGGCGCTGGCCGAGCAGGTGCTGACCACCGACACGCTGCGCTTGGTGCGCGATCTGCTGGCGCTGCCGCTGGAAATCCGCGGCTATGGTCCGGTCAAGCTAGCGGCCTATCAAAAACAGATGGCGCGGCGGGATAAACTGCGTGCCACATTGCAAGGCAACAGCCGCATGGCGATGGCTGCGGAATAGGGAGGACCGGATGTTTCTGGCATCTATGAAATTCGATCTGGGCGATGAGGTGGGCGCGCTGCGCGACATGGTGCACCGCTGGGCGCAAGAGCGGGTGAAGCCCATCGCGCAGGAGGTGGACAAGCGCAACATCTTTCCCGACGAGCTTTGGGCTGAAATGGGCAGTCTTGGCCTGCTGGGCATCACGGTGCCAGAAGCATACGGCGGTGCGGATATGGGGTATCTCGCCCATGTCGTCGCGGTCGAGGAAATCGCCCGCGCATCGGCCTCGATTGCCCTAAGTTATGGCGCACATTCCAACCTCTGCGTCAACCAGATCAGGCTGAACGGCACGGCGGCGCAGCGGCAGAAATACCTGCCGAAACTGGTCTCGGGGGCGCATGTCGGTGCGCTGGCGATGTCCGAGGCAGAGGCCGGGTCAGACGTGGTATCCATGAAGCTGCGGGCCGAGCGAAAGGGCGACCACTATGTGCTGAACGGCACGAAATACTGGATCACCAACGGCCCCGACGCCGAGGTGCTGGTGGTTTATGCCAAAACCGACCCCGCTGCCGGATCAAAGGGCATGACCGCCTTCATCGTCGAAAAGACCATGCAGGGCTTCAGCACCTCGCCGCATTTCGACAAGCTGGGGATGCGTGGATCGAACACCGCCGAACTGATCTTTGACAATGTCGAAGTGCCCGCTGAAAATCTGCTGGGTGCCGAGGGCAAGGGCGTGCGGGTGTTGATGTCAGGTCTGGATTACGAGCGCGTGGTGCTGTCGGGTATCGGCACCGGCATCATGGCCGCCTGTCTGGATGAGATCATGCCCTACATGGTCAGCCGCAAGCAGTTTGGCCAAAGCATCGGTTCCTTCCAACTGATGCAGGCCAAGATTGCCGACATGTATACCAAACTGAACTCGGCCCGCGCCTATGTCTATGAGGTCGCCCGCGCCTGCGACCGCGGCACCGTCACCCGGCAGGACGCTGCCGCCTGCGTGCTCTATGCCTCGGAAGCGGCGATGGAGGTCGCACATCAGGCGGTGCAAGCCATGGGCGGCGCGGGGTTTATGAACGAAACGCCGGTCAGCCGGATCTTTCGCGATGCCAAGCTGATGGAAATCGGCGCGGGGACCTCGGAAATCCGTCGTATGTTGATCGGGCGCGAGTTGATGGGGGCGATGACCGCATGACAGTCCTGACCACCAATATCTCGCCGCGCAGTGCGGCGTTCCGGGCAAATCAGACGGCAAACATGGCCGCGCTTGAGACGGTGCGGGCGGCGGCAGGAGTGGCGCTTGCCGGGGGCGGCGACAAGGCGCGTGATCTTCACCAAAGCCGGGGCAAGCTGTTGCCGCGCGAACGCATCGACCGCCTGCTCGACGCAGGCGCGCCGTTTCTGGAAATCGGCCTGTTTGCGGCGCACGGACTTTACGACGGCGCCAGCCCCTCGGCGGGCCTGATCGCCGGGATCGGCCGGGTCGAGGGTCAAGAGGTGATGATCATCTGCAATGACGCCACCGTGAAGGGCGGCACCTATTATCCGATGACCGTGAAGAAGCATCTGCGCGCGCAGGAAATCGCCGCCGAAAATCGGCTGCCCTGCGTCTACCTCGTGGATTCTGGTGGCGCCAACCTGCCCAATCAAGACGAGGTGTTCCCCGACCGCGACCATTTTGGCCGCATCTTCTTCAACCAAGCCAATATGTCGGCGCAGGGCATCGCGCAAATCGCCGTCGTCATGGGATCGTGTACCGCTGGCGGTGCCTATGTGCCCGCGATGTCGGATGTCACCATTATCGTGAAGGGTCAGGGCACGATCTTTCTCGCTGGCCCGCCTCTGGTTAAGGCTGCCACAGGCGAGGTGGTCAGCGCCGAAGACCTAGGCGGTGGCGATGTCCACACCCGGCTTTCCGGCGTGGCCGACCTGCTGGCGCAGGACGATCTGCACGCGCTGGCGCTTGCCCGCCGCGCGGTCGCCAACCTGAACCGCCAAAAGCCGCCGCAACTGGTGCTGCAATCGCCGGAGGAGCCGCTCTACGATCCCGCCGAGGTGATGGGTGTGGTGCCAGCCGAGGTGAAAACGCCCTATGACATCCGCGAAGTGATTGCCCGCACGGTGGACGGCTCGCGCTTTGACGAGTTCAAACCGCGCTACGGCACCACGATCATCTGCGGCTTTGCGCATGTGATGGGCATTCCGGTGGGCATCATCGGCAACAACGGGGTGATCTTTTCCGAAGCCGCGCTGAAAGCCACGCATTTCGTCGAGCTTTGCTCGCAGCGCAACATCCCCTTGGTTTTCCTGCAAAACATTTCGGGCTTCATGGTGGGTCGCACCGCTGAAAACCGTGGCATCGCCAAGGATGGTGCCAAGCTGGTGATGGCGGTTGCCACCAGCCAAGTGCCGAAGATCACGCTCTTGGTCGGCGGCTCCTTCGGGGCAGGCAATTACGGCATGTGCGGCCGCGCCTATGGCCCGCGCTTTTTGTGGACATGGCCCAACAGCCGCATCTCGGTGATGGGCGGCGAACAGGCGGCAAGCGTCCTCGCCACCGTCCGCCGCGACGCCATCGAGCGCAAGGGCGGCAGCTGGTCGACCGAGGAGGAGGCCGCGTTCAAGCGCCCCACCGTCGAGATGTTTGAGCGTCAATCGCACCCGCTTTATGCATCGGCCCGGCTTTGGGACGATGGCATCATCGACCCGCGCCGCACGCGACAGGTTCTGGCCTTGTCGCTGTCGGCTGCCCTGAACGCTCCGATCCCAGAAACGCGCTTCGGCGTGTTTCGCATGTGAGGCAAGCAAGATGTTCCGCAAGATCCTGATTGCCAACCGCGGCGAAATCGCCTGCCGCGTCATCGCCACCGCCCGC
>CAYLYV010000109.1:0-15898 GCA_964387655.1 uncultured Cypionkella sp. | reverse complement strand
GGCGGTGGTGCCGCCGTCGACCGGGAGCACGACGCCCGTGATGTACGCGGCGTCCGGGCTGGTCAGGAACAGGGCGGCGCGCGCGATGTCGGCCGGCGCGGCCGCCCGGTCCAGAGCGAGCCGGTCGCGCAGCGTGGGCATGAACACCGGGTCGTCCAGCCGCTCCTGCGTCAGTCTGGTCGCGGTGAACGCCGGCGCAATCGCGTTCACCCGCACCCCCAACGGCCCGAAATCATGCGCCATCTCGCGAGTCAGGGCGGCCAGCGCTGCTTTCGAGGTGGAATAGGCGGCCCCGGCAAAGGGATGCACCCGGCTGCCTGCGATAGAGGTGACGTTGACGACCGAGCCCTTCGCGGCAGCGAGTTCGGCTTGCAGGCCACGGGCGAGGATCACGCTTGCGAAGAAGTTGACGTGAAAGACCTGTCCCCATGTCCGCAGGTCGGTCTCTAGCGTGTTCAGCCGCTTGCCCCCCTGCCCTTTCGGGGAAATCCCGGCGTTGTTAACCAGCGCGTGCAGTTTGCCGTTCAGTTTGGCCTTGATTGTCTCCATCGCGGCGATGGTTTTGTTGGGGTCAGCGAGGTCGATTTCGATGTGGTTTTCCTCGCCCCCCGGCCAGGGGCAGCGCGGATCGAAGGGGTGGCGCGAGCAGGTCAGCACCCGCCAGCCTTCGGCCCCGAAACGTTTCACGGTGGCGTGGCCGATTCCCCGGCTGGCTCCGGTCAGGACGAGGGTTTTCTGCTCGGGCATGGTGGTCTCCTTGGCTGGGCTCAAGCTAGGGCATTGGGCGGCGATTGCAAGTCTGTCCACGCGTGGACACCCGGCCCGATCAAATCATTTCAATCACTTAGCCGAGGGCCATTTAGCGAATTTTAACCTTTGCCCAGACACAAAAGCTTTGCTTGGCAGGGGGCCACAAAGGGGCTATCAGGCAAAAAATCCTGGAGTCTTCCCGATGCAAAAGCAGACCCTGACCATGACCGATGCCATCACCACCGCCAAGATGCTGTCCGAGGCCCTGCCCTATCTGCAACGCTTTGAAGGCGCTGTTGTGGTGGTGAAATTTGGCGGCAATGCGATGGGCGACGATGCCGCGATGGCGGAATTCGCCCGCGACGTGGTGCTGATGCGGCAGGTCGGGGTGAACCCGGTTGTGGTGCATGGCGGCGGGCCGATGATCAATGAGATGTTGGCCAAACTGGGCATCAAATCGGAATTCGTGCGCGGTAAGCGCGTGACGGATAAGGCGACGGTGCAGGTGGTGGAGATGATCCTGTCTGGTCTGGTCAACAAGCGCATCGTGCAGGCGATCATGGATGCAGGCGGGCGCGCGGTGGGGATTTCCGGCAAGGATGATGACCTGATGGTCTGCGTCGCCGATGACCCGGAACTGGGATTTGTCGGCCGTCCGGTGGAGATGAATGTGCAGGTTTTGCGCGATTTGTACAATGCGGGCATCATCCCGGTGGTGGCCCCGGTGGCCACGGGCATGGCGGATAATGAGACCTTCAACGTCAATGGTGATACCGCAGCGGGCGCGATTGCAGGCGCATTGCAGGCGGATCGTTTGCTGCTGCTGACCGATGTGGCGGGGGTCAAAAATGCCGCGGGCGAGGTGATGACGCAGATCACCCCAGAGGAAATCCGGCAGATGACGGCGGATGGGGTGATCTCGGGCGGGATGATTCCGAAAACCGAAACCGCGCTGATGGCGATTGAAGCCGGGACACGGGCGGTGACGATTCTGGACGGGCGCATTCCCAATGCCTGCCTGTTGGAATTGTTCACTGATCATGGCGCAGGCAGCCAAATCCGCTCCAGCACGCCGCGCGTCAAGCCGCATGTGAAACGCTAAGGGGTTCATACTGGTCCAAATATCCCCGCCGGAGGCTTCCGACATTGGCCTCGGATGCCTCCGGCGGGGATATTTAAGCCAATGTGAAAGCGCTTGCCTTTGGATGTTCTCGGCCTAGGCTGTTTGGCGGAGGCTCGGATGAGATATGAAGTTATGCTGCGGATGTCGGTGTTTCTGAGCCTGTTTGTGCTGTTTGCCGGGCTGGAGGCTTTGGCCCCAAAGCGCAAGCGCGTGCTGGGACGGGGGCAGCGTTGGTTCACCAATCTTTCCATGACGATTTTGAACACTCTGGCGCTGCGGGCGCTGGCGGTGATTTTGCCGTTTTTGGCGGTAGGGGCCGCAGTGGATGCGTGGTCGCATGGCTGGGGCATCTTGAACCGGGTGGCGTGGCCGCTGTGGATTGAGGTCTTGCTCGCCCTGCTGGTGTTGGATTTTGCGATCTGGGCACAGCATTGGCTGACCCATAAGGTGCCGCTGTTCTGGCGGTTTCACCGGATGCACCACGCCGACCGCGATATGGATGTAACCACGGCTTTGCGGTTTCATCCCGTGGAGATTTTGGCCTCGATGGGGCTGAAAATCGGTCTGATCTATGCGCTGGGGCCGCAGGCGGTTGCGGTGGTGTTGTTTGAGATCTTGCTGAATGGAACGGCTTTGTTCAACCATGCCAATTTGCGATTGCCTGTGTGGTTGGACCGGGTGGTGCGGCTGGTCTTGGTGACGCCGGACATGCATAGGGTGCATCATTCGGTGATCCGGGCCGAACATGACAGCAATTTTGGCTTTGCCTTGTCGGTTTGGGACAGGATTTTTGGCACCTATCGGGCGCAACCTGAGGCAGGACATCAGGGCATGGTGGTGGGGCTGGAATGGCAGGACGAGAAGCCAGCGCGGCTGGGATGGAGCCTATGGCTGCCGTTTCGTTGAGCGTGATCGAGGCGATGGCGGCGCGGCATCGTCTGGCGGTGCTGGGCGGGTTTACCTGCGAGGATGAGGCGGGCCTGCCTGCCGGCACCGGCTCGGTTCTGCTGCTCGGGCCAGCGGAGCCGGGGTATTGGGCGCATGTGAAAAGCCAGCCGGAATGGCTGGATGGCAAGGCCGACCCGATTGACCGCTGGTCGCGCCGGGTGATTGGCCGGATGGCGTGCGATCTGGGCGCGAAGGCGCTGTTTCCGTTTGGCGGCGCGCCCTATCATCCATTCTATCAATGGGCTTTGCGGACCGGGCGGGTCTGGGACAGTCCGGTGCGGTTGCTGGTGCAGGCGGAACAGGGGCTGATGGTGTCGTTTCGCGGCGCTTTGGCGTTGAAAGAGCGGGTAGAGGTGTCGGTGGCGACCTCACCTTGTGTGGGCTGTGCGCGGCCTTGTTTGCAGGCGTGCCCGGTGGGCGCGTTGGGGGCGGCGGGCTATGATGTGCCTGCCTGTCATGCCTATCTGAGCCAGCCTGACGGCGCGGATTGCATGAATTTCGGTTGTGCGGTGCGACGGGCTTGCCCGGTGTCGCAAGGCTATGCAAGACTGGCGGAACACTCGGCCTATCACATGGGAACATTCCACACATGAAACGCCTTATTTTGACCCGCCACGCCAAGTCAGCTTGGGACGATCCTTTGACGCCGGACCATGACCGGCCTTTGAATGAACGGGGGAAGGCGGCGGCGGCGGATTTGGGGCAGTGGCTGGCCTCGCGCGGGTACGTGCCGCAGAAGGTTTTGTGCTCGGATGCGGTCAGGACGCGGCAGACTTGGTCGGGGATTGCGCCGGCTTTGCCTGCGACACCGCTGATGGAGTTGAAGCCGGCTTTGTATCATGCCGGGGTGGATGTAATGCTGGCGGTGCTGCGGCACGCGCAGGCGGATGTGGTGATGATGATCGGGCACAATCCGGGGATTGCGGAGTTTGCCGAGAAATTGGTGGCGAAAGCGCCGCTGAATGCGGAGTTTGGGCGTTATCCTACGGGGGCGACTCTGGTGGTCGATTTCGCGATCGAGGCTTGGGATCAGGTTGGGTTCGGGCAGGGGGTGACAGTGGATTTTGTCATTCCGCGTGAGATGGTGGTTTGATCCGTCCACGCGTGGACAGGAGAGGGAATGCCGTTAGATCAATGTGTTAGGGTTTGGCGGTAAGGAATTGTTAACGAAAAAGGCGCCCAGGGAGGGGCGCCTTTTTGTTTGTGAGGTGGCGTGGTGGTCGAAGTGGTGCGTGAAATCACGCACCCTACACGGCGCGATTAATGCCCGAGAATCTGCGACAGGAACAGTTTGGTGCGTTCCGATTGCGGGTTGTTGAAGAACTCGCGCGGCTCATTCTGCTCAACAATCTGGCCTTGGTCCATGAAGATCACCCGGTTGGCGACGGCTTGCGCAAAGCCCATTTCATGCGTCACACACAGCATGGTCATGCCTTCTTCGGCGAGGGAGATCATGGTGTCGAGCACCTCTTTGATCATCTCGGGGTCCAAAGCCGAGGTCGGTTCGTCAAACAGCATGATGCGGGGTTTCATGCAAAGCGAGCGGGCGATGGCGACGCGCTGTTGTTGGCCGCCGGAAAGCTGGCCGGGGTATTTATGCGCCTGCTCGGGGATTTTCACCTTTTGCAGAAAATACATCGCGGTTTCTTCGGCTTCGCGCTTGGGAACCTTGCGGACCCAGATCGGGGCCAGCGTGAGGTTCTCAAGGATCGTCAGATGCGGGAACAGGTTGAAGTGCTGGAACACCATGCCGACTTCCGAGCGCACCTTGTCGATGTTTTTCAGATCAGAGGTCAGTTCGGTGCCGTCGACGATGATCTGGCCCTGCTGGTGTTCCTCCAGCCGGTTGATGCAGCGGATCAGGGTGGATTTTCCGGAGCCTGAGGGGCCGCAGATGACTATACGCTCGCCCTTGTTCACCGTCATGTTGATGTCGCGCAGCACGTGGAAGGTGCCGTACCACTTGTTCATATTGGTGATCTGGATGGCGATCTCATCCGAGACTTTCATCTTGCTGCGGTCGATTGCGGGGTCTGCCATGATGTAAGTCCTTGATTTAGCGGTGATCAGTCTTCAGCTTGTTCTCCAGATACATCGAGTATCGGGACATGCCGAAGCAGACTGCGAAGAAAATGGCGCCGACGAAAATGTAAGGCTCCCAGTAGATGCCTTTCCACGCGATGTCGGCGCGCACAATTGTGGTGATGCCCCGAAGCGGGTCGGCAAGGCCAACGAAGGACACGAGGGTTGTGTCTTTGAACAGGCCGATGAAGGTGGAGACGATGCCGGGGATCGAGATTTTCAGCGCTTGCGGCATGATGATCAGCCGTTGTGCCTGCCAGTAATCCAGACCCAAAGCGTCGGCGGCTTCATATTGGCCACGCGGCAGGGCAGCAAGGCCCCCGCGCACCACTTCGGCGTTATAGGCGGCCGAGAAGATGGTGACGAGGATGACCACGCGCAGGATCAGGTCGAACTTGGTTTGCGGCGGCAGGAAGTATTGCAGCAGCAAGGACGCGGTGAACAGCATGGTGATCAGTGGCACGCCGCGGACAAATTCGATGAAGCCGACCGAGAGGGTTTTCACCAAGAACATATCCGAGCGGCGACCGAGAGCGAGCAGGATGCCCAAGGGCAGCGAGATCGAGATCGAGGAGACGCCGATCACGAAGGCCAGAAGGAAGCCGCCGAATTTGTCGGAGTTGACGTAGGTGAGTTGGAACGGCAACAGGGCTTGCCAAGCTTCGGAAACTTTAGGTTGCAGCGGCAACATATTCCGCAGATCGAAGCTTAGTCCGAAAAGATTTCCCGCTACTGTAATGTTCCAGTTTGTTGATGAGAACCAACTTCCGAAGAAGTTTAGAAGGCCAGAGATCAGATCAAGGACCGATGAGATCGGATCAAGGAAGAATACCGCGAAAGCGATTACTGCCAAGATGGTTGTAGTGATTGTGCCAAGCTTTGGTTGCGCCGCAATGACAACCCATACCACCAACACAAAACCGACCATTACACTGATCGGCCCCCAGATCGAGCCACCCCAAAGCAGCCAAAGGGCTACGAACGGGAACAGCAGGGTGACGATCAGCAACAGGCGCGGTTTGGTGGCGGCGATCACGGTCAGGCCAGCCATCAAAGCGATGGCGAGAATGGTGTGGAACGAGAAGCCATCCGCGCCGATCAGGCAGAGCACGGTGAGCGCCCCGACCACGCCGCAGAGTTTCGACATTGCGGATTTGTTGTCAGAATACAGCACCGGGGCGAGGGCCACGAACAAAAGACCGAAGGCGAGGATCGGCCGCCACCACAGGCTGGGTGGATAGAAGCCGAAAATGAACTGCGACCAGCGCTCGCGGATCATTGCCCAGCAGGCCCCTGAGGCGTCAGGGCCTGCGCTTGCGGCGACGATGGCGCGGCAATCGGCCATCGAATTGGCGTCGCTCCACACCCCATTGGCAAGCCAGGGCCAGGACAGGGTGACGAGTTCATAGAGCACCCAAGCCGCCAGCAGCGTCAGGATGGTGTTGTACGGGCCTTTGAACAGATTGTCGCGCAGCCAGTGGATGACGCCTCTTTCCGAGATGGGCGGGGCTTGCGGGGCAAGCATGTCTTTGCGGACGTAAAGCAGAGCCATCTTAACGCTCCTTCAGTTTGACAGAGGCGTTATAGGCGTTCATCACCGCAGAGATGATCAGGCTGATGATCAAATAGATCAGCATCATCAGGGTCATACATTCCAACTCGCGTCCGGTTTGGTTCAAGGTGATGCCGCCCAGAGTGCCGCGCAGATCGAGGTAGCTGACGGCGATGCCCAGCGAGGTGTCTTTGGTCAGCGACAGATATTGCGAGATCAGCGGCGGGATGATGACGCGCAGGGCTTGCGGCAGGATCACAAGGCTCATGGTGCGGCCGGGGCGGATGCCCAAGGCGGCGGAGGCCTCGGACTGGCCCCGGCTGATGGCTTGGATGCCGGCGCGGACGGTTTCGGCGATCACCGAGGCGTAGTACAGGGTGAGCGCGATGGTGAG
Source organism: uncultured Cypionkella sp. (assembly GCA_964387655.1). Taxonomy (GTDB): domain Bacteria; phylum Pseudomonadota; class Alphaproteobacteria; order Rhodobacterales; family Rhodobacteraceae; genus Cypionkella. Next base: position 9,049 of record CAYLYV010000109.1, on the reverse strand, counting down.
GGCGGTGAAGGAATGGGCGATGTTGATGCCGCCCTTGAAGTTGAAGCCCTTGAACACCGGATATTCCCAATGCAGGCCCAGGGCGAACAGCAGGGCTACGACCGGGACGAACAGGATCAGCACGGATTTCCACCAGATCACCGGGCGGATGCCGGTGGCTTCCTGGATGACTTTGGTGCGGCGGCGCAGCAGGATATTGGCGTAGATCGAGGCCGCAATCACCGCTATGACGGCGATCAAGGACAGATTGATCGGCAGGAAGCCCAGATGCAAGGTGGGCAGCGGATTGGTCAGCAACGGCGCGGGCACATTGGTGCCGCGGTTGGTGACAGCGATGGTGTCGAAGAAATTCATATGCGCGGCAGAGACTTGGCCTTCAACGAGTTTGAAGGCCTTCGGCTCGGGCCGGGTTTCGGAGAACACCACGTAGACGAGGATGATCCAGAGCAGCAGGGGGACGTTGCGGAAGATCTCGATGTAGACGGTCATCAAACGGGCGACGAGCCAGTTTTTCGACAGCCGCAGTACGCCGATGATCACGCCGAGAATGGTGGACAGGATGCAGCCGACGAAGGCAACGACAAGGGTGTTGCACAAGCCGACCAGCAAAGCGCGGAAATGGGTGTCGTCGTTGGTGTAGGGGATCAGGTGTTGATCAATATCGTAGCCTGCCCGGTTCCACAGGAAGCCAAAGTTGATGTCTTTGTCCTTGGCGGCGAGGTTTTCGATGGTGTTGTTGGCCAACCACGCCACACCCAGCGCGAACAGGATCAGAACGATCACTTGGATGGTGTAGCTGCGGTAGCGGGTGTCGTAAATTAACATGCCCAACCGAAAGTTTGCTTTCGGTGGCTCGGTCGCGAGCGTCATATGTATTCCCCCTGCCCTACCGCTGCCGGACTTTTGCCGGTCGTTTGGGGGCGGTTCCCCCTGCGGTCAGGTGATGTGCCGGATCAAGATGAAGTGATCTTGGTAAGAGTAGGGCGCGGTTTTCACCGCGCCCTATGGGTTGGATATTACCGGAACGGTGGTGCGTATTGCAGCCCGCCTTGGGTCCAGAGCGCGTTCAGGCCGCGTGCCAGACCGATCGGGGTCGAGGTGCCGATGTTGGCTTCAAAGATCTCGCCATAGTTGCCAGAAGCGGCGATCGCGCGCTTGGCCCATTCTTTGTCGAGGCCCATCATCGCGCCCATGTCGCCTTCAAGACCAAGCAGACGCTTGACTTCCGGGTCGGTGGTGGAGGCGCCGACGGTGTCGATATTGGCTTTGGTGATGCCTTTTTCTTCGGCTTCAAGCAGCGCGTAATAGGTCCAACGGACGATATCGCCCCAGTTGTTGTCGCCGTGACGCACGACCGGGCCGAGCGGCTCTTTCGAGATGATTTCCGGCAGGATGATGTGATCAGCCGGGTTTGCCAGCGAGGCGCGCGAAGCGGCAAGGCCCGAAGCGTCGGTGGTGTAAGCGTCGCAAGCGCCGGCGTCATACTGGCGCAGAGCTTCGGAATCGTCGGCAACGGTGACCGGGGTGTAGGAGATGTTGTTCGATTTGAAGAAGTCGGCCAAGTTCAGCTCGGTGGTGGTGCCGGTCTGGATACAGACGGTCGCGCCATCGAGTTCTTTTGCCGAGGATACGCCCAGCTCTTTTTTCACCATGAAGCCTTGGCCGTCATAGTAGTTCACCGCGACGAAATCGAACTTGAGGTCGGTGTCGCGCGAGAAAGTCCAGGTCGAGTTCCGCACCAGAACATCGACTTCGCCGGAAGCCAGCGCGGTGAAGCGGGTCTCACCGGTGGTGGGCACGTATTTCACTTTGGCAGCGTCACCCAGAACAGCGGCAGCGATGGCTTTGCACAGATCGACGTCGAAGCCGACGTAAGCGCCGGTTGCATCCGGTGCGCCAAAGCCGGTCAGACCGATGTTGGCGCCGCAGATCAGCTCGCCGCGGGCTTTCACGTCATCCAGCGTGCCGGCAAATGCCGAACCTGCCAAGACCGTGGTGGCCGCAAGTGCGCCGAAGAATACGGATTTTTTCATACTTACCTCTTCCTGGTTTCCGCCCGTTTTTCGGGCGAAGGTTATATGCCCTGCACAAGTTACAGGTGCGTTCCCGAGTGACGGCAAGCGCCGCCAGTGTTCGTGATACTCGGACATAGCGATGCAATCGGTCAAGCAAAACTGCCAATATAGCGGATTTTACCGCTATCATAACGCTTTGGGGCAGTCAGGCCGACAGAATGTGCAAAGAAGCGGCAAGATGGGAGAAGTTTGTTACCCGCACAATGCGAAGAATCGCCCGGCCTCAATGAGTGCCTGCCGTTTAAGCGATTCTAACGCGGCCGCATCTTCGTCGACGCCCCAGAGTTCATTCTGCCAAGTCTCGTCGATTCGGCTCAAGCGCCATGCCTCGTCGAGCGAGAGGCGACCTCGGGTGACGGCGAGGGCAAGGATCAGCGAGCCGGAAATCGCGATCAGGTCATGCACGGCGGCGAGTTGGAACGGGGTGAAGGCGTGGACTTGCGCGCTGAGTTTGGCGATGGTGGTTTCCGGCTGGCGGATGTGCATCACCCCTGCGGTGGCGATCAAGGGCGCGCGCAGGGCGGCGGCGGACCACGCGAGCAGCGGATCCCATGCGTCGGCCTGACGGTCGATCAGTTCTTGCGGGCCGGTGGCGCGGTAGCACAGAAGATCGGTTTCGCCATAGCGGGCGAGGTCGTGTGCCACGGCGTCGAATTGGATCGCCACATTGTCGATGGCGGAATTGGCGGCGCGGGTGGCGGGCATGGTTTCGGGTTTGACCCGGCCCTGCTGCGCATCCCATTCGGCGGCGATCACTTCTGCCATAGCCAAGGTCGGCAGAACCAGCAGGCGTTTGGCCGGGGTTTTCACCGCGCGGCCATCAAGGGTTACGGTGAAACCGCCCACGCAGGGCCCGGCCTCGGCTTGTTTCCAAAAGCGTTTCGCTGTCCACGCGCTCACTTATAGGCTCCGGTCATTCGCCACCCGAGAACGGGTCGGCGGGGACATCGTTTTCGCCCCAGTCGAGGGTCTTCCAGGTACGGGCCATATGCTCGGGCAAGGGGGCGGTGAAGGTCATCATTTTCTTCAGGATCGGGTGCTCGATGGTCAGCATCCGCGCGTGCAGATGCAGCTTGCGCGAGATGTCGCCGCCAATGCTGGCCCCCCAACCGTCGCCCATATTCTCGGTGCCCGTCGGGCCATATTTGCTGTCGCCCAAGATCGGGTGGCCGATTTCGGCCATATGGGCGCGCAGTTGGTGGGTGCGCCCGGTGACGGGCTCCAGCGCCATCCACGACAGCCGGGACCCGAGGAACCACAGGGTGAAATAATCGGTCTGCGCGCGTTTGGCGTCGGGGTGTTCGGCCATTTTGGCGGGGTGGATGCAGATCATTTTCTCATCGCCGTGACGCCCGCCGCCGGATTTTTGCAGGCCGTATTTGATCGAGCCTTTGCGCGGATGCGGCACGCCTGCGACGGCGGCCCAGTAGATTTTACGGGTCAGACGGTGGCGCAGCGCTTCTGACAGCGCGCGCGCCACACGGTCGGTGCGGGCGAGCATGAGAAGGCCCGAGGTGTCTTTATCCAAGCGATGCACCAGCTTGGGGCGGTCTTTGTAGCCGAATTTCAACGCTTCGGTCAGGCCATCGACATGGCGGTCGCCTTGGCCGGAGCCGCCTTGGCTGGGCAGGCCGGGGGGCTTGTTGAGGATGATGATATGCTCATCCTTCCACAGCACCGCGTTCTGGATCATTTTCTCATCGGCCGCCGAATAGCTGCCCGCGCGGCGGGCGACCGGGGCGGCGGCATCGGGCAAGGGCGGGATGCGGATGGTCTGGCCGGGGGCGATGTGATCGGAGGCCTTGGCCCGCGCGCTATCGACGCGGACTTGTCCGGTGCGGCACATCTTTTCGACATGGCCTTGGGTGACTTGCGGAAAGCGCTTTTTGAACCAGCGGTCAAGGCGCTGTTCGCCTTCATCTTCGGTGACAGTGATCAGTTGAACGTCGCTCATGCGAGGGCTCCACGGGCTAAGGCTGCGCCAAGGGCGACGGCTATGAGAGAGAGGGTGACGGAGGCCAAAGTGTAGGCTGCGGCCTGCGGGATTTGGCCGGATTGCCAGAGTTTCAGCGTGTCGAGGCTGAAGGCGGAGAAGGTGGTGAAGCCGCCCAAAACGCCGGTCATCAGGAAGGGGGAGAGGCTGGTGCGGCTGAGGGTGACGAAGAAGACGCCCATGATAAAGCTGCCCGCGATGTTGACGAGGGCGGTGGCCCAGGGTGCGCCGAGGCTGGAGATGCACAGGTGGCGCAAAACCGAACCAATGGCGCCGCCGAGGGCGACTTGGGAGAGCGTATAGAACATCAGGTTTCATTGGGCGCGGGCGGGGGATTTGTCAACTGCGCTTGGGCGGTTGCGGGGTTTCAATACGGCGGCGTGAATATGGGGCGGCGGCGTTAGAACGCTCCGCGGGGGATATTTAGACCATTGCGAAACGATTAGCCGTCGTTTCTTTTGGCGCGGAGTTTGACGAAATAGTCGATGCGTTTCTTCAGCTCCCGCTCAAAGCCGCGTTCGGGCGGATTGTAATAGATCGGGCGGCGCATGTCGTCGGGGAAGTAGTTTTGGCCGGAAAAACTGTCCTCGGCGTCGTGGTCATAGGCATAGCCCGCGCCGTAGCCGATTTCCTTCATCAGTTTGGTGGGGGCGTTGCGGATGTGCAGGGGCGGCGGTTGGCTGCCGGTTTCGCGCGCGGCTTGGCGCGCGGCTTTGTAGGCTGTGTAGACCGCGTTGGATTTCGGGGCGAGGGCGAGGTAGACGAGGGCTTGCGCGAGGGCGAGTTCGCCTTCCGGCGAGCCGAGGCGCTCGTAGGTGTTCCAGGATTCGAGGCAGATCTGTTGCGCCTGCGGATCGGCGAGGCCGATGTCTTCGACCGCCATGCGGGTGATGCGGCGGGCGAGAAAGCGCGGGTCTTCGCCGCCTTCGAGCATGCGGGCGAACCAGTAGAGGGCGGCATCGGGATCAGAGCCGCGCACCGATTTATGCAGGGCGGAGATCAGGTTGTAATGCTCCTCGCCGGATTTGTCGTATTTGCTGGCGCGGCGCATCAGGCGGGTGGCAAGCTGATCGCGGGTCAGCGGTTTGTCGAGCTTCCACGCGGTGACTTGTTCGATCAGATTCAGAAGCGCGCGGCCGTCGCCGTCGGCCATCTCGATGATCGCTTCGCGGGCGTCTCCGGTGAGGGGCAGTGCGCGGTTCAGGTCTTTTTCGGCGCGTTGCGCGAGCAGCTCGAGGTCGATCAGGTTGAGGCGTTCAAGGATGATGACTTGGGCGCGGGAGAGCAGAGCGGCGTTCAGCTCGAAGCTGGGGTTTTCGGTGGTGGCCCCGACCAGCAGGATGGTGCCGTCCTCCATATAGGGCAGGAAGCCATCTTGCTGGGCTTTGTTGAAGCGATGGATTTCATCAACAAAAAGCAGGGTGCCTTGGCCATTTTGGCGGCGGATCTTGGCAGATTCGAACACTTTGCGCAGATCAGGCACGCCGGTGAAAATCGCCGAGATCTGCACGAAGGCAAGATCGGACTCATGTGCGAGAAGCCGGGCGATGGTGGTTTTGCCAACGCCGGGCGGGCCCCAGAGGATTAGGGAAGACAAGCTATGGGCGGCGATCATCGCGCCGAGCGGGCCATCGGGGCCGAGGACATGGCCCTGCCCGATCACCTCGGACAGGTTGCGTGGCCGCAAGCGGTCGGCCAAGGGGCGCGGGGCCTCTGGCACGGGTTTTCCGGGGGTGTCGAAAAGATCTGACATGCGGGGAGTTTACGCGGGCTTTGCGGGCGGGGGAAGGCGGATTGCGGTTTGGCAGTTGGGGGCAAGGGAACTTGCTCATGAGCTGCGGATTCGGGAACTATTGTTTTGAGGCTATAGCAGACCTTGACTAAAGGTAGCGATCCTTCAAGCTTCCTATACGAAGGCAGGAGGCCGCAGAGTGTCGAAAGATGATTTTCTTTGGGAAGGTCACGACCGCTATGTGACACGCGTAAATGATCTTAGCGAAGAATCGTCAACCGTGTTGTTCTATCGGGAACGAAAATCTCATCAGGGTATAGGTAAACTTAAACAGATCGAGCGTTTGGGCGCTAGGATGGTTAATCAAGCGTTTCTAGACGAGCTATCGGAACTGGAAGGTTTGGCTGAACTAAAACTGGAAGGTGTATCTGCTGGCGATTTAAGTCCTATTTCACGGTTAAAAAATCTGCGGACTCTTCGCCTGCGAGATGTATCAGAAATCACCAACTTTGAGGCCGTCCTAGATCTTCCGAATCTCAACGCTCTGTACATCGAAAATGCAAAACATCTCCACGCGCTGGATTTCCTGGGAAGCCTAAAACACATCCTGCGCCTTGGTATCGAAGGTGGCATGTATAAAACCCAACGAGTAGAAAGTCTTGCGCCTCTTGCAAGACTGATGAGTCTGGAAAAACTTTATATGTCGTCGGTTTCATTGGACGATAAAGTTCTTTCTTATCTCACTCACCTCCCCCGTTTGAGCGTTTTGCGTTGTGCGAGATTTGCCCCAAAATCTGAGTTCGATAATCTGAGAAGCTGCATGCCTCACCTCGCATGTGATTGGTGCGATGAGTATGAAATTTCTATCTAGCCGAACTGCACTCAGCTTACGAACAGCAGGTTCGCACCACATAGCTGACCTAGGCCACCGCCACGAGTCATCACATCTCGCCGCACCGGATCAGCTTCCTCGCTGCTTCCGCCTGCCCTACTGCTTTGCATAGCGGGTCTGCGGGCGGCCCTGCTCCCCATAGGCCGCCGCAGATTTGCCCTGCGTTCAGTGCTTGGTCAGGCTGAAATCCATCTCGACCACCTGGTTGTCGATGGCGTCGATTTCCATCACCGGGCCCATCGCTTTCATCCTCACACCCACGCGGTCGGCCCAGCGTGGCCAAGTCGCGGCGAGCAGGGTCAGGCAATGCGTGGCGCCCAGGCTGCGCACGGTGTCGCCGAGTTGCGCGATCAGTTGCGCATGGACGCGGCGGCGGATTGAGGACGGCACGTCATGAGCGACGAACAGGCGGCTCGATTCCCAGATGTGATCGCCCACGGGCGCTTCATCGGTCAAAAGATGCGCCGGGATCGTGTCCAGCAGACCGCGCTGCGCATCGCGGATCATGTAGCTGTAGATGCCGCATTTCGCGGTGGTGGGCGTCAAGCGGTTGCCGGCCAGAACCCGGCCGTCATCATCATGCACGACAACCCAGCGGCTGGCGGGGGTGTCGTACTGGTCGTATTCCATCCCCAAAGCCTCGGGCAGATCCCATTTGTTATGGACGATGAAAAGCTCTCGTCGTGCGCGAAGCATATTCGCGAACAACTCTCCATGGTTATGGAGATTGGCAAAAGACAGTGTGGTGGTGAGCATTGTGGTCTCCGTTATGTTCAGATGGCAGTCGGAACATCGCGGAGGGGGTTTTCAGATCAGCCGATAATCCTTTGCGCGTTGAATGGCCTCGGCTGTGGTGCGCGCCATCAGGCGCACGCGCGCCGATGTGATACGCGCTTTGAGCGCACTTTCTGAAATACCCAGTTTCGCCGCAGCAGCAGTAAACCGGTCCCCCCCAGCGATACAGCGTAGAGCCTCGATCTGAGCCTTGGTCAGCTCTTCGGGTGGCTCCGTCACGTCATGCAGCCGGTGCACAATGGTGGCGATGGCTGCAATTTCATGGTCCTCAAATTCGCGGTCAGACCGGGCGAATGAGGCGATGGATCGGGATTTGACCGGGCCACAGGCAACTGTGGCACCATAGTTCAGGCCGTATTTTGCGGCTTCTTTGAACAGGCCAAACGGGTCTGGCAGGGCGGTGTCGCTCCAACGGATGGTGCCAGTGGCACTGAAGCCCCAGGCTACCATTGGATCGCGCAGGACGAAGCCTTTTTCGGTGTAGTAGTCGAGCCAGCGCTGGTCATAGGTTTGGTAGGTGACCAGAGGTGCTGTAAAACGGATATGCAGCCCGACGAAGTAACCGGCGGGAGACATAAGCGAAAGTTGGTGTAACTCGACATCTATACCTAGCTTTACTGACATGTTTCTTCGATCTCTCGATTCATTTTCAACTTTAGGCAGTTCGGCGGGTGGCTACTATACTCGTATCGGCAACAAGCTATTTCCAATTCACCATCAATCAGCAGAACGGATGCAAAGGGAAGCAATGTTTGAAAATTGCCCCTCGCTATCATGGTTAACGCAGCGTCAACCGTGGCATGGCGCTTGACAGATATGAAAAAACCCGCCGATTGGGGCGGGTTTTTTTAAAGCGATTTGCGGCGGGCTTACGCCTCGAACGCATCCTCGGCGGCGGTGCGGGCGTGGTCGGCCGCGCCTTTGGCGTTCGGGTCACGGTCAACGAATTCGATGATCGCCATCGGCGCCATGTCGCCATAACGGAAGCCGGCTTTCAGCACGCGGACGTAGCCGCCCTGACGATCCTGGTAGCGCGGCCCGAGGATTTCGAACAGGCGCGCGGTGTGGATGTCTTGCTTCAGCTGCGAATGCGCCTGACGACGGGCGTGCAGATCGCCGCGCTTGGCAAGGGTGATCAGCTTTTCGATGATCGGGCGCAGTTCTTTGGCTTTCGGCAGGGTGGTTTTGATCTGCTCGTGCTCGATCAAGGACCCGGCCATGTTGGCGAACATCGCTTTGCGGTGTTCGTGGGTGCGGTTAAGCTTGCGGTAACCATTGGCGTGACGCATGGGAATCTCCTCTTCGCGTGTTTTACTTTGTCCGGCAGGGCCTACGATTGGTCCCGCTCACCTTGGGGCTTGCGCCCATGTTTTCCCCGCCAATGCAGGCATTTGTAGTTGGGCGGAGTTGCCTCCGCCCCTATTCTTAGAACTGGTCTTCGAAACGCTTGGCCAGATCTTCGATGTTTTCCGGCGGCCAGTCTTCGACTTCCATGCCCAGATGCAGTCCCATGCCCGACAGCACTTCCTTGATTTCGTTCAAGGACTTGCGGCCGAAGTTCG
>CAYLYV010000108.1:0-15903 GCA_964387655.1 uncultured Cypionkella sp. | reverse complement strand
GCTGACCTATGGCGACATCTTCTGGCAGACTAAAGAAGAATACTCGCGCCACAACTTCGACGGGGCCGACACCGCGCAACTGCTGCGCCACTTCGAGGATGCCGAGGCCGAATGTCAGCGCCTGCTGGATTTCCCACCTTTGGACCCGAAGTCGGGCAAAACCATCATCATGGCGCACCCGGCCTATGACCAGACCATCAAGGCCAGCCACCTGTTCAACCTGCTCGATGCGCGCGGGGTGATTTCCGTCACCGAACGCCAAGCCTATATCGGCCGTGTCCGCGCGCTGGCGAAGAAATGCGCCGACGCGTTCCGGCTCACCCCCGCAGGCCAAGACGCAGAGGTTGCGCAGTGAATGGCAAATACGTCGCAGGCTTCATCGTGATCACCGCCGTCCTCGCAGGCATCGCCATGTATTGGAAGTTGCAAGAGAGCACCCATTACACCCCGGCGAGCTTCCGACCCGGGGCCGAGATCGAACTTACCCTGATCGAATCCGGGCAACCCGAGCCTATCCTCGTCGATCAGATCGAAGGCATCACGGCGGAAGCCTCGCCTCTGGGCTACCGCGCCTGTTTCCACACGCCGCTGTCGCAAGCCATGCTGACTGAAACCTATAAGGTCTACGAAAAGCCCACCCCGCTGATCGCGCCTGCATGGTTTGGCTGCTTTGACGCTGACGCGATTGGGGAGGCGCTGGAAAAAGGCGAAGCCATTGCCTTTCTCTCCGAGGCCAATGTGTCGAATGCCGATCCGACAAAACCAGTCACCCCCGAAATCGACCGCGTTGTCGCGGTTTTCCCCGATGGCCGCGCCTATGCGTGGCACCAGCTTTCTCCTGTAGCGGAGCAATAAATGTCCGACCTGCTGATCGAACTGTTTTCCGAGGAAATCCCCGCCCGGATGCAAGCCCGCGCCCGCGATGACCTGAAATCCATCGTTACCAATGGCTTGGTCGATGCTGGCCTGACCTATGCCTCGGCTGGCGCGTTCTCCACCCCGCGCCGTCTGGTGCTGTCGATCGAAGGGCTGTCGGCGGAAAGCAAACCCGTCCGCGAGGAGCGCAAAGGCCCCAGCGCCTCTGCCCCGCCCGCCGCCATCGAAGGCTTCCTGCGCTCCACCGGCCTGACGCTGGACCAGTTGGAACGCCGCGCCGATAAAAAGGGCGAAACCCTTTACGCTGTGATCGAAAAGCCGGGCCGGGCCGCAAGCGCGATCGTCGCCGAAGTGCTGGAAGCCACCATCCGCAGCTTCCCTTGGCCGAAATCCATGCGCTGGGGCTCCGGCAACTTGCGCTGGGTCCGCCCGTTGCACTCCATTCTCTGCCTGCTGTCCGACGAATCCGGCGGCGAAATTGTCCCGCTGAACATCGACGGCATCGCCTCCTCCAACACCACCGCAGGCCACCGCTTCTTGGCCCCCGCCCGCTTCTCCGTCACCGGGTTTGATGACTATGTGGTCAAGCTGAAACGCGCCCATGTCGTGCTGGATTCTGCCGAGCGGGAAGCCGCAATTTGGCAGGGCGCGCAGAACCTCGCCTTCGCGGCGGGCATGGAAGTGGTTGAGGACAAAGGCCTTCTGACCGAAGTGGCGGGTCTGGTCGAATGGCCCGTCCCTCTGATGGGCCGCATTGCCGATGCTTTCCTCGGCCTGCCGCCCGAGGTTTTGCAGACCTCGATGAAAGAACACCAGAAATTCTTCTCGGTGAAGAACCCCAAAACGGGCCGGATCGAAGGCTTCATCACCGTCGCCAATACCGAAACCGCCGACCATGGCGAGACGATCCTGAAGGGCAACCAGAAGGTGCTGTCGGCGCGGCTGTCGGATGCGAAATTCTTCTGGGAAAACGATCTGCGCGTGGCGAAAGCCGGGATGCAGGAATGGCTCGACGGCCTGAAATCCGTCACCTTCCACAATAAACTCGGCTCCCAAGCCGACCGCATCGCCCGCATCGCCGCCCTTGCGGTTGAGATCGCCCCCTTGGTCAAAGCCGATCCTAAAATCGCCAAACAAGCCGCCGAACTGGCGAAAGCCGACCTCCGCTCCGCCATGGTCGGCGAATTCCCCGAACTGCAAGGCCTGATGGGCATGTATTACGCCCGCGCGGCGGACCTGCCCGAAGCCGTGGCCCTCGCCGCCCGCGACCACTACTCCCCCCTCGGCCCCACCGACACAGTGCCCAGTGACCCGGTTTCCGTCGCCGTGGCGCTGGCCGATAAGATCGACACCCTGACCGGCTTCTGGGCCATCGACGAAAAACCCACCGGGTCGAAAGACCCCTTCGCGCTGCGGAGAGCGGCTCTGGGGGTTATTCGGTTGGTGTTGGGGAATGGGGCGCGGTTTGGGCTCACTGTCCTTAGCAGCGATTGGACCCGGATCGCGCTCGAAGCATATCTAAATTCTGACCGTATGGCGTTATTCGTTTTAGACGACGATTCTTCTTTTGCAGTAACCGCAGAGGCTTTTCCTAGCTTCAGGCCAGCGATCACCGAAATCGACTTCACACGAGTTGCGGTATCTGAACCCGGCGGTGTGACTACTCAATCAGCGATCGCCTTTGCCGAGGGTTCAACTCCACCGGATTTAACGTTGAAGAACTCGAAGCTGGTGGCTGCCGACCTCCTCGCCTTCTTCCATGACCGCCTGAAAGTCTTCCTGAAAGACCAAGGCATCCGCCATGATGTGATCGACGCCTGCCTTGCCATGCCGGGCAATGATGACCTCACCCTGCTGGTCAAACGTGCCGAGGCGCTGGCCGCCTTCCTGAAAACCGAAGACGGTCCCAACCTGCTGCAAGGCTTCAAACGCGCCAACACCATCCTGTCCCAAGCCGAGGCCAAAGATGGCGTCGAATATTCCTACGGTGCCGATGCGAAATTCGCTGAAACCGACGAAGAACGCGCCCTGTTCGCCGCCCTCGACACCGCCGAAGCGCAGATCACCCCCGCCATGCGCGCCGAAGATTTCGCCGCCGCCATGGCCGCGATGGCACAACTCCGCGCGCCCATCGACGCCTTCTTTACCGCGGTTCAGGTCAATTCCGACAACCCGATCATCCGCCGCAACCGCCTGAACCTGCTGCACCGCATCCGCGCGATCTGCTCGGGCGTGGCTGATCTGACCAAAATCGACGGCTAAGGCTTTCATACTGGCTTAAATATCCTGGGGGTGTGGGGGCTAGCCCCCGCCCTTTGCCCCAAGCCCATTAAGCTTGCACCACGCCGCACCAAGTGTATCCTGCGCCCGCAAAGTAAAGGTGCCGCAGTGCAGAAAATCGCCGAATTCGCCGAGATCACCCCGAGTGCCGACATCCGCACCGCAGCCCATGGCTGGCGTGCAAAATGCCTGCAACGGCTGGTGCGGCTTGATCTGCCGGTGCCTGAGACGGTGGCGCTCCCAGCCCAAACCGTGCGCGCGATTGCGGCGGGCCACCCGGTTGATGTCAAAGCCATCCTGACGCATTTCGGCGCTATGCCGTTGATTTCCGTGCGGCCTTCGCCGGAAAATCCCGATTGGGGCGGCCCCGGCACCGTGTTGAACATCGGCATGAACGCCGCCCAACATGACCGCTTGGTGGAAACCAATGGCCGCCAAGCCGCCGACGCGCTCTACCTGCGATTTGTGCAAACATACGCCACGCATGTCGCCCGCCTCGACCCCGATATGTTCGATTCCGGCAAACCCAATGCCGACAGCCTCCGCGACGCCCTGCGGCATTATGAGCGGGAAATGGAAGAACCTTTCCCGGAAGACCCCGCCCAGCAACTCTCCGAAGTTCTGCGCAGCATGGCTCGCGCATGGGAAGGCACCTCTGCCCGCCTGTTGCGACAGGCCAAAGGCGCCCCGGTTGAGGCCGCTTTGGGTCTTGTGGTGCAGGAAATGGCGCAGGGCATCGGGCAGGGGATTTCCGGCTCGGGCGTGATGCAATTCATTGATCCGGTGACGGGCCTGCCTTTGGTGAAGGGCCGCTACTTGGGCCAATCCCAAGGCCGCGATGCGCTGAAAAAGACCGAGGCGATCTACCTCACCCGCGACAAGCGCGGGCCGTCTTTGGAGGATATCGCGCCGGAAATCTTCGCCGATCTGATCCGCCACGGCGCGGTCTGTCGGCAAAAACTGCGCGAGGAAATGCAGATCGAATTCACCATCGAGGATGGCAAACTCTCGGTGCTTGACGCGATCAAGGTGCAACGCTCGGCCCGCGCGGGCCTGAAAATCGCGGTGGCATTGGCCGATGATGGCGTGATCAGCCGCGAGGAAGCCGTGCTGCGGGTGGAACCGCGCGCGCTGTCGGAACTGCTGCACCCACAAGTCGATATGCGCGCCGCCCGCGATGTGTTCGCCAAGGGCATCGCCGCTTCCCCCGGGGCGGCTGTGGGCCGGATCGTGTTTTCCTCCCAAGCCGCCCAAGCGAGCGCCGCGCGCGGCGAGCCCTGCATCATGGTGCGCCGCGAAACCGCACCCGAGGATATTCGCGGCATGCACGCCGCCGTGGGGGTTGTTACAGAGCGTGGTGGCGTGACCAGCCATGCCGCCGTGATCGCGCGCGGGCTTGGCGTGCCTTGCGTGGTGGGTGCGTCGGGTATGCGCCTGGACACGAAGGAAAAGCGCCTTGTCGCCGCCGATGGCCGCACCTTCAGCGAGGGCGATCTGATCACCGTCGACGGCACCACTGGCGATGTGCTGGCGGGGGCTGCGGAAATGCTCGCCCCGGCCTTGGATGACGCCTTTCGCAAGCTTCTGGGCTGGGCCGACAGCTTCCGTGACATTGGCATCCGCGCCAATGCCGACACCCCCGCCGATGCCATTACCGCGCGGCAGTTTGAGGCGCAGGGCATTGGCCTCTGCCGCACCGAGCATATGTTCTTCGAGGAAGACCGCCTTGTGGTGATGCGCGAGATGATCTTCGCCGACACCTCAAAAGACCGCGCCGCAGCTCTGGCCCGCCTGTTGCCGATGCAGCGCGCCGATTTTGTACAACTGTTCGAGATCATGGCGGGCCTTCCCGTCTGCATCCGGCTGTTCGACCCACCGCTGCATGAATTCCTGCCACACAGTCGCGAAGGCCTGCGCGAACTCGCCGAGGCGCTGGACAAGCCTTTGTCCGACGTCGTCCGCCGCGCCGAAGCCTTGTCCGAGTTCAACCCGATGCTGGGGATGCGCGGCGTGCGCCTGGGCGTGGTCTTGCCGGAAATCTACGCCATGCAGGCGCAAGCGATCTTTGAAGCCACGGTCGAGGTTGCCCGCAAAGGTGCGCCGGTGGTGCCGGAAATCATGATCCCGCTGGTCTCGGCCCGCCGCGAAGTCGAACTGGTCAAGACCCATATCGATGCCGTGGCTGCAGCGGTGCGGGTGAAATCCGGCGTGGCGTTTCAATTTAAATTGGGCGTGATGGTGGAAACCCCGCGTGCCGCCCTGCGCGCCGGAGAGATCGCGCAGCACGCCGATTTCCTATCGTTCGGCACCAATGACCTCACGCAGATGACCTACGGTCTTTCCCGCGACGACGCCGGTCGCTTCATGAACACCTATGTCCAGCAGGGGGTTTTCCCGGAAGACCCGTTCCACACTTTGGATGTCGATGGCGTTGGAGAACTGCTGCTGATCGGCTGTGAACGGGGTCGCGCCACCCGCCCAGACCTCACGGTTTCGATCTGCGGTGAGCATGGCGGCAACCCCGAATCGATTGGGTTTTGCCGCAAGGCGGGCTTCGATTACGTGTCTTGCAGCCCTTACCGCGTGCCTTTGGCACGCCTCGCGGCGGCACATCTGGCTTTGGCTGATCGTGTGGATATCCGAAAAATAACCACAATATCATGAATTTGCAAGCTGAAGTGAATGTAACGCTTTAAGAGTTTGCGCGGAAATCCGCTCAAGTGTACGAAAATCCCGTGGTAATTTTGCCACGCGGGTGGACCGATACAGATTCGTTCTCTAGGCCAGTTCCTCGTCGCGTGAGGCTGCTCTCATCCGGCATTGCTGAAACAGACTGGGATACTGATATATGCGCTTCCACCAAGCCTGGACCAGTGCCGCTGCGGCGCTTTGCGTCCTCAGCGGGGCGGCCTTTGCCGATGTGACGGTAAGCCATTCCAACGACCCCACCGTGCTGATGGGCTCGCAGATGGCATCTTTGCTGGGGGCTGAACACAAGGCGTTCGATACCTTGCCCGATGAGATGTTGACGGCGATGGCGGTCGGGCCAAAGGTGGTGGCCCCCGTGGCGCAAAAGCCCGCGAAAGCGGCGAAAGCTGACAAAAAACCCCCACTGCAAAATCCGGTTCTGATCAGTTACACGGCCGATTGGCTGATGAGCCAACCCGCAGCCACCGGCGATGCGCAATGGCAATGTCTGAAAACCGCAATCTACTTCGAGTCGCGCGGCGAGTCGCTGCAAGGCCAGTTTGCCGTGGCCGAGGTGGTGCTGAACCGCGTCGACAGCCCGCGTTATCCCAAATCCATCTGCGGCGTCGTGCAGCAGCGCGGCAGCGGCTCTTGTGCGTTTTCCTATTCCTGCGATGGCAATAAAGACGTGATGACCGACCGCAACTCTGCCGAGGTTGCTGGCCGCATCGCCCGCGTGATGCTGGACGGCGCGCCGCGTCAGCTGACCGCAGGGGCCACTTATTTCCACACCCGCGCCGTCAGCCCTTCTTGGTCGCGCAAGTTTGCCCGCACTGCGGCCATCGGTTCGCATCTGTTTTATCGCCAGCCGTAAGCCGGACTTCCCCGATCCATAAGTCGCGCCCCTTGCGCTTCCTGTCGGGTTCGGACTAGGCGCTGTGCGGGGCAGGCTATAGCTTGCCCTGAATGCGTTTTGCCTTTCGGGGGCCCTATGACCAGCGACATCTCCCAAGCCTTCGCCCACCCGGAGGAACGTTCCATCGCCTCGGCCACCGCCGATCCGCGTGACCGCATCAGCCTGCGCGATCATATCGTCGAGGTCGATATCGGCGCGTTTCAGAAAGAGCGCGGCCACACCCAGCGCGTGTTGTTCAACATCGTGGTCGAAGTGCGTCCTGCGGTCGAGCCGCTGAACGATGACGTCGATCTGATCCTGTCCTATGACACGCTGACCGAAGCGATTGATACCGAGCTTGCGGCAGAGCGGCTCAATCTTCTGGAAACCCTCGCCGAACGTCTGGCCGAACGCATCCTCGCCGAACCACAAGCGATGCGGGTTTTCGTGCGGATCGAAAAGCTGGACGTTGGCCCCTACAAACTTGGCGTGGAAATTGTCCGCAGCCGGGCCGAGACCGCCGTCAAGGTGATCGGGCAGGATGGCGAAGAAGCCGCCGTGCATCCGTTGGTGGTTTTTCTCGACAATGAAGCAATCATGGCGGCTGATCTGGAAACCCGGCTGGATCACTGGCAAGCCCAAGGCCGCCCGGTGATCCTGACGGTTGGTCTGCCCGACATGACCCGCCCGCAGACCGGGCATAAACCAACCCAGCGCCGGGTCGATCTGCTGGCCATCGAGCAAAACGCATGGGTGCTGGCCGCCCGCGATCCGCGCTGCGTGGTGATGGCGACGCGGACCGAAATCGACTGGGCGATCAAGCGAGGGCAAATGGTGGTCTGGGCGCCGTCGAAACTGGTGCTGGATGCCGTCGATGGCCCGCACAGCCGTGAGCCGGTGGCGCTGGCTTTGTGGCTGGCCGAACTGATGGCGGCGGATCGTTTGGTGGTTCACGGCGATGTTGCACTTCCGGCGGGAAGCCGCGTGCAGGTCGAACAGGCCTGAAGCTTCCCCCTTGCGACACAAGGGTTAGAGTTTTACCACAGGGTCATGACCTATATCCGCCCGATCCCGATGACCGATCCCGCCCGTCCCGCTGGCGCTTTGCCGATTGCAGGCGGCTGGTGCTGGTTCTCGCATGTTGAAGTGATCGACCGCGACGCGCCGCCAATGCTGGTGCCCGTGTCCGATCTGGATGAGGAAACCCGGCGCAGGCTTTCCGGCAAGCGAACCGATTTCGGCGGTCTGTCGATGGACCGCCCGCGCATCATGGGCATCCTGAACGTCACCCCCGACAGTTTTTCCGATGGCGGCCTGTTCCTGCGCCCGGAAGCCGCGCTGATGCAGGCCCGCAAGATGGCGGCGGGGGCGGATATTCTGGACATTGGTGGTGAAAGCACCCGGCCCGGAGCGGTTGAGGTTCTGGCCGATGAGGAAACTGCCCGCACCGCCCCGGTGATCGCGGCGCTTCGGCAAGGCGGCTTGGATGTGCCAATCTCCATCGACACCCGCAAGGCTGCGGTGGCAGATGCCGCCTTTGCTGCAGGCGCTTCGATCCTGAACGATGTGACCGCCCTGCAATTTGATCCGGCCATGGCGAGCCTGGCGGCAGCCTCGGCCCGTCCGGTGATCCTGATGCACTCGATTGCCACCCCGGACACGATGCAAATTGACCCGCATTATGATGACGTTTTGCTCGATGTGTATGACGCCCTCGCCGCCCGTCTGGCCGAGGCTGAGGCCGCCGGCATCCCGCGCGCCAAACTGGCGATTGACCCCGGCATCGGCTTTGGCAAAACCCTGCAACACAACCTGACCCTGCTGTCGCGGCTGTCGCTGTTTCACAATCTCGGCGTCCCAGTGCTGCTGGGGGTCTCGCGCAAACGGTTCATCGGCACGATCAGCGCCGAGGCGGATGCGCAGAAACGTCTTCCCGGCAGTCTCGCGGTCGCTTTGGCAGGCGTGGCGCAGGGGATGCAGATGATCCGGGTGCATGACGTCGCTGAAACCCGGCAGGCTTTGTCCTTGTGGCAGGCGGCAACAACAGGAGGAGCGCAATGACCCGCAAACTTTTCGGCACCGATGGCGTGCGTGGCACCGCCAACACCTATCCGATGACCGCCGAGATGGCGTTGAAACTGGGCGCGGCGGCGGGGCGGTTCTTCCGCCGCGACGGCAGCACCGCGCATCGGGTGGTGATCGGCAAGGACACGCGGCTTTCGGGCTATATGCTGGAGAATGCCCTGACGGCGGGCTTGACCAGCACGGGCATGAACGTGCTGCTGCTTGGCCCGGTGCCGACGCCAGCGGTGGGGTTCCTGACCCGCTCGATGCGGGCCGATCTGGGGGTGATGATCAGCGCCTCTCACAACCCGCACCATGACAACGGCATCAAGTTCTTCGGCCCGGATGGTTTCAAGCTGTCCGACGCAGCCGAGATCGAGATTGAGGCGATGGTTGAGGCTGATATCGCACTCGCCCCGCCCGAGGATATCGGTCGCGCCAAGCGGATCGACGATGCGGTCGGCCGCTATCAGGAATTCGTCAAGACCACCTTTCCGGGCGGTCTGCGTTTGGATGGCCTGAAAGTGGTGATCGACTGCGCCAACGGCGCTGCCTACAAGGCCGCCCCCGAAGTGTTGTGGGAACTCGGGGCCGAGGTGATCCCGGTCGGCGTCAGCCCGAACGGCAAGAATATCAACCAGCGCTGTGGCTCCACCTATACCCAAACGGCGGCCGAGGCCGTGGTGGCGCATGGCGCGCATGTGGGCATCAGTCTGGATGGCGATGCCGACCGGGTGATGATCCTGGATGAGACCGGCCGGGTGGCTGACGGCGATCAGATCATGGCGCTGCTGGCCGGGCGCTGGGCGGATGAGGGGCGGTTGCTGGGCGGCACTCTGGTCGCCACCGTGATGTCCAATCTGGGGCTGGAGCGGTTCATGTTGGGCCGGGGCTTGCGGCTGGAGCGCACCTCGGTCGGTGACCGCTATGTCGTCGAGGCGATGCGGCGCGGTGGGTTCAATCTGGGCGGCGAGCAGTCGGGGCATATCGTGATGACCGATTATGCGACCACGGGGGATGGGCTGATCGCGGGCTTGCAGTTTCTGGCCGAGATGGCGCGGTCGGGGTTGGCGGCGAGCGCCTTGGTGCGGCAATTTGAAACCGTGCCGCAGATGTTGAAAAATGTCCGCTACGCGCCGGGGTTGGAGCCTTTGAAAACCGAGGCAGTGAAGGCGGTGATTGCGGCGAAGGAAGCGGCGATCAAGGGCAAGGGGCGGATTTTGATCCGCAAGTCTGGCACGGAACCGCTGATCCGGGTGATGGCGGAATGTGAGGATGAGGCGATGCTGCGGGATGTGGTGGATGAGATTGTGGGGGCGGTTCAGGCTGCGGTTTGAGGCTGGTCCCGAGTTGGGACCATTTGGAAAATAGTGCAATATCAGATGTCTACTGATTTTCATTAACTCCATCTTCATCATCCTTAAGCCGATCTTAAACATTAGGCTCATGCAGGATGCGTGAATCTGTTGGCGCTTCGATGCGGTTCATCAAGCCGTAATCGCGCTGCACTTCGGCCACGCGCAGGCGGTAATCGGCGAAGATGCCAGCGCGGCCCTCGGTTTGGGATTGGCGGTGCTGCGGCAGGGCACGCCAGCGCGCGACGGCGGCTTCGTCGGCGAAGAATGACAGCGACAGTAGTTTGTCGGGGTTCGTCAGGCTGCGAAACCGCTCGACGCTGAGAAACCCAGCATCAGCCTCCAACAGCGGGCGCAACAGGGCGGCGTGGGCGAGGTAATCGGCCTCGCGGCCCTCGGCCAGTTCCACCTCAAAAATCACCGCGATCATGCTGCGGCCCCATGCGGGGTGGACACGCAGCGCAGAAAGGTGCGGTCTTCGCGCAGCAGGAATTTCTCGGATTGGGCAAATTCATAGTTGGCGCGGCCCAAGGGATCGTCGGCCAACCGCGCGCGATAGGCCTCATAAGCGGCCAGCGAGGCAATATTGTAGATGCCATAGGCCAGCGTCGATGAGCCTTCATGTGGGGCATAGTAGCCGATCAGATCGGCACCGCAGCGCGGGATGGCTTGGCCCCAGTTGCGCGCGTATTCGTCGAACTGCGGCTTCTTGGTCGGGTCGATGTGGTAGCGGATGATACAGGTCAGCATTGTGGTCTCCTTCTGCTGCTGTTCTAGCCTATTGACCCACGCGGATGCTTCGGTCAAAGTCAAACTATGAAAGAAGGTCCAGACATATCCCGCATCGCAGCGCTGATCGGCGATCCCGGCCGCGCCAATATCCTGACTGCTTTGATGGCGGGCAAGGCATTGACGGCGAGTGAATTGGCCGAGGAGGCCGGGGTCAGCCTGCCCACCGCCTCGGGCCATTTGGCGAAACTGGCTGACGGCGGGCTGATCGCGGGTGACAAGCAGGGACGGCACCGCTATTTTCGGCTGGCCGGGCCAGAGGCCGCGCAACTGCTGGAGGCGCTGATGGGCTTTGCCTCGGGTCAAGGGTTGTTGCGGCTGCGCACCGGGCCGAAGGATCAAGCCCTGCGCGAGGCACGGGTGTGCTACAACCATCTGGCCGGGCGGCGCGGGGTGCAGATGTTTGATTTCCTGCGCAAATCCGGATTTGTCACCGAGGGCGAGACGGTGGCGCTGACCGCTGCGGGCGCGGAATTTGTCGCGGGGTTCGGCGTCGATCTGGCGCGCTTGCAGTTGGGGCGAGGGGCTGTCTGCCTGTGCTGTCTGGATTGGTCAGAGCGTCGCAGCCATCTGGCGGGCAGCTTGGGGCGGGCCTTGCTTGCGGCAATGGAGGCGAAAAGCTGGCTGAAGCGCGAGCCTTCGGGGCGAGCGGTGGTGTTCAGTGCGGCGGGGATGGAGGGGTTTGCGGAGGTATTTGGTGGGTAAAAGGCCGGAGGTTTCCCCCCCGGCCTTTGTCATTATCGTAGGGTGCGTGCTTGCACGCACCAAGCTTAGTTCCGCGCGCGGTCGACCATTTTGCCTTTGGAAATCCACGGCATCATGGCGCGGAGTTTCTCGCCGACTTTCTCGATCTGGTGCTCGTCGTTGATGCGACGGGTGGCCTTGAACGAGGGTTGGCCGACCGCGTTTTCCAGCATGAAATCGCGGACGAATTTGCCGGTCTGGATGTCGGTCAGCACTTCTTTCATCCGGGCTTTGGTCTCTGCGTAAGGCAGAATCCGCGGACCCGAGACATATTCGCCGTATTCGGCGGTGTTGCTGATCGAATAGTTCATGTTGGCGATGCCGCCTTCATAGATCAGGTCGACGATCAGTTTCACTTCGTGCAGGCACTCGAAATACGCCATTTCCGGTTCGTAGCCAGCTTCCACCAGCGTCTCAAAGCCCATGCGGATCAGTTCAACCAAGCCACCGCAGAGCACGGCTTGTTCGCCGAACAGGTCGGTTTCACATTCCTGACGGAAGTTGGTCTCGATGATGCCGGAACGACCGCCGCCGATGCCCGAGCAATAGGACAGGCCGATTTCCATCGCCTTGCCGGTTGCATCGTTATGCACAGCCACGAGGCAGGGCACGCCGCCGCCTTTGGTGTATTCGCCGCGCACGGTGTGGCCGGGGCCTTTTGGTGCCATCATGATGATGTCGACGCCTTTTTTCGGCTCGATCAGGCCGAAATGGATGTTCAGACCATGGGCGAAGGCCAAAGCGGCACCCTCACGGATGTTGTCGTGGACGTATTTCTTGTAGGTTTCAGCCTGCAGTTCATCGGGCATGGTGAACATGATCAGATCGGCCCAAGCGGCGGCTTCGGCGATGCCCATCACCTTCAGGCCTTCGGCTTCGGCTTTCTTGGCGGAAGGCGAGCCTTCGCGCAGCGCGACAACAAGGTTCTTCGCACCCGAATCGCGCAGGTTCAGCGCATGGGCGTGGCCTTGCGAGCCATAGCCGAGGATGGCGACTTTTTTGTCTTTGATGATGTTCACATCGCAGTCACGGTCGTAATACACGCGCATTTGGGCGCTCCTTCTTGGTTGATGGGCGCAGCATAGGGGTTTTCCCGGTGTTTCGCGTGCATTGTTTGACTATTTTTGCAGTTTGGTGGATGGATCATGCGTCATATTTTAGATTGGTGATCAAATCATGCAACTTGACGAGGCAGACCGCAGGATTTTGCGCCATCACCTGAGCGAACCTGCGTTGACGCGCAGCGTATTGGCAGATCGGGCGGGGGTGACTCAGGCCACCCTGTCGCGGCGGTTGGAGCGGTTGACGGACGCGGGTGTCATTGGCGTGGCGCGGGCGGTGATCGACTGGCGACGCTTGGGTTACGAGGTGGAGGTTTCGCTGCGGTTTACCTTGGATAAGACCAACCCGCGGGCGTTTGACGAGTTCATCGCGGCGGCGCGGGATGTGCCCGAGGTGGTGGCGATTGAGACCTTTTTAGGCCGGGTCGATGTGCGGCTGAACGTGATCGCGCGGGATATGGCGCAGTATCAAGAGGTCTATCGACGGCGGATTCTGGCTTTGCCGCATATCGCGGAAGTGGATGCGCTGATGCTGATTGCGACGATCAAGGATTCTGAGGGGTTGCCGCTGTGATGGATCTGGATGATCTGGACCGCTCGATTTTGCGCAGCCTGTCGCTGGATGCCGGGGTATCGGCGGGCGAATTGGGGCGGCGGTTGGGGCTGTCGCAACCCGCAGCGTGGCGGCGGGTGAAGCGTTTGGAGGCGGCTGGGGTGATCGCGGGGGCACGGGTTGATGCGGATCGCGCGGCTTTGGGCTTTGGCGTGACGGTGTTTCTGGGGGTGAAACTCGCCACCAAGGGCCGGGTGTCACTGGAGGATTTTGAGCGCGCGGTGATGGCCATTCCCGAGGTGCAGGTGGTGCAGCATGTGTTGGGCCTGTTCGACTATCGGTTGCGGGTGGTGGCGCGGGATATTGCGGATTTTGAGCGGGTGCTGCGCCGGAGGATCATGACTCTGCCGGGGGTGGGGCAGGTCGAGGCGAATGTGTTGCTGACCGAGGAGCGGCGGCCGGGGCCGCTCGGGTAGCGGATTTTCAGGATTTGCCGACAGCAGTGTCTTGCGAAAAGTGTGATGGAGGTGTCGGTTTTCGCGCGGTGTTGGCGGAAATTGGCGCTAGATTGCGGACAAAGCTTTGCAAGGAGAGACCCGATGAAACTGCCGCACGCCCATGTTGACCCGGATGGTTTGGAAGAATTCTCGGTGGTGTTCACCGATCGGTCTTTGAACCATATGTCGGCGAAGTTTCAGGGCGTGATGCGCGACGTTTCGGGGCTGTTGCGCGAGGTTTATAACGGCGCTGCGGTGGCTTTGGTACCGGGGGGCGGCACTTATGCGATGGAAGCGGTGGCGCGGCAGTTCGGGCAGGGCTCGGCTTTGATCGTGCGCAATGGCTGGTTTTCCTATCGCTGGAGCCAGATTTTTGAGGCGGGCGGCTTTGCCACGGAGACGACCGTGGTGATGGCGCGGGCTTCGGGGAACGGGGCGCAGGCGGCGTTTGCGCCGCCGCCGGTCGAGGAGGTGTGCGCGAAGATCAGGGAAGTGAGGCCCGATGCTGTGTTTGCGCCGCATGTGGAGACCTCCAGCGGGATTATTCTGCCGGATGAGTATATCGCGGCGATGGCTGCGGCGGCGCATGAGGTTGGGGCATTGATGGTGCTCGATTGCATCGCCTCGGGCTGTATCTGGGTGGATATGGCGGCTGTGGGCGTGGATGTGCTGATTTCCGCGCCGCAGAAGGGGTGGTCGGCTTCGCCCGCAGTTGGGATCGTGGTGATGAGCCCGCTTGCGGAGGCGCGGCTGGCGGAGACCAATTCGAACAGTTTCGCGCTGGATTTGAAGAAATGGCGCAGCATCATGGCGGCTTATGAGGGCGGCGGGCATGCCTATCATGCCACGATGCCGACCGATGCGATTGTAGGGTTCAGGGACGCGATGCTGGAAACCAAGGCGATGGGGTTTGATGTCGCCAAGGCCGCGCAATGGGAATTGGGCACGGCGGTGCGGGGGATGCTGGCGGAAAAGGGCGTGGCTTCGGTGGCGGCGGAGGGGTTTCAGGCGCCGGGGGTGGTGGTTTCTTTCACCGAGGATGTGGGGGTGCAGAATGGCGCGAAGTTCCGCGAGCTGGGGATGCAGATTGCCGCCGGGGTGCCGTTGCAGGTCGGCGAGGGCGAGGCGTTCCGCACCTTCCGGCTGGGGCTGTTCGGGCTCGACAAGCTTTCGGATGTGCCTGCCACGGTGGCGCGGTTGCGGCGTGGGGTCGATGCGGTTTTGTAGTGTCCACGCGTGGACAGCGTCTGCGTTTACATGAAATCAATGGGTTAACGATGGATGTTTCATCTTTCGTTAATCTTTTCATCAACCCGGGGAGACGATTTTCGCGCGAAAATCGTGGGTCTTGCGGTGCTGCTGTGCGGGGTTTGTCGCCGCGTGACCGCTGAGATGTGGAAGCCTCCGGCGGGGATATTTGTGCAGAGAGGATGACCAGAGGCGTTTGCCCGGCTGGTCCGCTTTGCGGTTTCATCTGTCCTTAAATATCCCCGCCGGAGGCTTCTGTCGCCGATGCAGACAGAAACGGCAGCGGTGGGGGCAGACCGTCGGGCCGGGGCCACGATTTTCGTGTTGAAAATCGTCTTGGAGGCCGCCTCAGGTTTGCGAGCCGCCGACAGTGAGGCCGCCGATCAGCAGAGTGGGTTGGCCGACGCCGACGGGCACCCATTGGCCGGCTTTGCCGCAGTTGCCGATGCCGGGGTCCAGTGCCAGATCGTTGCCGATGGCGCGGATTTGTTTGAGGGCGGTGGCGCCGTCGCCGATCAGGGTGGCCCCCTTCACCGCTTCGCCGATCACGCCATTGCGGACGCGGTAGGCTTCGGTGCAGGAGAACACGAACTTGCCGTTGGTGATGTCGACCTGACCGCCGCCGAAGCCGACCGCGTAGATGCCGTCTTTGAGCGACGCCACGATGCCAGCGGGGTCGTCTTTGCCCGAGAGCATATAGGTGTTGGTCATGCGCGGCATTGGGATATGGGCGTAGCTTTCGCGGCGGCCGTTTCCGGTGGCGGCAACACCCATCAGGCGGGCGTTTTGGCGATCCTGCATATAGCCGACGAGGCGGCCGTCTTCGATCAGGGTGTTTTTCTGCGAGGGGGTG
>CAYLYV010000107.1:0-16049 GCA_964387655.1 uncultured Cypionkella sp. | reverse complement strand
AGTTGTTCCTGTGGGCGGTCAAACTTGGCCCGGCGTTGGCGGCGGGCTGCACGGTTGTCTTGAAGGCCAGCGAGGACGGCCCCGCGCCGATGCTGGAGTTTGCGCGGCTGGTGCATGAGGCGGGTTTTCCAGCGGGCGTGGTGAATATCCTGACGGGTGGCCCGGCGGCGGGGGTGGCTTTGACCACGCATCCGAAAGTGGCGCATATCGCCTTCACCGGCGGGCCGGAAACCGCTCGACATGTCGTGCGCGGCTCGGCGGAAAACCTCGCCTCGACCTCGCTGGAGCTGGGCGGCAAATCTCCGTTCATCGTGTTCGAGGATGCCGATCTGGAGTCTGCAGTGAACGCGCAGATTTCAGGGATTTTCGCGGCGACCGGGCAAAGCTGTGTCGCGGGATCGCGTTTGATCATTCAGGCCTCGGTGAAAGACGCTTTCCTCGCCAAGCTGAAGGCCAAGGCGGAAGCCATTCGGATTGCTGCGCCTGATCAGATGGCCACCGAAGTTGGCCCGCTTTGCACCCATCGGCAACGCGCGCGCATTGCCGATCTGGTGGCGCAAAGCTTGGGGCAGGGGGCTAGGC
This sequence comes from uncultured Cypionkella sp., assembly GCA_964387655.1. GTDB lineage: Bacteria > Pseudomonadota > Alphaproteobacteria > Rhodobacterales > Rhodobacteraceae > Cypionkella. The sequence continues at coordinate 15,467 of CAYLYV010000107.1, read as the reverse complement.
TGGTGACGGGGGGCGTGGTGCCGGAAGGGCCGGGATTCTATTACCCGCCGACGATCCTCGATTGCTCTGGCCTGCCCGATGCGGTGGGGTTGCGGCAGGAGTTTTTCGGGCCGGTGCTGTCGGTGATCAGCTTTGAGACCGAAGCCGAGGCTTTGGCGCTGGCCAATGACACGGTTTACGGGCTGGCATCCGGCGTGTTCACCCGCAGTTTGACGCGGGCGCATCGGATGATCCGGAGCATCCGCGCCGGGGTGGTTTGGGTGAACACCTATCGCGCGGTGTCGCCGATTGCGCCATTTGGCGGGCATGGGCTGTCGGGGCATGGGCGTGAGGGCGGCTTGGCGGCGGCGCTGGATTACACCACGGTCAAAACCGTGTGGCTGCGCACCTCGGACGATCCGATCCCGGACCCGTTCGTGATGCGCTAACGCGAGATTGCCACCGCAGGTCGCCCCGCCACATGTTCGGCAGCGGCGTGCGAGGCTGCAGCGCAGGCCTTTTTGAACTTCGCGCCGCCGACCAAGCAGGCCGCCAGCGCGCCGATAAACGCATCACCCGCGCCATGCGAGCTGACGACGGTGATCTTTTCGGCGGGGATCGAGAAATGCTCGTCCTCGGCACTCCACGCCGCCAGCCCCAAGCTGCCTGCGGTGACGATCACGCTTTCAAAGCGATCCGCCAGCTTTTTCGCGGCAGCCAAGGCGGCTTTCAGGCTGGTGATCGAGCCTGTGCCCATCATCTCAGCCTCCACCGCGTTCACCACCAGAACATCCACCAGACGGGCAAATTCCGGTGACAGCGGGCGGCTGGGGGCGGCGTTCAACAGGGTGCGGATGCCACGCGCGCGCGCGGCTTTGGCGGCGGCCAGATTGATCGCCTCGGGCACTTCATTTTGCAGGACCAGCAAGCCAACATCCTGCCAAACCTCGGGATTTTTCAGCATATCCAAGGCGATGTGCAGGTTCGCGCCCGATACAATCGTCGCCGCATAATCGCCGCTGGCGTCCATGATCGCCACGCTCATGCCCGATGCCACGCCGTCGCAGGTGGCGACAAAGCGGTGATCGACGCCTGAGCTTTCCAACCTTGCCCGCATGAACGCGCCGAACTCATCCGCGCCAATCGCGCCCAGCATCCGGCCCACAGCGCCATGCGCCTGCGCCGAAACCGCCTGATTGCCGCCCTTGCCGCCAAATTTCGGATACCAGCGAGACCCCACCGCCGTCTCATCCTTGCGCGGCAGATGATCGGCCTCGACCATGATGTCGTAGTGCAGACTGCCGACCACAAGGACAGTATTTCCGGTCAGGCGGGCGGGCTTGGTCATCTTGGCCTCATTGTCTGCGTTTCGATTGCACGGCGCGCATGGTGCGATCCAGATTGTGATCGGCGGTGGCGCGGTCGCGCTGGGCTGTCGCCACAAACAGCGCATCCAGCAGGTTCAACTGCGCGATCCGCGCCGTGGCGTTTTCGCCCAGCAGCGGCGAGTTCTGCGCGGTCGAGCACAAAACCACGTCGACCAACCCCGCCAGCGGGCTTTCGGCATAATTCGTCACCGCGATGATCCGCGCGCCGTTGCGCCGCGCCAGTTCCACCGCATCCAGCACCGACGCCGTGGTGCCGGAATGTGAAAATGCCACCACCACGTCATCGGGGCCCAGCAGAGCCGCCGACATCATCATCATATGCGCGTCGTCAAACACGCTCGCCCGGATGCCAATACGCAGAAACTTATGCGCCACGTCACGCGCGATTTGGGCCGAGCCGCCAAGGCCATAGAAATCGCGTTGCTTGGCGCGGTGCAGGTAATCCACCGCGCGCTCAAACGCCGCAAGATCAAGGATTGCAAAGGTTTCCTCCAGCGCCTGCATAGCCGTGCGGAACACCTTCTGCACAATCTCACCAGATCCGTCTTGTTCCGAGATTTCCGAGTGCAGCGCGGCGGTGTCAGATTTGTAGTAATCGACAAGACCTTGGCGAAACTCGCGAAATCCGGCAAAGCCCAGTTTTTTGGCGACCTTGACCACCATCGCATCTGAGACAGCCGATTTCTCAGACACCTCCCGCAGGGGTGTGGACGCGTCAATATCCTTGCGCGCCAGAATATCGGCGGCGACCTTGCCTTCCAACGGCGTCAGGCTGGGCAGCTTCATGCGTATTTGTGCGGCCACGGCTTTTGGATCGCCCATACATCCCCCTATTTCCCACTTGTCGCCTTATCAATCAACATCGCGACGATGATGATGATACCGGTGGCCAGCAGTTGATAGAAGGCTTGCACGTTCAAAAGTGTGAGGCCGTTGCGCAGGGTGCCCAGAATGACGCAACCGATCAGCGTGCCGATGATCGAGCCACGCCCACCCATCAGGCTTGCGCCGCCAATGGCCGAGGCTGCGATGGCGTCAAGTTCCCACAGCGTCCCCATTGTCGGCTCTGCCGCACCCAAGCGCCCGACCAGAATCATCGCTGCGACCGAGGCCATCAGACCCGAGATCATATAGGCGGCGAGTTTGGTCAGGGTGACCGGCACGCCCGCAATTCGTGCGGCTTCGGGGTTGCCGCCCACGGCCATGAAATACTCCCCCAGCGGGGTTTTGTTCAGGATCACCCAAGCGCAAATCGCCAAGACCGCGACGATCACAACCGGATTGGGAACACCCAGCAAAGTGCCATTGGTAAAGGCGCGGAATGCATCGGGCAGACCGAAAATCGGCTGCCCGCCGGTGAAGATCAGGGCCAGCGCCCGATATAGGGAAAGCCCGCCCAAGGTGACGATGAACGGCTGCAACCCACCCCAGGCGATCAGTGCGCCATTGACGAAGCCGCAGAGCATCCCGATACACAAAGCCGCCGCCACGGCGAAGATAAACGGCACCCCGGCCACCATCATCGCAGCCCCCAGCACGGCGGTCAGTGCCGCCACCGGCCCAACTGATAGGTCAATGCCCCCTGAGATGATCACCAGCGTCATTCCCAAAGCGATGCAGGCGTTGATCGAGGATTGCTGCAACACATTCAACAGGTTCGGCCCGGTCAGAAAGCTGGGGCTGAGCACCGCAAACACTGTGCCAACCAGGATCAGGCCCAACAGGGTGCCCGCATCGCGGAATTTGATACGCTGCAAGAGCGGGAAAGTGGTCAGAACTGCGGACATGATGATAGCCTTACGATGCGGGAATGGCGTGGCGGGCGATATTGGCTTCGGTGATCTCGGTCGGCCCCAGTTCAGCGGCAATGCGGCCCTCGCGCATCACCAGAACCCGGTCGGAGACCCGGATCACCTCGGGCAATTCAGAGGAGACCACCACAATGGCCTTGCCTTGCCGCGCGAGTTTTTCGATCAGATCGTAGATTTCAGCTTTGGCCCCCACGTCAATGCCGCGGGTCGGCTCGTCAAACAGGTAAATCTTGGTATCCGCCGCCAGCCAACGCCCGATGATCGCCTTTTGCTGATTGCCACCGGAAAAACTGCCAATCGGTTTGCTGACATCGAACGGGCGCAGGCGGACTTCCTGCATCAATTCTTCCGAACGCGCCTTCAACTTGGCCCGCCGAATGATGCCAAAACGCGAAAACTCACCCATCGCAGGCAGGCCGATATTGCTGGTCACGGGGCGATGCCGAATGATGCCATCGCGTTTGCGTTCTTCGGGCACCAGACCCAACCCGGCCTTGATGCGGGTGCGCGGGCCAGCCCCCACCGTCACGCCACTGACCTCAACCGTACCCGCCTCGGCGTTGTCGACCCCGGCGATCAGCCGCAGAAGTTCGGTGCGACCTGAACCGACCAGCCCGGCGATGCCCAGAACCTCGCCCGCGTGCAGGGTGAATCCGGCGTCTTGCACAGCGCGGCCCCGGCTTAACCCCTTCACCTGCAACAGCACTTTTTCCGTCGCAAAGCTCTGATGCGCCACATGGGTCAGTTCGCGGCCCACCATCAATTCAATGACTTGGGCCACCCGCGTTTCAGGCAGATCAACCCGCGCCACCAACCGGCCATCGCGCAGGATCGTCGCAGATTGGCAGATGCGGAACACTTCATCCATCTTGTGACTGACATAAATGATCGAGACACCCCGCGCCGCGAGGCCCTTGATCACCTCAACCAGCCGATCAAATTCGGTTGGCGTCAGGCTGGAGGTTGGCTCGTCCATCGCGATGACGCGCGCATTGGCACGCAGGGCCTTCGCAATCTCAACAATTTGGCGCTGCGCCACGCGCAGGCTGTTGATCGGCGCTGTCACGTCGATCGCGGGGGCCAGCGGGGCGAGCAAGCGCCGCGCCTCGGATTCTTGCGCCGCCCGGTCCACCAGCAAACCGCCCGCCCGGCGCAACGCCGCGCCCAGATAGATATTCTGCGCAACGCTGAGTTCTGGAACCTGTTGCAATTCTTGATGAATCATCGCGACACCTGCCAGGCTCGCCGCCCGAGGCGAACCGATGCTCACTGCCGCGCCGTCAATCTCGATACCCCCCGCATCGGCGGAAAGCACGCCGGACAGGATGTTCAGCATCGTCGATTTGCCCGCACCATTCTCACCCAACAGCCCATGCACTTCGCCGGGCTGAACCGTCAGCGAGACGCCATGCAGCACCTTATGGGCGCCGAAGGCCTTCTCGATTTGCGAAAGGGAAAGACGCGGGGTCATCGGGTATTCCTGCGAATAAGGCGGCCCGCCCGGCAGGGGCAGGCCGCGACTGGCTTACTTGGCGGTCAAAGTGGCGCGCAGAGCGGCCATATCGGTGGTCGCATAGGTCTCGACATTGTCCTTGGTGATCAGCGCTTGCGGCGTTGCCACCACGCGCGGCAGTTTTTGCCCAGCGGCCAGACGCAACGCCACTTCCATCGCGATCTCACCCGTCAGCACCGGGAAGCTGTCGACAGTGCCGGTCAGATCGCCCGCGCGGATCGCCGCATAGGCATCCGACACACCATCGGTGCCAAACACCGCAACCTTGTCGGTGCGCCCAGCGGCTTTGACAGCCTCAACCACACCCAAAGCCATGCCATCATTGTTGGCATAGAACCCAATCAAATCAGGATATTGCTGCAAGATCGTCGTGGCTGCGTTGAAGGCTTCCTCGCGGCTCCAGTTGGCGGGAACCGAGGCCACAACGGTGAACTTGCCGCCCGCGTTGATCGTCTCGGTAAAGCCCGCCGTGCGCTGACCTGCCGCGTAAACCCCCGGCTGACCTTCGATCACCGCAACCTCACCGCCCTCGGGTTTGTTGTCGATGAACCACTGCGCCACGCGGACGCCGTTGTCTTTCTGCACATTGCCCACATAGTTCGTCGCCGACGGGATCACCGCATCATTGACGTTCAGCACCGGGATTCCTGCAGCTTTGGCTTTTTCCACTGCCGGAACCAGATTGGCATCGGTCTGCGGTGAGAGCAGCATCGCGGTGAAGCCTTGGTTGATCAGATCTTCCGCGATGGAAAGCTGGCCCATCTGGTCGCCTTCGTTCGCAGCGGCCTGATAGACAAAGCCGACGCCCAACTTGTCGGCGACATTCTTGTAGCCCTCGCCCAGCGAGCGCCAATATTCGTTGGTCAGCGTTTTCGACACGCCACCGACCTTGGTGCCCGCAGCAGGCGCGGGCAGGGTGCCGAATTTGGCGTCCAACTCGGACCAATCCATGCGGTCGGCCTCGCTGTCAGAATTCAGCGGGGCCAGTTCTTGCGCCTGTGCCAGACCAACGGTCAAAGCAAGTGCGGCGAGCGCAAACGCCCCCTTCAGATAGTGTTGCATTGGATCCTCCCTTTTCAACACGAATTTATAGTATTTAGTTAAGTTTAGCTGGAGGCGGTGCGCCCAGCCAGCGCAACCCGCGCGATCTCTTGCGCGGTAATCGGGTCTTGTCGGCTTTGCGCATCGGCCAAGCGATTGTCGCCCGCCATCACATCGACTGCCGCCAGCATCCGGCGCACGGTGCGGATGTTGGCGGCACATTCCGCCACCGGATCAAGGCCAGAGGCATCGGGGAAGGTGTCAAAATAGATCGCACCATCAAAGCCGCCGCGCTTGACTTCGCGCAGCAGTTCCAGAGTCGCCTGTTCATGCACGGCGGCCACCATCAGCCCATCATCGCGCTTGGCGTAGCCATCGTTCAGGTGCAGGCCCAACAGGCGGCTGTGGCGCTGGATCAAAGCTGCGGCAAAGGCCGGCTGCTCATCGGCATAAAGCGCATGGGCGAAGTCGATGGTGACGCCAAGGTTTGCAGCGCCTACTTCTTTGATCGCCAAAAGTGTTGTCGCTGCATCCGGAAGAACGCTGTAAGCCCTTGGCTCATTGGGCTTATATTCGATAGACACGAGGCAATCCGCGTCATGTGCCGCAACTTCGGCGATGCCCGCAATCTCATCTCCCCACAGCGCCGCATAGTCGCATTGGAAGGTGTAATCAAAGCCATCCTGCCCCAACCACAACGTCATCATCGGCGCACCGATGGCGCGGGCGGCATCAATACCGCGCTTGGTCAGATCAATCGCCTCGCGCCGCACAGCACGATCCGGGTTGGTAAATGCCCCGCGCTTGAAGGCCGGATTGGTGTAATAGCGCATCGCCAGACCGCTGACCGACAACCCGCAATCCGCCACCACTTTAGCGATCTCTGACGGATCTGCGCCGACGTGATCGGGATAGTTGAGGTCCAACTCGGTCAGTCCTTCAACCGTCGCCGCGCGTTGAATTATTTGCGCCAGCGAGGGCTTTCCCGCCAGATCTGGCCAGTAGTCCGATGCCCCCGAGGCAAAGGAATTGATCCGTGTTGCGAAACGGTTTCCGAGCATGTGATTCTCCTACTACTTTATGAATAGTTTAATAGTTGTGAAGTTGCAAGCAGATCCTCGCCACGCATCTGCGCGTCACCGCAGATTTGCGGTGTTCGGCGTGCCGCCTGCGCCACGCCTCAGGCCAGAGGCGGAAATTTCACGCGGACCAGCAGACCACGCGCCTCAGCCCCGCTCTGCAGTTGAATTTCGGCATCAAACAGCGCGGCGATTTCGGCGGTGATCGCCAAACCCAAGCCAAAGCCGGTTTCCAGATCAGCCGACAGCGCGCGGGCAGGGGCACTGGTGCCGCGTTTGCGCAGCACCGCGCGCTCGGTCTGTTCGGGCGACAGACCGGGTCCGTTGTCTTCAACCTCGATCACCACGGCTGCGCCGACCCATTGCACGCGCACCGTCACCACAGCACCGCCCCCGGCATAGGCGATGGCATTGGTCAGCAGGTTCTTCAGCATTTCGGTCAGCAGGACGGGTTCGGCCAGTGCGGTGGCTTCCGTCGCCCCCTCATAGCCAAGGTCGATGCGGTGGCGCAGCGCCAGCGGTACCATTTCGACAGTGATATCCTTGGCGACCGCGACGATATTGACCGGTTGCAAGGTCGCAGCCCCCGTTGCGGCATCGACGCGCGCCAGCACCAACAGTTGCGCCAACACCCGCTCGGCGCGTTCCAGCGCGGTTTTGGCTTTGTCCGTCGCGGCGGCGGTCTGGGCTGGACTCGCACTGCGGTCAATCAGCGCCAGTTGCGTGCGGACGACGGCGAGAGGGGTGCGCAGCTGGTGGCTGGCATTGCCGGTGAAATGTCGCAGCGCCTCCAGTGCGGTGTCCAGCCGCTTCATGAACGAGTTGATCGCCAGCACGAGCGCCTCAACCTCCTGCGGCGTATCGGCGGTCACCGGGCGCAGATCGTCGGGAGAGCGTTCGGCGATGGTGGCCCCCAACCTGTTCAACGGGCGCAGCGCCAGCGTCACCGCCACCCAAACAACACAGCCGCCGCAAAGAATCAGAACCGCCAGCCGCAGCGCCGATCGCAGCAGGATCGCGCGCGCCAATTCCGCCCGCGCGCGCGTCGATTCCGCCACCGTCACGCTGAAGCCAATCGAGCGCGCCCCGGTCGAGACCTCGCGCATCAAAGTGGCGCTGCGGATGCCCACCGCGCCATGCGTGCCATCGGCAAAGGCCACACCACCCGCAGGGGCCGGGTTCACCGCCAGATCCTCATACCCGGTCATAAAGTGGCCGATGGGGCCGTCCACCCGGTAAAACACCTTGTCCTGCGCGGTCGAGGTCAGCATCTCCAATGAGGAATACGGCAGATCGACCTCTAGCTCACCAGTTTCATCCACTGTCACCCGCTCGGCAATCGCCAAAGCCGAGCCGACCAGCACCCGATCTGACACGCTTTGCGCGGTGCGCAGTGCTTCGCGCCAAGTGTCCAGCAAAGCGATCAGGCCCAGCACAGCGGTCGCGAGAAACAGCCACAGCAGCAGACGACGGCGCAGGGAATAGGGTTTCATCGGCTGTCCGGAGTTTTTTCCAGCAAGTATCCGATGCCGCGCACCGCCCGCAGCCCTAAGCCGAACGGCGCTACGCGGCGGCGCAGGCGCGAGATATATTGCTCGATCGCATTGTCTGACAGCATATCGTCCAGCGAGGTCAGGGATTGCACGATGGCCTCTTTCGTCACCACTTTTCCGGCGCGGGTCAGCAGCAGTTCCAGCAGGGCGCGTTCGCGTGGCGGCAAGTCAAGCGGTTGATCTGCGGCTGAAAACTGCCGCGTGGTCAGGTCCAGTGTGACAGCGCCCAATGTGACGGTGGCTGAACGCAGGCCCGCTTGACGCCGCAGCAAGGATCGCACGCGGGCTTCAAATTCGCGCACGTCAAAGGGTTTGGCCATATAGTCATCCGCGCCCAGATCAAGCCCGCGCACCCGGTCTTCGGCGGCCCCCCGTGCGGTCAGGATCATCACCGCCGCCGGATTGGACCGCGCCCGCATCGCGCGTAGCAACGACAGCCCGTCCATCTGCGGCAGGTTCAGATCAAGGATCACCAGATCAAACTGCTCGGACGCCGCCAGCGCCTCGGCTGACGCGCCATCATGCACGCAATCCACCGCATAACCGGACGAGGTGAGCAGCGTCACCAAGGATTCCGCCAAGGGCAGATCATCTTCAACCACCAGTAAGCGCATATCCGGCCTCCCTGCGATGAAAGCTAGGCGGAAAGCGCCCGGTTGTGAACGCAAGTTGCATCGGGCAGAGTGAAATGATGCGAAGAATGTTTGGTCTGACCCTGTTTTGCGCTGCGATGGCTGACCCGATCTGGGGCGAGGTGGTGGACTATCCGGCCGCAGACGCCCCCGCCACAGCAGAATTGGTGATTTATTCCACGCTGGACAACCACTTGGCCACCCCGCTGATTGCGGCGTTTCAGGCTGGGCATCCGGGGGTGTCGGTGCGCTACGAAGACCTGTTGGCGGGAGAAATTTCGGCCCGGGTGGTGGCCGAGACCGAAGCAGGATTGCCCACGGCAGATTTCGTATTCTCCTCGGCGATGGATATGCAGATCAAGCTGGCCAATGACGGCTATGCGCAGGCGGTCGACGTGGCTGCCGCGCGCAACTGGCCAAGCTGGGCGAATTGGCAGGACACGGCCTTCGCGATGACGTTTGAGCCGGGCGTTCTGGTCTATCACAAGCCCAGCTTCCCGCATGGCCCGCCGCAATCACGGCTGGAACTGATGGATTGGCTGCGTCACGCCCCACCAGAACTGCACGGCAAGATCGGCACCTACGATATTGAACGCTCTGCCGTGGGCTATCTGTTTCTTGCCCGTGATACCGAGCATTTTCCCGACATCTGGTCGTTGCTGCGGGTGATGGCGCGGGCGGGGCTGCAAACCTATCCCACCAGTCAGGATATCATCGACCGAGTGGCGGATGGGCGTCTGGTGCTGGGCTATAACATCCTGGGATCCTATGCCGCCGATCAGGCCCGCAATGCGCCCGATCTGGGTCTCGTGCTGCTGCGTGACTTCACCGTGGTGGTCTCGCGGGTGGCGTTGGTGCCGAAGGCTGCGGCCTCGCCCGAAATGGGGGCGGCGTTTCTGGATTTTCTGATGAGCAAACAGGGCCAGACCCTGCTGTCGGAAAAGCTGCGGATGCCAGCGGTGAGCCTGGAGGTTTCCGGGGCCAACAGTGGCCGCGCGATGCAGGCGGCCTTGGGCGATCAACTGCGCCCGGTTTCCGTCAGCCCCGGCGTGCTGGTCTATCTTGATCAGGCCAAGCGGCAGCGGTTGTTCCGGCTGTGGCGGGCGGCTTTGGCCCCGCACTAGTTCAGCTTGGTCACTGTCAGCCAGTTGACAGGATTATATGCTGAAATTCTAAGCAGGGACGGCACGAGGAGGTGTCGCCCAGAAGAAACGGCACAAAATCCGTGCCTTGGGAGGAGAATCAGAATGAAACACACGCTTTTGAGCGCGGTATTTGTGGCTGCCTTGGCGGCTCCGGCGTTCGCGACGGATTACATGATCATGGCACCCGCCGCACCGGGTGGCGGCTGGGACAGCACTGCGCGTTCGATGCAGGAAGTGTTGCAAGCCGAAGGCATTGCAGGTTCGGTTCAGGTGCAAAACGTCCCCGGCGCGGGTGGCACCGTGGGTCTGGCACAATTCGCCTCGACCGCATCGGGCGATCCCAGCCAGTTGATCGTCGGCGGCTATGTGATGGTTGGCGCCATTCTGACCAACGCCTCGCCGGTGACTTTGGCCGATGTCACCCCGATTGCGCGCCTGACCGGTGAAGCCGAGGGCATCGCGGTTTCCGCATCCTCCCCCATCCAAACCATTGGGGAATTGGTCGAGATGATGAAGGCTGATCCGGGCTCGGTTTCCTGGGCAGGTGGTTCGGCGGGCGGGGTGGACCATATTACCGTTGGTCTGTTGGCCAAAGCCGCAGGCGTCGATCCGACCAAGATCAACTACGTCGCCTTCTCGGGCGGGGGTGAGGCTTTGGCCGCCATCCTTGGCAATCAAGTCACCGTTGGGATTTCCGGCGTGGGCGAATTCCTGCCGCAAGTCGAAGCAGGCACCATGCGGATGCTGGCGGTCTCAACCGCCGAGAAATGGCAGGGCACCGATGCCCCGACGCTGATGGAATCGGGTTATGACGTGAATGTGCAAAACTGGCGCATGGTTGCGGCGGCCCCGGGCCTGTCAGCGGAACAAAAGGCAGCGGTTGCGGCGGATATCGACAAGATGGTGAATTCTGCAGGCTGGAAAACCTTGTTGGAGACCAAAGGCTGGGCCAACACCTACCTTGCTGGGGCTGATTTTGACGCGCAACTCGGCAAAGAAATCGAGTCCACCACGGCTGTCCTGAAGGACATTGGTCTGGTGAAATGAGCCAGTTTTACACAACAACCAAGCGTCGCCCCAATGGGGCGGCGTTCGTCGTCGCAGGCGCGCTGGCAGCCTTGGGCGCATTGCTGATCTGGCAAGGCTTCGCCATCCCCGACAAAGGTGGCTACGCGGGCATCGGATCGGGCGCTTTGCCGAAATTCATTGGCTACGGTCTGCTGGTGCTGGCCGCGCTGCATGTGGTCTCGGGCTTGCGCGATGCGGCCCCCGCCATGGCGCCCCCGCATTGGACACCAGTGTTCTGGATCATCGCCGGGCTTGCGCTGCAACTGATCTTACTGAAGCCGCTGGGGTTTGCCATCGGCTCGGCTCTGCTGTTTGCCTGCACGGCTGCGGGTTTTGGCAAGACCAAACTGCTGCTGACTTTCCCTATTGGCCTTGCGCTGTCGCTGCTGATCTATGGCGTGTTTGACCAGCTTTTGCGGCTGAAACTGCCGGCGGGCGTGCTGGAACACCTGATTTTCGGGGGCTGAGATGACGACATTCGATTTTCTGCTGCACGGCCTCGCCGTCGCGATGGACCCGATGATCCTGTTTTACGCGTTGATCGGGGTGACTTTGGGCACCGCAGTGGGCGTCCTGCCCGGCATTGGCCCGGCGCTGACCGTGGCGCTGCTGTTGCCCGTTACCTACGGCCTTGATCCCGCAGGCTCTTTGATCATGTTCGCGGGGATTTACTATGGCGGGATGTATGGCGGTTCCACCACCTCGATCTTGCTGAACACCCCCGGCGAAAGTGCCTCGATCGTCACGGCGCTGGAGGGCAACAAGATGGCGCGGGCAGGGCGGGGTGGTCCGGCACTGGCCACCGCCGCGATTGGCTCGTTTGTGGCCGGGTTGCTTGCCACCCTCGCGCTGGCCTTCCTAGCGCCCTATGTGGTGAAGCTGGCACTGGTGTTCGGCCCGCGTGAGTATTTCGCGCTGATGATGCTGGCGTTTGTCACCGTCTCGGCGGCGTTTGGCGACAGCGCGATGAAGGGGCTGACCTCGCTGTTCGTCGGGCTTGCTTTGGCACTGGTGGGCATTGACCAGTTGACCGGGCAGGCGCGCCTGTCGTTCGGGGTGCCCGAACTGCTCGACGGGGTCGAGGTGACCACGCTTGCGGTCGCGTTGTTTGCCATTGGCGAGGCGCTGTTTGTCGCCTCGCAGGGCAACACCGGTGCCGACAAGATTGAGGCCGTGAAAGGCTCGGTTTGGATGACACGTTCGGATTGGGCGCGCTCGTGGAAGCCGTGGCTGCGCGGAACCGCTATCGGTTTTCCCATCGGCGCGATGCCCGCAGGCGGGGCCGAAATTGGCACGCTGCTGTCCTACGCCACCGAGCGACGGCTGTCGAAGAACCCCGAGGAGTTCGGCCATGGCGCCATCGAAGGCGTGGCGGGCCCCGAGGCTGCCAATAACGCCTCGGCGGCGGGCACTTTGGTGCCATTGCTGACGCTGGGCCTGCCGACGTCGGCCACCGCTGCGATCATGTTGGCAGGATTTCAGCAATTCGGGCTGCAACCCGGGCCGCTGCTGTTTGTCACCTCGCCCGATTTGGTCTGGGGTCTGATCGCCAGCCTGCTGATTGCCAATGTGATGCTCTTGGTGCTGAACCTGCCGCTTGTCGGCCTGTGGGTGAAATTGCTCACCATCCCGCGCCACTGGCTTTACGCCGGGATATTGCTGTTCGCCACACTGGGCACCATCGGCATGAACCCCTCGCCCGTCGAGCTTGGCATGTTGCTGATCTTCGGCATCATGGGCTTCATGATGCGGCTTTACGGCTATCCGATTGCCCCGGTGGTGGTCGGTCTGATCCTTGGCCCGATGGCCGAGCAACAGCTGCGTCGCGCACTGGCGATTTCTCAGGGCGATTGGACAACGCTGGTGGCGACCCCGGTGTCTGCAGGCATCCTGCTGGTAGCGGCCCTGGCGTTCTTCGTGCCGCTGATCATGCGGATGCGTGGCAAAGGGGCCGTGCTGTCGCAGATCGCCAGCGACGAGGATTAAACAAACGGGGCCGCGTTCGCGCGGCCTCGTCAGAGGGTGGTCGGCAGGGATGCGTCAGGCAGTGTGGCGCGGCGTCGGCTTCTGGACGGAGCGGCTTCATCTTCTGGACGGAAATCTTTGCGGCGGCGTTAGGGCACCGCAAAGATCGTGGTGCTACAGGATCGGCACGGCCGAGGCGGCAAGCATCCGAGCATGGGCGTAGACGTCAGCCAGTCGGTCGGCATTGGCCGGGTCGAACAGGTTGATATCCCAGCCCATCAGCAGCGCCACCTGACCATCCAGTGACTGGCTGCCCGAATGACCGAGGCCGAAGGCGGTGACGCCTGTTGGACCGGTGGTGATGGCCTGAGCATCGACCGCGCCGTTGTTCGCGGCGAGATAGGCGGTCTTGGTGCCTGCCGCGTTGCCGTTGTAGCCCGAGGCGATAAATGCCCAGTCGCCGCCGAGATAGACGAATTTGGCAGCGTCCGCGCCACCGGGAAGCGAGCCGATGCGATGGGTGATGCGGAACTCAGTTCCGACCGTGCCTGCGTTGTAGGTGGCCACCAGCCCGGCTGAGTTCGGCAAGACCGCGCTGAACTGACCAGCGATGGCCTGAAACGCGCGGCTGGCATTGAGCGGGATATTGATCAGCGCCGCGACCGTATGGGCATTGCCCCAAGCAAACGGCTCGGGCGAGTTCATGTAGCTCTGGAAATCGTCCTTACAGCGGGCGACGTAGCGGCCCAGCTCGGGCGACCATTCGCGGATCGGGCGACGGCCCACATCGGCCTGCAGCAGCGGATCGGCAGCATTGGCAAGGTTCTCGACGCGGGTGATGTCATCGCCGTCAATCGACCAGAACGGCTTGGAGCCGTCAGGATCGAACAGCGGGAAGTATTTCGTGCAATGCACGTCACCGGCAATATCGTCCATATCGACAAAGCGGGGTAGCACGCGCGCTGCGGCCCCGGTGATCTGTCCTGCGGTCTTGAGGTAAGCCATATCGGGTCTCCGTCAGTTGGTGTGGATGAGGTTGTAGGTCGAGAGGAATTGCGGAAGTTCGGCCTCCGAAAATGGCCCGATCTCGCCTTGGAGGGGCGGCCCGCTTTCGATAGAGAACTTGGCGCGCACCGCGCCGACGCAGGCCGAGCGCGAGGGAGCGCCAGTCGTGCCGGTGGGTTGGGCAACACCGTGCGCCGCAAAGCCGCAGCGGATCGATCCTGACAGCGGCCCGTCGGCGGTCACATCGGCAAAGAGCGTGGTGCTGTTCAGCACGCCAAAGTTGACGCCGGTGATCCCGATGGGGCTGTCGGTGCCAGCATCGAGCGGGTTGGAAACGCTGCGCAGGCTGAAACCACGATGGGCATCGCCGATGAACTTTTCATCCACCGTCAGCAGATTGTCTCCGATCTGGCGTGGCCGGTTGATCACAAAGCGCGCGACATTGGCGCTCGGAAAGCTGACAGCCTTCATCCAGAGCGGCTCCCAAGCCCCCCAGCGGGTCAGGTGATACATCGCTTGGCCCTGCACTTCGCCGTAACGCACCGCGTCCTCTGAGCAATGGTGGGTGTTGTCTTCCATCCGCCAAGGCCAGCGCGGCCCGGCCATGTGATCTTTTCCAGAAGCATTCGCTTGCGCAAACTGCAGCTGGTCCATCGGGCCTTCGCCTGCATAGGTGTCATTGGTCAGCGCCGCCATCTGATCGATGATCAGCCGCGAGGTGATGCCTGCACGGGTCATCTGTGCGCGCAGCTCGGTCAGGAACGCCAGATAGGCGCCATCGATCTCATCGGGCCATTGCACCCAGAGCATATGGGGCCAGTCGATGGCCGCGCCCCATTGATCCCGCGCCAGCGCCTCGAGCTGCGCCCGCATGGTCAAATCGCGCTGCCACAGATATTCGGTTTGCATCCCAAATGCCTCACCGTCGATCAGCGCGGGGGCAACCGTGGTCGGACTGCCACCGGGCGGCGTATAAGTGACGCCCGGTCCAGCGCCGTCGAGGAAGGCAGGCCAGTTCTGCCCAGACCAACCCGAGGTCCAAGCCATCACAGGGTGACGGGTCTGACCGCTGCCACGCATCAGCTCGGCATAGGTCGCGGCGGCGATATCGCCCAACCGGAACATATGCCCGGTCCCGGCCGGTCGCCACTGGCGGAGGCCCTTGGGGGCGATGCCAAGCTGATAGCCTTGCTTTTCGGGATAGGAAATTGGCGACCAAGGCAGTGCCGGGGCAGTCCAGCCCGGCCCGAGCGCTGGCTCGACCACCTCATTGTTGACGTAGACATCC
>CAYLYV010000106.1:0-16527 GCA_964387655.1 uncultured Cypionkella sp. | reverse complement strand
CCCGAGCTGATGGCGAAACAGGGGGTAGAGCGGCGCATCGTCGCCATGGGCAAGCAGAAAAGCCTCGCCGACCCGTTCCTGCCGCAAAAGCCGGAAGACATCGAGCGG
This sequence comes from uncultured Cypionkella sp., assembly GCA_964387655.1. Taxonomy (GTDB): domain Bacteria; phylum Pseudomonadota; class Alphaproteobacteria; order Rhodobacterales; family Rhodobacteraceae; genus Cypionkella. The sequence continues at coordinate 16,419 of CAYLYV010000106.1, read as the reverse complement.
TTGAAAGCCCTGCAAGCCCCGATCCATGAGGCATTTATCGCCCATGTCAAAGCCCGGCGCGGCAACCGCTTGGCCGATGCCGATCTGTTCAACGCCGATATCTGGGTGGGCCAACGCTCGGTCGATCTGGGTCTGACCGATGGCGTCGCGCATCTGGTCCCCAAACTGAAATCGCTTTATGGCGAGAAGGTGAAGCTGGTGCCACTGGGGCAAAAGCGGAGCTTGCTCAGCCGCTTTGGCCTGAATATGGCCGAAGATGCGCTGGCCTCGGTCGAAGATCGCGCGATTTGGGCGCGCTACGGGTTGTAACATGATCAAAGCTGTCCTTGTTTTTCTGCTGGTGATGCTGGCCATAGGCATGGTCGGCAACGCATTATTTCCCGGTCGCATCGGGGGTTCGGTGAAAAAACGCCTTGGACTTTCCAATCCGGCTACCTGCAAACGTTGCGGGCGCTATGTGATTGGGTCCAAGGGGTGCGATTGCAAAAAGGGTGGACGATGAGGGCATTGGTGACGGGGGCGGGCAAGCGGCTGGGCCGCGAAATGGCGCTGTATCTGGCCAAGCGTGGCTATGATGTGGCGGTGCATTACGCCAGTTCCCGCAAAGAGGCCGAGGCGGTGGTGAAAGAGATCACTGCCATGGGCTGCAAAGCCGTTGCCCTGCGCGCCGATCTGTTGATTGAAACCCAAGTCGACAAGCTGGTGCCGATGGCGGTGCAGGGACTTGGCGGGCCGCTGACCGTGCTGATCAACAACGCCTCGATCTTTGAATATGACACCGTCGCCACCGTCACCCGCAAAAGCTGGGATCGCCATATGGAAAGCAACCTGCGCGCGCCCTTCGTGCTGACGCAGGCCTTTGCCGCCCAAGTGCCCGCGCCGAAACTGGACGATCACGGTGAACCCGTGGCCGGCGGCATGGTGCTGAACATGATCGACCAACGCGTTCATAAGCTGACGCCCGAGTTTATCTCTTACACTTTGGCAAAAATGGGCCTCTGGGCGTTGACCCGCACCACGGCGCAGGGCCTTGCGCCACGGGTGCGGGTGAACGGCATCGGGCCGGGGCCGACGCTGCAAGGCAGTCGCCAGAGCGACGAAAGCTTCACCACCCAGCGTGCAGCGACAATTCTGAAACGCGGGTCAAATCCTGCCGATATCACCGCAGCGCTAGGGTTTTTTCTCGATTCCCCCGCCGTGACAGGGCAAATGATCTCCGTTGATGGCGGTCAGCATCTGGGTTGGAAAACTCCCGATGTGTTGGATTTCGACTAAGCGAAATTTGGCCTCCGTTGAGAGTTGTCCACTTTTCGCATTTGCTTCACAGATGCGTTACAAAAAGTCCTGACTTATCAGGGATTTGCCAGATGGTAAGAAATCTTTCCATTGTTATCAATGCCTTAGTATTTTGCCTAAAAAATAGGCAATACGGCGAATGGGGCCAAAAACAAGGGAAATTTGGCGGTTCTGAAATCTTCTCCGCAATGTTATCCACAGAAAGCGGGGATAGCTTTTCTCTTGTCGCCGCGGGGTTATCATTGCAGCTACAACAGAGAATCGATGAATCCCGAGGGTGTGTTTCTGCATGAACGACGTGAGCCTGTCCGGGCATGATCTTATTCAGGATTACCTGAAAACGCTGGACGGCAGCCCCGGCGTTTACCGGATGCTGAACGCGGCGTCCGAAGTGCTTTACGTTGGCAAGGCCCGCAATCTGCGCGCGCGGGTGTCAAACTATGCCCGCCCCTCGGGCCATTCGGGCCGTATCGCGCGGATGATTTCCGAGACCGTCTCGATGATGTTTCTGACCACACGGACGGAAACCGAGGCGCTGCTGCTGGAACAGAACCTGATCAAACAGTTGAAGCCGCGCTACAACGTGCTGCTGCGCGATGATAAATCTTTCCCGAACATCCTGATCAGCACCGAGCATCCCTTCCCGCAGTTGAAGAAGCACCGGGGCAAGCGCAGCGAAAAGGGCAGCTATTTTGGGCCCTTCGCTTCGGCTGGGGCGGTGAACCGCACGCTGAATCAGTTACAAAAGGTATTCCTGCTGCGCAACTGTTCGGATTCGATGTTCGACAGCCGCACCCGCCCTTGCCTGCAATTTCAGATCAAACGCTGCTCTGCCCCCTGCACCGGGCGGATTGACAGCGCGGGCTATGCGACCTTGGTGGCCGATGCCGAGCGGTTTTTGCAGGGCAAGACCACAACGGTGCAAAGCAATCTCGCCGCCGAAATGAACATCGCCTCGGATGCGATGGAGTTTGAACGCGCCGCCGCCCTGCGGGATCGTATCAAGGCGCTGACCCAGGTGCAGCAATCCCAGGGCATCAACCCCGCTGGCGTGACCGAGGCCGATGTGATCGCCCTGCATCTCGAAGGCGGGCAAGCCTGCGTGCAGGTGTTCTTCATCCGCGCCAACCAATCTTGGGGCAACCGCGACTTCTATCCCCGCACCGGGGCAGGGGCGGAGGAGGCCGAGATTCTGGAGGCCTTCGTCGCGCAATTCTACGACGATAAAGAGCCACCCCGCCTGATCCTGCTGTCGCATCCGGTGGAGAATGAGGATCTGGTCAGCAATCTGCTGGCCGAGCGTGCAGGCCGGAAGGTCGAACTCGCCGTGCCGCAGCGCGGGGAGAAGGCGGAGCTGGTCGAAAATGCCGTGCGGAACGCGCGGGAAAGTCTGGCGCGGAAGATGTCGGAAAGCTCCACCCAGAACAAACTGTTGGCGGGTCTGGCCGAGGCGTTTGATCTCGATGCCCCACCGACGCGGATCGAGGTCTATGATAACGCCCACATTCAGGGCTCGGACGCTGTCGGCGGCATGATCGTCGCGGGGGCGGAAGGCTTCCTGAAATCGCAGTATCGCAAGTTCAACATCAAATCGGCGGCGGGGAAGAACTCGGACGATTTCGGCATGATGCGGGAAGTGATGACGCGGCGGTTTGAGAGGTTGTTGAAAGAGGACCCGGATCGGACCTCTGGGTCTTGGCCGGATCTGCTGCTGATTGATGGCGGGGCGGGGCAGGTTTCGGCGGTCGCGGGGATTCTGGCGGAGCTGGGGGTCGATGATATCGCGATGGTTGGCGTCGCGAAGGGGATTGATCGCGACGCCGGCAAGGAGGAGTTTTACCGCACCGGGATGCCGGTGAAGGCGTTGCAGCGGAATGATCCGGTGCTGTATTTCATTCAAAGGCTGCGGGATGAGGCGCATCGCTGGGCGAATGGGGCGCATCGGGCGAAGCGGGCCAAGCAGGTCTCGATCACGCCGCTGGATGATATTCCAGGGGTGGGGGCGGTTCGGAAACGGGCGTTACTGGCGCATTTTGGCTCGGCCAAGGCGGTGTCGCGGGCGGGGGTGCCGGATTTGATGGCGGTGCCGGGGGTATCGGAGGCGATGGCGAAGGTGATCAGTGATTTCTTCAGCGCGCGGGGGTAATGTCCACGCGTGGACAGTTTAGAATTTTTAATATTATCAATGGCATGGGTTTTTATGGTAAGGAAATCTTAAGGATTTCACAGCTGCGCCCGGGGCAACCCCGCTTGGTTTCAAGGGGCGGCAGGCGTGCATTTCTGCACAGGGGGTAGGGCGCAAACAGGCGTGGTTTCTGTGGGGAAAGTGGCTAAACTTCCGGGTTCAGATTTCTGTCAAAGGACGCGAAACGATGGTTGCTTCGATTTTTGACTCGACCCAGATGGGTTCCCACAAACTGCAAAACCGGCTGGTGATGAACCCGATGACCCGCTGCCGCGCCGATGTTGATGCGGTGCCGACGCCGATCATGGCAACCTATTACGGCCAGCGTGGCGCTGCGGGACTGATCGTCACCGAAGGCACCGCCCCCAGCCCGAACGGGCGCGGCTATGCCCGCACGCCGGGGCTGTGGAGCGATGCGCAGGTGGCGGCTTGGAAGCCTGTCACCGCTGCGGCACATGCCAAAGGCGCGGTGATCTTCGCGCAGATCATGCACACCGGACGGGTCAGCCATCCGGGCAATATGCCGGCGGGGGCGAAGATCGTCGCGCCTTCAGCCATCGCTTTGGCCGGGCAGATGTATACCGACGCGGACGGCATGCAGGATTATCCGGTGCCGCAGGAAATGACCGAGGCCGACATTCAGCAAGCCAAGGCCGAGTTTGTCACGGCGGCGAAGAATGCCATCGCGGCGGGGTTTGATGGGGTCGAGCTGCACGGGGCCAACGGCTATTTGCTGGAGCAATTCCTGTCGCCCGACACCAACACCCGCACCGATGCCTGGGGTGGCTCGGTGGCGAAGCGGTTGCGCTTTGTGACTGAGGTTGCGCAGGAGGTTGTGGCGGCGATTGGCGGCGATAAGGTCGGCATCCGTCTCTCGCCCTATGGTACGGCGTCGGGGATGGCGGCTTATCCTGAGGTGGATGAGACCTATCTGGCGCTGGTGGCGGCGCTGGACAAGATCGGGCTGGTCTATGTCCATCTGGTCGATCATGCCGCGATGGGCAATCCGGCGATCCCGGCAGAGTTCCGCGCCAAATTGCGCGCGGCTTGGCCTCGGACATTCATTGTCGGGGGCAGCTTGGATACGGCTTCGGGGCAGGCGGCTGTGGCTGCGGGGGCTGCGGATCTGGTTGGGTTTGGCCGGGCATATCTTGCCAACCCGGATCTGGTGGCGCGCTACAAAGCGGGGGCGGAGTTGAACGCGCCGGACTTTGCGACATTCTACACGCCGGGAGAGAAGGGCTATACGGATTATCCAGCTGTGGGGTGATCTTTGCTTTGAGTGAGGGGAAGGGCCGCGCTAGGTGCGCGGCCTTTTTCATTGGTCCCAACTCGGGACCATTTTCGCACTGAGTGAAATCAAAGGCTTATACGGAGGCGTTCAGGAAGTATTAAGGAATGGGGCGAGAATAGGGGATTCTCTGAGATGTCCGTTCCGTGATTTTCTGTGCGCAGATGCGCAACTGGGGTGCGATTCCTCTAATTGCGCAGAGAGGGGAAAAGGCGCATCTAGGCGGCATAGAATTCCTCCTCCTCCTCCTGAACTGGACCTTGAAAATGACCAATATCCTGCGCGTTGAATCCTCGATCAAACCTGCTGGCGCTGTGTCGCGCCGCCTGACCGACCGGATCATGGAGCGTGTGCTGGCTGCCAATCCGGGCGCGACTGTTGTGACCCGCGATCTGTCGGCTGGTGTGCCTGCGATTGACGGCGCTTGGCTGGGCGCGGTGTTCACCCCGGCAGACGCCCGCAATGACGATCAGAAAGTGACGGCCGCCTACGCCGATGCTTTGCTGGCCGAAGTCAAAGCCGCTGACCTGCTGGTCATCGCGCTTCCGGTCTATAACTTTGGCGTGCCATCGCAGTTGAAGTCGTGGATTGATCAACTCGCCCGCAAAGGCGAGACCTTTAACTATACCGAAACCGGCCCGGTTGGCCTGTTGACCGGCAAGCGCGCGATCGTGGCCTATACCTCGGACGGCACCAAGATGGGCTCGGAGATTGACTTCGCGTCGGGCTATGTCCGCCACATGCTGGGCTTCTTCGGCATCACCGATGTGCAGTTTGCAGCAGCGGACGCGATGGCCTTTGGGCCGGAAGCGGCGATTGCCAAGGGTGAAGCGGAAGTGGACGCTTTGGCGGCTTGAGCTTTGCTTGGCGGACGGCTGGGGGTTTTACACCCCCCGCTACGAAGTTTCTTCGCTACTTCGTAGCAAACTTCTGCGCACCCGTGGGATATTTGCGCCAATGTGAAAGCAAATTTTAGTCAAATTTGAAGGAAAGGCCCTGCGGTTGCGCGGGGCCTTTTGTTTTGGGGGAGAGTGCCTACGCGGTGCGTGGATGGCGCGCAAAGCAAAACGGGGGCAGCTTGCGCTCCCCCCGTTTCAAATTTCGATGCGCAGGCTGGCTGCGCGGTTGGCTTATGCCAGAGCGAGGTTGATCGCCGACTCGCGGCCATCACGGCCTGCTTCGATGTCGAAGGTCACGGCTTGGCCGTCATTCAGTTGACGGATGCCAGCGCGTTCCATTGCGGAAATGTGCACGAACACGTCTTTGTTGCCGTTTGCCGGGGCGATAAAGCCGAAGCCTTTGGTGGCGTTGAACCATTTCACGGTGCCGTTGGCCATCGTGTGTCTCCTAGTTTTGGTGTGCCATCCGCGGAATGCGATGACGTGGCTCAGTCGTAGCAATCGAGAACTGAGGCCTAGAGAGGAGACAGATGTTCGATAGATAGCGTTTCGCCCTGCCTACATGCGCCATTTTGGCTGGCAAAACAAGGGGGGCGGAAAAAGAATCAGGGGATCGGCGGGTTGGAGCGCGCCCGCGTGCCACGGAGTTCGCTCATCACCCCGAACGCGGGCAGGCTCTAGAACAGATCGAGCAGGCGGTTGAGGTAGCCGCGTTCCTGCTCGGTGCGGGATTGATCGGCGGAGCGTTTGCGAATCTGGTCGAGCAATTCCTGCGCGCGTTTGTAGATGTCTTTGTTCTCGGCAAGGTTGCCATCCGAGCCGATGTGCAGGCCGTTTTCGCGCCCCAAGGGATCACGCGGGCCACCCGATTGCGGGTCTTCGGTCTTTTGTGTGCCATCGGGGGACGCGCCTTGCTGGCGGTCTTGATCAGCCAAGGCATCGCCAAAATCGCGCAAGCCTTCGCGCATTTTGTCCATCGCTTCGGCTTGCTTGTCCAATGCGCCGGGCAGATCGCCTTCCTTCAGCGCGTCTTCGGCGTCTTTCATGGCCTGTTCGGCGTCGTTCAGGGCTTGCTTGCCGTCCGCGTTCTTGTCGCCGCCCTGACCGGGAAGTTTGCCACCCTCGCGCAGTTCTTTCAGTTTCTGACGCAGGTCTTGCTGGCGTTCGGACAGGGTTTTGCCGTCTTTTCCGGGGCCTTCCTGGCCGTCTTGCAGATCGCGGAAGCTGTCGTCGGACAGGCCCTGCTGGCCGCGCAGGGTTTCGCTGAGGTCTTTCATCGCCTGCTTGCCGGGGCTGCCGCGGCCAGACTGGCCGTCGCCTTGCTGCACCTTCATGTTGTTCATAAGGTCTTGCAACTGCTTCATCAATTCAGCGGCTTCGGCGGTTTTACCTTCTTCCATCAGCTTTTGCAGCTTGTCCAGCATCTGGTCGATCTGGTCTTGGGTGATGGTCGGGCCTTTTTGCTGCGGCGAGGTTTCGTCGTTGGGATCGGGCGGATTTTTCTTGGCTTCCTCGGCCATGTATTCATCCAAGGCGTCGCGCATCTCGTCCATCAGTTTCTGGATTTCTTCGGGCGAGGCGCCTTTGCGGATGGCTTCGGCGAGGCGTTCTTGCGCGCGCATCATGCGGTCTTTGGCGTTGTTGAGTTTGCCATCTTCGATCATCAGCGAGATTTCCCAAAGCTCTTTCGCGATCTCATCGCGGGCTTTTGGGGTCAGGGTTTTGGCCTCGGCATCCAGACGTTTGATCACGGCTTTCAGGCGGTTGTAGGATTTGTCATCGGGGAAGATGTCGCCCGGTTGGTTGCTGACGGCTTTCAGGATTTGCAGCGAGGTCAGGGCATTGGCGCGCGACCACAGGATATCGCGGCGCATTTCGATCAGGGCATCCGCCAGGGGATCGAAGAAGCGTTTGCCGGGGAGGATCAGGTGCAGGGGCTCGGCGGTGCCGGTGTTGCCTGCGGCGTCGGTGACGGCATAGGTGAGGATGACGGGCAGGTTCGACAGGACGGATTCCGACAGATCATCGACAAGGGTGGTTTTGATGTCGGCGCGGCTGCCTTTGAAGGGCAGCGGCAGGTCGAGGGTGACGGGGGCGATGGCTTCGGGGTCGGTTTTCAGCCCAAAGCTGCGGGGGACGGCGGCGAGGTCAAGCGCGATGGTGACTTCGCCTTTGGTGACGCCGTAGTCGTCTTTGGCGGTGAATTTTTGTTTGAAGCGGCCGTCGCCGTCGCGGGTGATTTCTGCCGCTGGGGTGATGCTGGGGGCGTTGTCGGGGGTGGCGATGATCTTCCATTCCCGCCCTGCCGCGCCTTCGATGGCGAGTTTGCCGGAGGTGGTGACGCTGAAATCTTGGGTAGGTTGGCTGGCCGGGGGGGCATCGGTGCGGCCCGAGACGGTTTCTGAGACGATCAGCGCGCCGGGTTCGCCGTAGAGGCGGATTTGCAGGCGGGTGCCGGTGGGTAGCGTCAAAGCGTCGGCGGTTTGGTCGTTGAGATAGAGCGCGGGTTTTCCGGTATAGGCGGGCGGCTTGGTCCAGCCTTCCCATGCCGGACCAGCGGCGGCGTTGGCGGTGCCGCCGGGGGTGAGGCCTGCGACGGAGGTGACACGCCAGATCGAGCCGAACATGAGGGCCATCACCAGTGCGGTGAGGGCGACGTAGCGCAGGGCGAAGGGGTCGCGCGACGAGAGTTGCAGGTCGGGCTGCACGGGTTTGGCCGTGGAAGCGCGGGCGGCCATGCGGGTGCGATGGGCGGCCCAGACGGCTTTTGAGGCCTCGTCGGTGATGCCGATGGCTTGGGTGTCGCGCAGGGCGGCGATGGGTTGGCCGGGGAGTTTGCTGTCCAGCCGGATCAGGGCGTCAACGCGGGTCGGGCGGCGGAAGGCGCGGAAGCCGTGGGCAATGCCCCAGATCAGGCCGAGGGTGGCGCTGACCATCAGGAACCAAGCGACCTCGATCGGCAGCAGGTCTTGCAAACCAAAAGCTGCGGCGGCGAGGCTGGCGATGGCCACGGTCCAGAACGGCCAGAAGGCGCGGGTGATGCGTTCAGCCCAAAGCCCCGCGAGCGTGATCCGCAGCGGGGTTTCGATCCGTTTCAACGCCTGCGCTTCGGTGTTCTCGGTCATCGGCCTCTACAGTTTCAAAGCCACAGCGGAATGGTATCGCGGTTCAGGATGTCTTCATAGCTGGGCCGGGCGCGAATGACGGCGAATTGATCATCTTTCACCAGCACTTCGGGGATCAAGGGCCGGGTGTTGTATTCCGACGCCATCACCGCACCATAAGCGCCTGCCGAGCGGAAGGCGATCAGGTCATCTTCCTTCAAGGGGGCGAGTGGGCGGGCTTTGGCGAAGGTATCGCCTGTCTCACAGACCGGGCCGACCACGTCATAGGTATGGGCTTCGGTGGCGGCTTTGGCCTCTTGCACCGGGATAATGTCGTGATGCGCGCCATACATCGAGGGGCGCACAAGGTCATTCATCGCGGCATCGACGATCAGGAAATCGCTGATCTCGCCATTTTTGACATAGATGACTTTCGAGACGAGCAGGCCGGAATTGCCGGAAATCAGGCGACCGGGTTCGATCTCAATCTCGCAGCCGAGATGGCCGACGGTGCGCTTGATCAATGCGCCGTATTCCTGCGGCAGCGGCGGGGCGGTGTTGGAGCGTTCATAGGGGATGCCCAAGCCGCCGCCGAGGTCGAGGCGGGAGATGACATGGCCTTCGGAACGCAGGCGCAGGGTCAGGTCGGCGACCTTTTTGTATGCCTGTTCAAAGGGTTCGAGTTCGGTGAGTTGGCTGCCGATATGCACGTCGATGCCGATCACCTGCAGGCCGGGGAGTTTCGCGGCCTCGGCGTAAACTTCGCTGGCGCGGCTGATCGGAATGCCGAATTTGTTGTCTTTCTTGCCGGTCGCAATTTTTTCATGCGTGCGGGCGTCGACATCCGGGTTGACGCGGATGGTGATCGGGGCGGTGGTGCCCATGGCACTTGCGACTTCGGACAAAGCGCGCAGTTCGGGTTCGGATTCGACGTTGAACTGGCGGATGCCATTTTCGAGGGCGAGGCGCATCTCTTCGCGGGTTTTGCCGACGCCGGAGAACACGATGCGATCACCGGGCACGCCCGCGGCCAAGGCGCGGCGGTATTCGCCGCCGGAGACCACATCCATGCCAGCGCCGAGATCGCCGAGCAGTTTCAGCACGGCGACGTTGGACAGCGACTTGATCGCGAAGCAGACGAGATGCGGCAGCGGTGACAGCGCCTCGGTGAACAGGGTGTAGTGCCGGGTCAGCGTGGCGCTGGAGTAGACATAAAACGGCGTGCCGACTTGCGCGGCAATGTCGGCCACAGCCACATCTTCGGCATGGAGGGTGCCGTCGCGATATAGGAAATGGTCCACCGGGCGGCCCCTTATGAAATCAGTCGCTTGGGGTATAGCAGATGCCGAAGCTTGCGCAATTCGGCACCGCCTTGGCTTGCGGTGATTACGGGGTTTCGCCCGTGGTCACGCCGACGCGGGCATCGCCGGAGAGGGAGACGCCTGAGGCGGCGGGGGCGGTGGGTTGGCCATCCCCACCGCAAGCGGTGAGGGCGAGAAGGGCGATCAGGGGGAGGAATTTCATGTTTGGTCCTTAAGGAGAATAGCTGATGCGGCCGCCGCCGGGGATTGCGCCGGAAATCACTGGACGGATGGTTGCGCCGTTCGGGCCGAAGCCTACGCCCGCGCCCAAATGTGGGTCGGTGCAGGCGGTCAGCAGAAGGGCGAGGATCAGCGGGCGCATCTGGGCTTTCGGGGTTGCTGGCGGGAAGGTGCCTTAGGCCAGCAGGGTTTTCCAGCGGGCGACTTGCTCGGCGACACGGGTGGGCGAGGTTCCGCCGTAGGACATCCGGCTGCGGACAGAATTCTCTATGCCCAGAACGGAATAGACCTCTTGGGTGATGCCGTCATGCACCGCTTTCATTTCAGTGATTGAAAGATCTGCGAGATCGCAGGCTTTGGATTCCGCCAAGGCCACCAGCGTTCCGGTGACGTGATGCGCCTCGCGGAACGGCAGGTTCAGCGCGCGCACCAGCCAATCGGCGAGGTCGGTGGCGGTGGAGAAACCGCTGGCGGCAGAGGTCGCCAGCACGTCGCGGTTGGCACTCATGTCGCCAACCATGCCGGTCATCGCGGCCAGCGCCAGCATCAGGGTGTCGGCGGCGTCGAAGACCTGTTCTTTGTCTTCCTGCATGTCTTTGGAATAGGTCAGCGCCAGACCCTTCATGATGGTGAACAGCGCCACGGTTGCGCCGAGGATGCGGCCCAGTTTGGCGCGCAGGAGTTCGGCAGCGTCGGGGTTTTGCTTTTGCGGCATGATGCTGCTGCCGGTGGTCCATTTGTCCGACAGTTTGACAAAGCGGAATTGCGCCGAGGACCAGATCACCAGTTCTTCGGCGAAACGGCTGAGGTGCATGGCGCAGATGGAGGAGGCGGACAGGAACTCCAAAGCGAAGTCGCGGTCGGACACGGAATCGAGCGAGTTGGCGGTGGGGCGATCAAAGCCGAGCGCCTGTGCGGTCATGTGGCGGTCGATGGGGAACGAGGTGCCAGCGAGGGCGGCGGCCCCCAACGGGCATTCGTTCATGCGGCGGCGGGCGTCTTCAAAGCGGGATTTGTCGCGGGCCAGCATCTCGACATAGGCGAGCATATGGTGGCCCCAGGTGACGGGTTGGGCGGTTTGCAGATGGGTGAAGCCGGGCATCACCCAATCGGCACCCTGTTCGGCTTGGGCGAGGAAGGCTTTCATCAAGGCATTGAGGCCTTGGATGGCGGCATCGCATTGGTCGCGCACCCAGAGGCGGAAATCGACGGCGACTTGATCATTGCGCGACCGCGCGGTGTGCAGGCGACCTGCGGGCGCGCCGATCAGGTCTTTCAGCCGGGATTCCACGTTCATGTGGATGTCTTCCAGCGCGGTCGAGAAGGCGAAATTCCCGGCCTCGATCTCTGACAACACCGTGAGCAGGCCTTCCCCGATGGCCTCGGCATCGGTAGAAGTCAGGATGCCGGTGGCAGCCAGCATGGCGGCATGGGCGCGGCTTCCGGCAATGTCTTGCGCGTAAAGCCGCTGGTCAAAGCCGATGGAAGCGTTGATCGCGGTCATGATCGCGTCGGGGCCAGAGGCAAAGCGGCCGCCCCACATTTGGTTGGCAGATGTGGCGGCGGGTTTAGGGGAATTGGTCATGGAAGGGCCTTCGACATGATGCGCAAGATGCTGTTGGTGGTTCTGTATACGGCCTTTGCCTGCGGTGCAAATGCGGGCAGCTTGGAGGGGCTGCTGGTCGGTGACATGAAGAAACTGGCGGTGGTGGAGCCTGTGGCTTTGCCAGAGGCTGTGTTGCTGGATGGGGCGGGGCTGGAGACGTCGCTGGCGCAATACAAGGGCAAATGGGTGGTGCTGAACTTCTGGGCAACCTGGTGCGCGCCGTGTCGCAAGGAAATGCCCGCATTGCAGCGATTGGCGGATGCGATGCCCGAGATTGCGGTGGTGCCTGTGGCGACGGGGCGGAATGATGTGGCGATGATCGTGAAGTTTTATGGCGAGGCGGGGGTGACCTCGCTGCCCGTATTGCGCGATCCGAAATCCGGGCTGGCGCATCAGATGGGGGTGATGGGGCTGCCGGTGACGGTGATTGTGAACCCGCAGGGGCAGGAAGTGGCGCGGTTGATTGGCGATGCGGAATGGGATTCAGGTGCGGCGCAGGCGGTGTTGAAGGCTTTGATGGCGGAGTGATCCAAGGCGATTTTCGCGCGAAAATCGTGGACGGAATTCGCGCGAATTCCGGGCTTGGGTCAGGCGCTGTGCTTTACGCTGCGGCGCAGGCGGTGGAGCAGGGCGTGCTGGATCATGCCGCTGATCAGGGTGGCGGCGGAGAGCATCAGGCCAACGAGGCCCGCGCCCAAGGCCCAAGCGGTTTCGGAAAATCTCAGGGTGGCGCGGAACAGGCGGGCTTTGCCGAGCACTTCGGCGCGACCGACGAGTTTGGGGCCGAGGGCTTCGGCGACGTTGGCGAGGCGGCGGGCGTCGGTGGCATCATCGACCATCGGCAGCAGGTGCAGCGCGGTGGTGGCGTCTGTTGCGGTGTTCAGGCGACTGAGGTCGGTCAGGGTGTTGGTGAGCGGCAGGAAGGATTCCATGCGGATGGCGGCGGTGAGATCGTCTAAGGAGCGCACGGCGGGGAGGCTGGCCCAATTTACCCCGGTGCGGGCGGCGTCTACCGCCATTTCCACAAGCCGGGGCGACAGGCGGCCCATTTTGCGGGCGAGTTTGGCGAGGCTTGCGCCCGCTTTGACGACGCCGCTGGAGCCGCCCGAGGCGAGGATGGCGGCGGTGGCCCCGAGGCCCACGACGGAGAGAGCGAGGTCGATCTGGTCGACCTCATCTCCCGAGGCATAGGCGACGCCAGCGCGGGTGATGCCTGCGATGTCGCCGATGGGCGTCAAAGCGATGGGGGCTTGGCAGATCATCACTTCGCTCAAGGAGCATTGCGCGGGGTCATAGGCGCAGGCGGCGCAGGAGGTGACGGTGGCGTAATAGCTGTGATCATCCTCGCGCGCGGTTTGCACGGCTCCGTTCAGGGCTGAGGGGATGGCGATTTTACGCTCGTGGGCCAAGTCAACCAAAGCATCCAGCGCAAGCCAGTTGCGTGGCGTTTCGGCGAGGCGGTTGGCGATATGAGCGGCAAGGGTTTCGGGGGTGGCGGCGGTGGTCAGCATCCGCTCGGTCGCGGCTTCGATCTGATCTTTGCTGGCCTCGACAAACGGGGCGAGCAGCGGGTCAGAGGCGATGCGGGCGGCGGTGAGGGTGGTTCCGGCAAGCGAGCCTGCCATGATGATCAGCAGGATCAGGCGGGTGAGGCGCCTCCAAATCATTGGGGCCACATCAGAACGGGTGCTCGGAATTGCGGATAGACCCGGAACTGGGAAGGCGCGGTGCACTGTGTTTGCGGGTCGGGGTGTTCATCTTATCCTCCGTCGCGCGGCTGCCAGCCTACCGTTGCGGCAGGCTGGCATGGTTTCAGAATGACCGCGAGCGGATCATGCCGATGATGTCGTAGACTTGATCAACGATGGGCCGGGCGATGGCGTCGGCGCGGGCAGCGCCTTCGCCAAGGATGCGGTCAATCTCGGCGGGGTCTTGCATCAGCTGGCTCATCTTGCTGGTGATCGGTGAGAGTTTCGCCACCGCCAGATCAGCCAAGGCAGGCTTGAAGGTGCCGAATTGTGCGCCTGCGTATTCTGTGATCACGGCCTCGGGGGTCATATCGGCCAAGGCCGCGTAGACATTGATCAGGTTGCGGGCATCGGGGCGGTCTTTCAGGCCCTGCAGATCGCTTGGCAGCGGTTCGGCATCGGTTTTGGCTTTGCGGAACTTTTTGGCGATGGTGTCGGCGTCGTCGGTCAGGTTGATGCGCGACTGGTCGGACGGGTCGGATTTCGACATTTTCTTGGTGCCATCGCGCAAGCTCATCACGCGGGTGGCGGCACCTTCGATCACCGGTTCGGTCACGGGGAAGAAGTTGACCTCGTAGTCATGGTTGAACTTCAGCGCGATGTCGCGGGTCAGCTCGATATGCTGCTTTTGATCCTCGCCAACCGGCACATGCGTGGCTTTATAGGCCAGAATATCGGCGGCCATCAGGGCGGGATAGGCGAACAGGCCCAAGGATTCCGCTTCGGCATTCTTGCCGGCGGTCTTGTCTTTCCACTGGGTCATCCGGCTCATCCAGCCCATGCGGGCGACGCAGTTGAAAATCCATGCGAGTTCGACATGGGCTGTCACCTGAGACTGATTGAACAGGATGGAACGCGCCGGATCAATGCCCGCAGCGATGAAGCCCGCGGCGGCTTCGCGGGTTTGATGGCGCAGTTTCGCGGGGTCTTGCCAGGTGGTGATCGCGTGCATATCGACAAGGCAATAGATCGTCTCGATGCCCTCATCCTGCTTCTGGACGAAGCGTTTCAGCGCGCCGAGGTAATTGCCAAGGGTCAATCCGCCAGAGGGCTGGATGCCCGAGAAGATGCGGGTGGGGAAAGTCTGAGGCGTTTGGACCGGCTCGGACATGGGATACTCCATCTGGAAAAAGCTGCGCTTTGGGCTTAACGCTGTGGCGCGGGGGCGTCAATCAGAGCGGACCCGGCAAATTAGCCCCGGATGAGGTATGATGCAGGACGATGTGAGAGCTGACCAGATTGCGCCGATCAATCCGCTGCCGGGGGTGGTGTGGTTGCTGGCGCTGCCGATGATTGCGCTGGAGATCCTGTTTTCGCTGGCCGATGCCGGGGTGATTGGCGGGCCGCAGGCGGTGGGCTGGCGGGTCGCGGCGATACAGGACTACGGGGTGTTCCCTGAGTTCTGGCGGCAGAATTGGGCGGCGGGGGCGGTAGATATGCCGCTGTTGCGGCGGTTTTTCAGCTTTGCGTTCATCCATGGCTCGGCGACGCAGGCTTTGTTTGGCATCGCGATGACGATGGCTTTGGGCAAGTTCGTCGGTGAGGTGTTCAAGGGCTGGGCGGTGGGATTGGTGTTTCTCGGCTCGGGGGCTGTGGGGGCGTTGGTTTACGCCTATGCGGTGCCGAACCAGCCGCTGTTCGGGGCGTTTCCGGGGGTTTACGGGCTGATCGGGGCGTTTTCGTTTCTGATCTGGGTGAAACTGGCGGGGACCGGGGTGAACCAGTTGCGCGCGTTCAGTCTGATTGGCGCGCTGATGGTGTTTCAGGCGATTTTCGGCGCGTTTTACACGCTGCTGCCGATGCTGATGCCCAGCATGGGCGAGGTCGGGCATGATTGGTCTTGGGTGGCAGATTTACCCGGCTTTGCGGCGGGGTTCTTGCTGTCGTTTGTGGTCAGCCCCGGTGGCTTCGCGCGGGTGCGCGAGCGGATCAGGGGCCGCTAACGGCGGCGCAGGTTGCGGAAGTCGGAGAGTTTGAACGCGCCGATCGCCGTGCCTGCGGCAGCGTAGCTTAAGGCACCGGTGGCGATCAGCAAAGCAAGGCCCGCGTAGCGCCAGCCGTGGGAGGCCAGCATCTCGCCAAGGGCGATCTGTGCGCCGTAGAGGGCGAAGCCCATTGTGATTGCGGCGATGATGATGCGCGGCGCGCGGCTGCGGAAGCGGGTGTCAAAGCGGGCGGCGTCGCCCATGCGTTTGGTGCCGAGCCAGAGTTGGGCGGCCATCATCCAGCCTGCGATTGTGGTGGCGAGGGCGGCGGCGGCGAAGCCGATGTAGGGCATTAAGCCTACGGCGATTGCGGCGTTGATGATCATCGAGACGATCGCGAAGCGGAAGGGTGAGCGGCTGTCTTCGCGGGCGTAGTAGAGCGGTTGGTAGACTTTGTGCAGCACGAAGGCGGGCAGGCCCCCGCCGTAGATCGCCAGCACGAGGGCAGTCGCGGCGGTGTCGTCGGCGGTGAAGGCTCCACGCTGGTAGAGCACTTGGGTCAGCGGCAGCGCGATCACCATCAGGGCGACGGCGCAGGGGAAGGTCAGGGCGAGGGCGAGTTCGGTGCCCCGGTTGAAGCTCTCGCGGCCTCCGGCTTCATCGCCCGCGCGAAGGCGGCGGGAGAGGTCGGGCAGCAAGACGGTGCCGATGGCGATGGCGACGACGCCGAGCGGCAGTTGGTAGAGGCGGTCGGCATAGACGAGCCATGACACCGCGCCTTCGGTGTAGGAGGCGACTTGGCGGCCGACCAGCATGTTGATCTG
>CAYLYV010000105.1:0-16865 GCA_964387655.1 uncultured Cypionkella sp. | reverse complement strand
CTATCACGCTGGATGTCATGAGATGAATCCCTCACAGGATTTGTGCAACAGAGCCGCATCCACGCCATCAACAGAGCACCGCCAAAATCGCCAGTGCGGTCTGAGGCCATCCGGGAAAGGAAAAGTCTCGCATCCAGCGTCATTCTGTGACAACGCCAATCTGCATCAGTCAGGTTGATAGCCCGAAATCAATTGGCGCAGCCCAATGTACGCTCCCACCAGAATCGCGGCGAGCGTCACGGGCCCGGACCAGGCCAGTGCTGCGAAGGCAGAAACCCCCTGACCAACCGAACAGCCCATCGCCACCACGCCACCGACGCCCATTAGCACCGCTCCGCCCACCTGTCGGCCCAACTCGCGCGGGTCTTCGCATGCCTCCCATTTGAACAGGCCACGGATGACAGACCCCCCCAAGGCGCCCAGCATCACCCCGATCACCGAGCCGACCGAAAAGGTCACGCCACCGGCGGTGCTGGTCATCAGAAAGATCAGTGTTCGGCCGATGGGGGCGGTGAAGGACGGCCCCTCAACCGCCACGGCACCAAGACTGGCTTCCGCGATCCAGGTTGTTCCGGCAAAACACCACACCACCGCCAGCCCCGCCGCCACCCCCCAGAACAACATGCGCGGCGTGGCACGCAATGGCGCATAGGACAGGGCCCATAGCAAAAGCATTCCCGCCATCACCCCGGCGATCAGCAGACCGGGCACCCCGGTCAGCGCGCCGATGTCTTGCACGATACCCGAAGAGCCCGTTGCGTCGGGCTGCGGAAACAGGATTGCGCGCAAGGGGGCAAGGGGGCCGGACAGTGCGATGAAGCCGAAAATCCCCATCACAACCACAACGACAAGCGACCGCAGATCGCCGCCGCCAAAGCGCACGAGCGCCCCGAATCCGCAATTGCCCGCCATCGCCATGCCATAGCCGAACACCAGCCCGCCCAAGATCGAGGCCAGCGGATTCCATGTAACGGAGTAATAGATGGTTGCCGACAGGTCGATCAGCCCGGTTGCAGCGCCGATCTGCGTGCCAAGGATCGCCGTGCCAAGCACCACGCCCCAAAGCCGCAGGCGTTTCTGATCGCCGCCCCAGGCGGCCGTTTCGATGGCACCCAGTGTGCAGAACTCGCCCAGACGGGCCGCAAGGCCAAGCACGATTCCACCGGCCAGCCCGACAAGCGCCGCCAAGGCTCCGAAAGGAATGTCTTGCATCGGGTTTCCCTCTTGTTTCCGCAAGCGATGCCTGCGGGGGTTTCTCAATCTCGGTCGTCGCCGGGCTTGCAGAACAGTCCTTCAAGCAGCCTGAGCGTCTCACGGACTTTCGGGTCAAGAATAGAATAGAAGATCGCCTGCCCGTCGCGGCGGGCACGGACCAAGCCTTCAAGGCGCAGCCGCGCAAGCTGTTGGCTGACCACAGCCTGACGCGAGGACAAAAGATATTCAAGCTCGGTGACACTCTTGGGGCCAGACGTCAGATGGCACAGTATCGTCAGCCGTCCATCATGGCCGAGCGCTTTCAGATATGTGGCCACATCGCCGGCATGGACAACCAAGGCGACAGTGTCCTGATTCTGATCATCTGCTTTGCCCAAAGGCATGATCTGACTTTCCAAACTGCGCCCAATGCATCGCGCCTGACCCCTGCATATACCAGACTTCGTGAACCTGCCAATGCGACGCACTGGACGGCCTTACCCTAATCCTCGGTTTCGCCTGTTCGTTGCGCAATCAGCATCTGGCCTAGCAGGCCCCAGAAAAAGTCCTCGCCCGGATAGCCTTCAATCCGACCGACCTCAACCCCTTCATCCACCAGAACAAAGGTCGGGGTAAAGACGGCGGGGCGATCAAAGACCATGCCCTCGGCCAAGGGCGCGCGCAATTGGATGCGGATCAGGGGGGCGGCCTTGCCTTCGTCGGTCAGCGAATACTTTGCGGAAATCTCCTTGTCCCACTTACGGCAATAGATGCAGCCAGGCTGCTCCACCATCACAAGTGCGAGCTCTGCCGATGCCGCCACCGGCAACACGACTGCGGCGAAGAATAACACTGCTAAACGGATCATCCGCATGGTTGACGCCTCTCGCCATATACATATAGATATTCTGATATTCTTTGCCGAGTGGCAAGGTTCGGTTTCGGTCAGGGAGGATCGCGTGCTGGACATGTCCTATGGCGGAGCGGCACTGGCGGGGCTATTATCCTTTCTGTCGCCCTGCATCCTGCCGATGGTTCCATTCTACCTGTGCTACATGGCCGGGCTCTCCATGCAGGAGTTGCGGGCCAAAGAAGGCATTGCCCCCGGAGCGCAGCGCCGTCTGGTGGTGCAGGCGGTGGCATTTGCGCTTGGCGTGACCACGATCTTCGTGTTGCTGGGTCTTGGTGCCACAGCATTGGGTCGGGTGTTCCTGCAATGGAAGGAAACGCTGTCCTGGGTCGCCGGGGCTGTGCTGATCGTCTTCGGCTTGCATTTCCTCGGGGTGTTCCGCATCGCGTTTCTGTATCGCGAAGCCCGGATCGAAACGCAGTCAAAGCCCACCACTTTGATTGGTGCCTATGTTATGGGCCTGGCCTTCGGCTTTGGCTGGACTCCGTGCGTCGGCCCGGCACTTGCGGCGATTCTGATGGTGGCCTCCGGGATGGGTGACATGTGGCGCGGCGGCACATTGCTGCTGGTCTACGGCCTTGCGATGACGCTGCCTTTCGTGGTGGCAGCACTTTTTGCCGGACCGTTCTTGTCTTGGGTCGCGCGCCACCGCAGCCTCTTGGGCTATGTTGAAAAGGCGATGGGCGTGATGCTGATCGTCTTTGGCCTGCTGATCGCCACCAATTCGGTCAATCGCATCGCGGAATGGCTGATCCGCACTTTCGATTTTTCCGCCACCCTGACCTGATGGGAGAAACCCAGATGCACCGCTCGATCGTCCTTGCCGCCGCCGCCCTGTTTGCCGCCATGCCGCTTTGGGCGACTGAACTGGGCGATGATGGCCTGCACAAGCCCGACTGGCTGCGCGACACGTTCAAGGATCTGCGCGAAGATCTTGCCGAGGCCAATACCAAAGGCAAGCGTCTGCTCGTCATCGTGGAACAGCGCGGCTGCATCTACTGCACGGAAATGCATGAAAAGGTGTTCCCCGACCCCAAGATCGACACGCTCATCCGCGACAGCTACTTTGTCGTGCAGATAAACCTGTTTGGTGATGTCGAGGTCACCGATTTCGACGGCACCGTGTTATCTGAAAAAGACATGGCAGTGCGCTGGGGAGTGATGTTCACCCCAACGATGATGTTCCTGCCCGAAGAGGTGGCCGAGGGCAAGACCGCCGCCGAAGCAGCCGTCGCGTCGATGCCAGGTGCCTTTGGTGTGGGCACGACCGAGGCCCTGCTGATCTGGGTCAGGGACCACGGTTATGAAAATGGTGAACATTTTCAGAAGTTTCTGGCTGATCGCGTGAATGCCGGAAACTGACGGCCGCGTCGCAGGAGGGCCGGAGGCAAAGAATATTCACGGAATTATATATTTCTATTGTGAGAGCCGGAAGAATGATACTATCCTGCCGGTAGGAGACTCGAGGGAGGAGAAGAATGACGCGCCAGTTCATATTGGCCGCAGCACTGGTCGGTTTTGCCGCCATGCCTGCCGCAAGCGATACGGCTCCGAAAGACGTGGTTTTTGAGGACGGGGCGATTGCCACTTCCTTAACGGGCATGCCCGGTAATGCCGAAGAAGGGGCAAAGGTGATGTCGACGCGCTCACTTGGAAATTGCGTGGCCTGTCATGCCGTGTCCGCCATGCCGAAGGTCCAGTTTCAGGGCGACGTGGGCCCCACGCTTGACGGTGCAGCAACTCGCTGGAGCGAGGCGCAACTCCGCGGCCTCGTCGCCAATGCCAAGATGACCTACGAAGGAACCAGGATGCCGGCCTTCTACAAGGTCGACGGCTATATCCGCCCCGGCGAGGCTTATACGACCAAACCCGCCGCCGAACCGTTGCCGCCTATCCTGTCTGCGCAGCAGATCGAGGACGTGGTGGCCTATCTTCTGACGCTGAAAGAGTAACGGCGTCCGACACGGACCACGAGGAGAGATCATGAAACTCACACGACGCGAAAGCCTGTGGATTTGTCTTGGCGGTCTCGCCGCTGCGGCACTTCCGATGGGCGTCTCGGCCGCGACGGTCGAGGAACTGACCGCCGCCTTCACCGGCGGCGCCGCCCCGGGCATGACCGGCATCACCTTGACTGCCCCGGAAATCGCCGAGAACGGCAACACCGTCCCGGTCACTGTGGACGCCCCCGGTGCGGTGGCGATCATGATTCTGGCAGTGGGCAACCCGGAGCCGGCCGTGGTCACCTTCAACTTCGGCCCCGCAGCAGGGTCGCAAACAGCCTCGACCCGCATCCGCCTCGCCAAGACCCAGGACGTGATTGCGATGGCCAAGATGGCCGATGGCAGCATCGTGCAGGCGCAGGCGACCGTAAAGGTCACCATCGGCGGCTGTGGCGGCTGACAACAGGATCAGGAGGACAACATGTCAGACGATGCAAAACCCCGCGTAAAAGTGCCCAAGACCGCCGCAGTTGGCGACGTGGTCACGATCAAGAGCCTGATCAGCCACAAGATGGAATCCGGTCAGCGCAAGGACGCCGAAGGTAAGCTGATCCCGCGGTCGATCATCAACCGTTTCACCTGCGATTTCAACGGTGTGAACGTGATTGACGTGACCATCGAGCCGGCGGTTTCGACTAACCCCTACTTTGAGTTCGACGCCAAGGTCGACGCCGCCGGTGAGTTCAAGTTCACTTGGTATGACGACGACGGATCGATCTATGAAGACACCAAGTCGATCGAGATCGCCTGACGACCCCGGCGCGGGAGGGCGCCAGCCACGGATCGGCTGTCCGCAGCATTTGGCGGGCGGCCCCACCTAGGGAGGAATGAAAATGGGCCTGAACAAAGGCAAAACTCTGATCGTGGCCTCGGTCCTTGCCTTCGCGGCTGCAGCGACCGGCTATGCCGATCCAAATGCAGAAGCGAAGCTTGTGATCAACGGAGAGATCGAGATCGCCACTGTCGCTCCGCCACCCAAGGCGCTGGAAGGCATCTTCGACCATGCCTATTCCGGCTGGGCGTTCCGCACCCCGGAAACCCAGTCCATGCAGGCCGATGATTTCGACAACTCCGGCATGCTGTTTGCGGACAAGGGCATCGACCTCTGGAATACCGTTGACGGCACCGAGGGCAAAAGCTGCGCCTCCTGCCACGAGAACATTGAAAGCATGGCAGGCGTGCGCGCTTCAGTGCCCAAGATGAACAAGGCCGGCGACGATCTCTGGTCGCTGGAAAATTTCGTCAACGACTGCCGTACCACACGGATGGGCGCAGAGGAATGGAAGTGGACTTCGGACAGCATGAAGTTCCTGACCGCAGCGATTTCGCTTCAATCGCGCGGTATGCCACAAACGCAGGCGTTCGACGGCCCGGCACAAAGCTGGTATGACAAGGGCAAAGAGATTTACTACACCCGCTACGGCCAGTTGGAACTTTCCTGCGCCAATTGCCACGAAGAAAGCATGGGCAAATATATCCGTGCCGACCACCTGAGCCAGGGTCAGATCAACGGATTCCCGGCCTATCGCACTGGTGATGCCACGATCATCTCGGCGCATCAGCGCTTTGTCGGCTGCATCCGCGATACCCGCGCCGAGCCGTTCAAGGCTGGTTCTGCCGAGTTTCGCGCGCTGGAGCTGTACGTGACCGCGCGTGGCGCGACCTTGCCGATCGAAGGTGTGTCTGTGCGTCAATAACCTGTTTCTGGCGCGCGGCGGGTTATCCCGCGCGCCTGTTTTCCCATTCGCTTGTAACCTTGTCGAACATGGGTAATCGGCCCGACGCGCCTTGGCGCGCTGCGTTGGCTTGTGAAGTAAATGCTGAGGAGAGACGTCATGATCACGCGCCGCGAGTTTTTGCAGGCATCGGTTGCAGCCACGGCCATCGTCGGGATTTCCGGGCTCGGCAACTGGTCGAAACTGGCAGCCCAGCAGGCCCTGACTCAGGATCAGCTGCTGCAATTCGATGATTTCGGCAACGTCACGCTGATCCACATCACCGACATTCACGCGCAGGTCAAACCGATCTGGTTTCGCGAACCCGAGATCAACCTCGGCGTCGGCGACGCCAAGGGCAAGCCGCCGCATGTGACGGGCTTGGATTTCCTCAAGATGTTCAACATCACCCCGGCCAGCCCGGACTCCTATGCGCTGACCCACGAGGATTTCACGGCACTGGGAAAGGCCTATGGCAAGATGGGCGGACTGGACCGCGTGGCGACCGTGGTCAAGTCGATCCGCGCCGCGCGACCGGACAGCATCCTTCTGGATGGCGGTGATACCTGGCACGGCTCCATGACCTCGTTCATGACCAAGGGGCAGGACATGGTCAACGTGATGAACGCCCTTGGGGTCGAGGCGATGACCAGCCACTGGGAATGGACCCTTGGCACCGAACGGGTCAAGGAACTGGTTGACGCGCTGCCCTTCCCCTTCCTTGGTGCCAACATCTTTGATGCCGAATGGGACGAACCTGCCTTCGAACCGTACAAGATATTCGAGAAGGGCGGCCTGCGGATTGCCGTGATCGGACAGGCTTTCCCCTATATGCCCATCGCCAACCCGAAATGGATGTTCCCCGAATACAGCTTTGGCATCCGCGAGGAACGGATGCAGGAGATGGTGGACGAGGTCCGCGCTGCGGGCGTCGATCTTGTTGTGTGTCTGTCGCACAACGGCTTTGACGTCGATCGCAAGATGATCAGCCGCGTCAAGGGCATTGACGTGATCCTGACCGGCCACACCCATGACGCGGTGCCGGAACCGGTTCTGGTGGGCGAGACGATCCTGATCGCCTCAGGCTCGAACGGCAAGTTCGTCAGTCGGATTGATCTGGATGTGCGCGACAAGAAGATGATGGGATTCCGGCACAAGCTGATTCCGATCTTCTCGGATGTGATTGCACCTGACGCCGAGATGGCCGCACTGATCGACGCCGAACGCGCGCCCTTCAAGGCGCAGCTTGAAGAAAAGATCGGCACCACCGAAAGCCTCCTTTATCGTCGCGGCAATTTCAACGGCACCTGGGATGACCTGATCTGCAATGCAATCCGCAGCGAGCGGGACGCGCAGATTGCCATGTCGCCCGGCGTGCGCTGGGGCACCAGCCTTATGCCGGGGGATGCAATCACCCGCGAGGACATCCATAACGTCACATCGATGACCTACGGCAAATGCTATCGCACCGAGATGACCGGCGAGACGATCCACACCATCCTTGAGGATGTGGCCGACAACCTGTTCAACACCGACCCCTACTATCAGCAGGGCGGCGACATGGTGCGGGTGGGCGGGCTTGGCTATCAGATCGACGTGTCGAAACCGATCGGTGAGCGGATCACCAACCTGAGCCTCGTCGATACCGGCGAGGCGATCGATGCCGCCAAATCCTATACTGTGGCTGGCTGGGCCTCGGTCAACGAAGACACTGAAGGGCCGCAGATCTGGGATGTACTGGAATCGCACATCCGCAAGATCGGAACCGTCACGCTGGAACCCAACACCTCGGTCGTCGTGACCGGGGCCTGATACGAAAGGAGAGTTCGCCAATGTCCGACACTCGGAAGACAGACGAACCGATGAACGGAGCCACTCGCCGCGGTTTCCTTCGCACCACCGCCCTTGCCGGGGTGGGGTTGGTGGCAGGAGGCGCTGTGGCGCGCGCCGACGGGGCCGATCCCCTGATCACCGAAGTGCAACCCTGGGCACAGGGCCTGGGCGATGGCGTCGATGCCACGCCTTACGGCTTGCCGATCCGGTTCGAAACCGACGTGATCCGCCGCAACGTGCCGTGGCTGACCGCCGATGTGATCAGTTCGATCAACTTCAGCCCGATCCATGCGCTTGACGGCACAATCACCCCGCAGGGTTGCGCATTCGAACGCCACCACTCGGGTGCCATCGAGTTGTCGAAGGATGACTACCGGCTGATGATCAACGGTCTGGTCGAGACTCCACTGATCTTCACCTATGCCGATCTGGAGCGGTTTCCGCGCGAAACCCATGTCTACTTTCTGGAATGCGCCGCCAATACCGGCATGGAATGGGCCGGCGCGCAGTTGAACGGCGCGCAGTTCACCCATGGCATGATCCACAACATGGAATACACCGGCGTCAGCTTGCGCACCCTGCTGGCTGAGGCCGGAATCAAGCCAGAGGGCAAATGGGTCTATGTCGAAGGGGCCGATGCCTCTTCGAACGGTCGCTCGATCCCGTTGGAAAAGGCGCTGGATGACGTATTGGTGGCCTTCAAGGCCAATGGTGAGGCGCTGCGCAAAGAACATGGCTATCCGGTGCGCCTTTGTGTTCCCGGCTGGGAAGGCAACATGTGGGTGAAATGGCTACGGCGGATCGAAGTCACCGCCGCTGCCGTGGAAAGCCGCGAGGAAACCTCGAAATACACTGACACTCTGGCTGATGGCACGTCGCGCAAGTGGACTTGGGTCATGGATGCGAAATCCGTCGTCACCAGCCCCAGCCCGCAATCGCCCATCACGCATGGGAAGGGTCCGCTGGTCATAACTGGACTTGCCTGGTCGGGGCGTGGCAGCATCGCGCGCGTCGATGTCACAGTGGACGGAGGCAAGACCTGGAAAACGGCGCGCCTTGTGCCGAGCGCGCACAACATGGCGCTGCACCGTTTCTATCTCGATCATGTCTGGGACGGGCAAGAGATGCTGGTGCAAAGCCGCGCGATCGACAGCACGGGATACGTCCAGCCCACCAAAACCGAGTTGCGCGAAATACGCGGAGTGAACTCTGTATATCACAACAACTGCATACAGACCTGGTGGATAAAGGCGAATGGGGAGGCCGAGAATGTTGAAATTTCGTGATCTGGTGATCGGCCCAGCCCTGCTTACCGCCATCGCAACGGCCCTTGCCGCCCCCGCCTTTGCCGACAAGCTGGGAATCGGGCGTCCGGCCTTGCCCGAAGAGGTGGCAGCTTGGAACCATGACGTATCGCCGGATGGCACGGGCCTGCCCGAAGGCTCGGGCGATGTGCTGACGGGCGAGGAGTTGTTTTCTGAAAACTGCGCCTCGTGCCATGGCGAGTTTGGGGAAGGTCAGGGCAACTGGCCGAAACTGGCGGGCGGGAAGGGCACTTTGGCCGACGCCGACCCGCTGAAAACCGTCGGCAGCTATTGGCCGCATCTCTCGACCACGTTTGACTATGTGAACCGCTCGATGCCGTTTGGCAACGCGCAGTCGCTGTCGCCGGACGAGGCCTACGCGATCACCGCCTATATCCTTTACAACAACGATCTGGTGGACGAGGACTTCGTTCTTTCGAAGGAAAACTTCACTGAAGTGGTGCTGCCCAACGCGGGGGGGTTCATCCTTGACGACCGCGACACCACCGAAGTGCCGAAGTTCACCCACGAACCCTGTATCGAGGCCTGCAAGGAAACTGTCGAGATCACCGCCCATGCGACGGTGCTGGACGTGACGCCCGAAGTGGCAGACACCGCCGGGGCCCCTGTGGTTGAGGCCGCCGCAGAGCAAGCTGTCGAACCTGCCGCCGCAGACCCGAAGGTCGCGCCAGCAGCAGAACCAGCCGCCGCAGACCCGGAACTGATTGCAGCAGGAAAGACGGTGTTCAAGAAATGCGCTGCGTGTCACAAGGTGGGCGAGGGTGCCAAGAACAGTACCGGACCCGTTCTGAACGGGATTGTCGGGCGCGCCGCAGGCACCATTGAAGGCTTCAAATACTCCACACCCCTCATGGACATGGCAGCGGCAGGTCTGGTCTGGGACGAGGCCACGATACAGGCGTTCATCGAAAACCCGAAGGGGTTCATGAAGGGCACCAGAATGACTTTCGCCGGTCTGAAAAAGCCAGAGGACCGCGCCGCTGTCATAGCCTATCTGGCGACATTTGCGCCATGACGTCTTGGCAGGGCCGCTTCCTTCCCGGCCTTGCCCTTGTCGCCACGCTGAACCACGGGTCCGGCGTGGCGGCAGATACGATTGGCGATCCGGCGCGTGGCGCAGAGGTGTTTCTAAACCAATGCGCCGCCTGCCATGAGATCGGGATTGATGCGACCAACCGCATCGGCCCAGTTTTGAATGGTATCTACGGGCGCCGCGCCGCCTCGGTGCCAGCCTTCGAGTATTCCAGATCCATGCGCCGCATGGGCAATGACGGCTTGACTTGGACACTTGAAACACTCGACCCCTATATCGCCAATCCCAAGGCCTTGGTGTCGGCAACGAAGATGGCCTACAAGGGGCTTGAGGATGGCGCTGCCCGACAGAATTTGCTGGCCTTCTTGCGCGACTGGTCCGACAAGCCCAGCGACATCCCCGAGGCTGAGCCGACTGCGCGCCGCAGCCTGCCGGAATTGGCACCCGAGATCCTTTCAATCAAGGGCGACCGCGATTACGGGCAATATCTGTCGGCGGAATGTGTCACCTGCCACCAGCATGATGGCAGCGACCAGGGCCTACCCTCGATCACGCATTGGCCGGTCGAAGATTTCGTTGTGGCCCTGCACGCCTACAAGCAGAAACTGCGCCCGCATCCGG
This sequence comes from uncultured Cypionkella sp., assembly GCA_964387655.1. Taxonomy (GTDB): domain Bacteria; phylum Pseudomonadota; class Alphaproteobacteria; order Rhodobacterales; family Rhodobacteraceae; genus Cypionkella. The sequence goes on along the minus strand of CAYLYV010000105.1, from coordinate 6,231 downwards.
TGATGCAGATGATGGCGGGTCGGCTGAGCAACGAGGAAATCGCAGCGCTTGCTGCCTATTTTGCCACCATCGACTGATACCAACGACGGAAAAGGAACCCACGATGTCTCTGAACCGACGGATTTTCCTGAGAACCACGCTGGCCACCGGTGCACTGCTTGCGGCCCCGATGGTGCGTGCGCAGGGCAAGCCCCGCGTCGTTGTGATTGGGGGCGGACCGGGTGGAGCAACGGCGGCGCGCTATCTGGCCAAGGACAGCGAGGGCGCGCTGGATGTGACCCTGATCGAGGCGAACCCGGTCTACACCACCTGCTTCTTTTCCAACCTCTACATCGGCGGCCTTCGTGATTTCGAAAGCCTGCAACATGGATACGGAAAGATCGGCGCGGGTGTGACGGTGATTCATGACATGGTCACTGCCGTTGATCGCGCGGCGCGCACCGTCACGTTGGCGGGGGGGCAAGTGTTGCCCTATGACCGTCTGGTGCTGTCGCCCGGCATTGATTTCAAGGAAGGCTCGGTGCGCGGCTGGTCGCTCGACGCGGCCGAGATCATGCCGCATGCCTATAAGGCCGGGCCGCAGACGCAGCTTCTGAAGGCGATGGTGGAATCGATGCCCCAAGGCGGCACATTCGCCATGGTTGCCCCGCCCACCCCCTACCGTTGCCCGCCCGGCCCTTATGAACGGGTAAGCATGGTGGCCCATGTGCTGAAGCAGACCAATCCGACCGCCAAAATCCTGATCCTTGATCCGAAGGAGAAATTCTCGAAACAGACGCTGTTCGAGGATGGCTGGGGGAAATACTACAATGGCATGGTCGAATGGATCAGCCCTGAACTGGGCGGCGCAGATGTAGAGGTGCGCCCTGACACGATGGAAATCGTGGTCGAGGGCGCTGCGCAGAAGGTTGACGTCTGCAATGTCATTCCGGGCCAGGTTGCAGGCCGGATCGCGGCGCTTGCCGGCGTGACGGATGAGACGGGCTGGGCCCCGGTTCACCCGCAGAACATGAAGTCGAAGCTGGATGAGAACGTCTATGTTTTGGGCGACAGTTCAGCGCAGGGCGATATGCCGAAGTCGGCGTTCGCGGCCAACAGTCAGGCCAAGTCTGCCAGCATGGCGATTCGGGGCGAACTAACCGGCTCGAAGGTGTTTCCCGCGAAATACTCCAATTCCTGCTGGTCTCTGCTTGCCCCCGATGACGGGATCAAGCTGGGCGCGTCATATGAGCCAACGCCCGAAAAGATCGCTTCGGTCGAAAGCTTCATCAGTGCGACCGACGAGGACGCAGCACTGCGCAAAGCGACCTATGAGGAAAGCCTCGGCTGGTATGCTGGCATCACCGCGGATGTCTTCGGTTGAACGAAATCTTCGGCCGGGCCATCCCTTGCCCGCCGCTTTGCCACACTGAGGTGACCCATGCTGACACGCCGCCAACTGCTGACGACCGCCGTCGCCAGCCTTGCCCTGCCCATCGCGCCCAGACGTCTGTGGGCCAGTACCACGCTGACCATGGGTCCGATGCAAATCGACAGCCTGTCGGACGGCAACCTGATTTTACCCGGTGATTTTATCCTTGGCGGCATGCCGCAGGACGAAATGGCGGCGATCATGGCCAAATACCACCTGCCGACCGACCAGTTGACCCCACCCTGCAACGTGACGCTTCTGCGCGATGGCAAGAACACGGTGCTGTTCGATGTTGGCGCGGGCCCGGATTTCCAGCCCACGGCGGGCAAGCTGGCCGAGGCGTTTTCTGCGCTGGGACTTGCGCCCGAAGCGGTCACGCATGTCGTCTTCACCCATGCCCACCCCGATCACCTCTGGGGTCTGCTGGACGACTTCGACGAACCGGTGTTTGCCAATGCGCAGCATATGATCGGACAGGCGGAGTTCGACTACTGGATGGATCCCGCCACCGTGGACACGATCGGTGCAGCGCGCACCACCTTTGCCGTGGGTGCTGCACGGCGACTGCAGACAATGGCCGATCAGTTGCAGATGGTCACCGACGGTCAGGAAATCCTGCCCGGCGTTGCCGCCCGCCTGACCCCCGGCCACACCCCCGGCCACATGGCCTTTGAACTGCGTGCGGGGACCGAGGCGGTGATGGTGGTGGGGGATGCGCTTGGCAACCACCATGTCGCCTTCGAGCGCCCCGATTGGGCCTCGGGGTCGGATCAGGACGGCGTCATGGCCGCCGGCACCCGCGTTTCGCTGCTGGATCAGATCGCCACCGATCAGATGCTCCTGATTGGCTACCATCTGCCCGGCGGTGGTATCGGCAGGGCCGAGCGCGCCGATGGCACCTACCGTTTTGTCGAGGAGGTCTGAGATGCGCACCTTGGTCCTTTTGCTGATCGCCGGCCCTGCCTTTGCCTCAGAGGACATTCCCGACCAATACCCGCAATCGGTTCTCTATTCCAAGCCGGTCGAGTTCATCCCCCATGTCTTCACCGCCACCGGGGCCACGGCTCCGCCGAGCTATGAAAACGCAGGGCACAACAACAACCTGTCGTTCATTGTTACCGGCGATGGGGTGGTGGTGATCAACTCGGGCGCGTCCACGGCGCTGGCCCGCGCCCTGCATGAAGAAATCATGGCAGTCACCGATCAGCCGGTGAAACTGGTGATCAACGAAAACGGCCAAGGCCACTCGATGCTGGGCAACGGATATTGGGCCGGGCTCGGTGTGCCGATCCTGGCGCATGAAGAGGCCGTGGCCGAATTCGAGGACAGTTCGGGGCAGGTCTTGGCCGCCTTGAAATCCTACGCCCGCGAGAACGCCGAAGGCACCACCATCGCCCTGCCAACCGAGACGTTCACCGACACCAAGACCATCACCATGGGCGAGGTCACGATCGAGGTGCTGCACCTTGGCCCCGCCCACAGCCCTGGCGACACCCAAGTGTGGATCCCGCAATGGTCGATGATGATCGCGGGCGACATCGCCTTTCATGAACGGATGCCGCCGATTTTCGAGGGCACCTGCACACTTTGCTGGATCGAGACATGGGAGACAAAGTTCATGCCCCTGAACCCGACCTATGTGATCCCCGGCCATGGCCATCCGACCAATCTCGCCCAAGTGACGCACTATACCCGCGACTATCTGGTTGATCTGCGGGCAAAAATCGGCGCGCACATCGCGGCGGGCGGCGATCTGGCCGGGGCGTATTACGTCGATCAATCCGCCTGGGCGCATCTTGACACGTTCGAGGAACTGGCCACCAAGAACGCCGGTGTCGTCTTTGCCGAGATGGAGTTTGAATAAGGCGGCGGGTCAGGCCAGCTTTGGCTTGCCTGCCTGATCCACCACGAAATCGGTGATCGCCGCCCCAATCCACATGCAAGAAAGTGCAAGCCAGGCAGTGGCGACAAAGATCGACCCGCCCGTCACCCCCGCGCCAATCGCGCAGCCCCCCGCCAGCATCGCACCAAACCCCATCAGCGCAGCCCCGGTCATCGACCGGCGCATTTGGCTTTCACCGTCAAAACCCTGAAACTTCAACTCATGCGTCAAGGCCGCGGCAAGGAACGCGCCGACAAAGACCCCTGGCACAAGGCCGATGTCAAACTCCAGCACCGCATCGGGCACCAGAAAGAACATCAGCGTATTGGCCGATGGCCCGGAAAAAGTCACCGAAGAGACGCTGACCGGATCGAAGGCAACCTGCGCCAGTGCAAAGGTCAGCACCCAGCCCAAAGCCACGGCAAAGCCCACGCCCGAGGCAAAGATCAGCACCCTTGCACCAATCTGGTTACGCCGCGCAAGCACCAGCGCCAGCGCGGCTATTGCCACCCCGAGCACCAACCCCGACCACGAGGGCAGCGAAAGCGTGGCCAGTAGATCCACATTGCGCCCTCCCGGCGTGACCCACAGCCCCGCCAGATAGCCCCGCAAGGGCGCAAGCCAGCCATGCAGGCTCATCTGTGCCACCACGGCAAAGATCAACCCCGCGATCAGTGACCGCAGATTGCCGGTCGCTGCCAGCACCAGAAGCCGCCCGGAACAGCCGCGCGCGAGCACCATGCCCGCGCCAAACATCAATCCGCCGATCACTGCGCCAGACCATGATCCGGCAACCGCCATCATCCGCGCATCATCCGCCCGGAACAGCCCCAAAAGCTGCGCCCCCTGCACCCAGACCACAGCGGTGGAAAAGGTCAAGAGCCAGACCGAAACACGCGGCCCCAACTGCCCCCGCGCAAATTCGACTGTTGCTGCGCGCAAACAGAAAGACGATCGTTGCGCGGCCACGCCGAACACGATGCCCGTCAGCAAGCCAAAGATCGCCGCAAGGGTCGCCTCGTCCACATAGTCCACCAAGAAGCCCATATCCATCATACTTCCACCACAAATTGGCGCAGCATAGGTGATCGTACAGCCTTCGGCTTTGATCTTGATCACGAGTTCACCGTCTACGTGCATGGTCTTGTTGGTCGTGTCGCGGTTTGGTGCCGCTCCTTTGATCACGTAATGTGCAGCAAACGAGATGATGGTGCTGGTGACCCATGACCCATCCCCTGCCACAGCGCAAAGGCAAAGGCCGCCCGCGTCAGTGGGTGCAGGTGATCCGCCGCCGCTAACCGTTCGGCCCAATCGGCCCGCGCCTCCGTCAGATCGCGGGCCGCTTCCCCCTCCCCCAGAAAACTTCCCAAATCGCGCGGATCAAACCGCCCGGCCTCGAGCCGCCGCGCTGCCCACGACAGCCCGGCCATCTGCCGTGCACGGTCCTCTTCCATTGTAGCCCGCCCTGCTCCAGCCAGATGTAGGCAGATCTGATCGGCACCGACCCGCGCGCCGGATTGCCACGACAGTTCCGCCAGCTCCAAGGGCAGCACCCGCGCCGCGCCGCCTAAGTATTCGAGCCGTGCTGCCAGTCTGGCCAGTGCCGCTGCCGCATCGGCCAGCGCCCGGGACAGCAGCCCCTCGGTCCGCGCCCAGGCATCGGGATCGGCAAAAGGTAGGTGACGCTCGCGCCGCCCACCGCCCTCAAAGAGCCGCGTAAGCGGGTCGGGTTCATCTTGAGCCGCCTCATCATCCGGCAGGAACCAAAGGGTGTCGCTTTTCCTTCACGATTTCACTGCATGGTTTTCACGTGATTTCTTGATGGTAGCGCTGGGAGCGGCGCGGGTTTTTGCTTTGCAATTTCAATTTCATTTCGGACTTCAATAGGGTTCGCAGGGCACGGTGATATGACAGCGCTCAGCAAAGATCGGCCCCTGGAGCGGGCAGCCTACCGCACTTCAGACGAGGCATGGTCGAAGGTGGTTCGGATCGCTCGCGAACTTGACCGGGTTCTCGACGGCGACTTGCCTATGCGGGAGGCTGTCAGCCGGGCAGCGACGGAATTGCGCCTTTCGACACGGCAGGTCTACAATCACCTCGCTCGGTATCGCGAGGACCGCCGTGTCTCGTTGCTTCTGCCTCGGACAAACGGCGCGCGGCCGGCAAGGATATCGACCAGCGTTGAGACCATCATTGCCGACAGCTTGCGGGAAATGTGGCTGCAGCCGGAGCAACCTGATCTCGCCCCGATCGTCGACGAAATCCGTGCGCGCTGTGCCAGTGAAGGGTTAAAGCCCCCGGCCTATGTCACCGTGGCCAAGCGGATCCCGCGCATGTTCACCCCCGAGGAGATCGCGCGGCGGCGGCTTTCCGGTGGCAAACACCTTCACCGCCTGAAACCGCGTCCGGGATACATCCGTGCAGCCCACGCCCTTGAGGTCGTCCAAATCGATCACACACCGGCCGATATCCAGTTCGTCGAGGTGATCGACGATCATGGCATCTTCGTTGGCAGACCTTATCTGACCATCGCCGCCGATGTGGCGACCAGCGCCATCATTGGCTTCTGTCTTACCCTCGAGCGCCCGTCCCGCCTCTCGGTGGCATTGCGCCTTGCCCACGCGATCTGCCTCAAGGATGATTGGTTGCTCGAACGCGGGATCGCGCACCCATGGGCGATGCATGGCCGCCCGAAACAGATCGTTGTCGACTCCGCCAAGGAATTTCAGAGCAGTACCTTTACGAAAGGATGCGCCGACTTCGGCATCACCGTCCGCACCCGGAACAAGGGAACAGTTCACCGAGGTGGTGTTGTCGAGCGCCTCCTTGGAAAAGTGAACACGGTGCTTCGCTCTCTTCCCGGCAAGACCGGACGGTCGATCGCGGACCGCGGCGACTATTCGTCCGATGAGAGGGCAAGTCTGACCTTCGCGGCCCT
>CAYLYV010000104.1:0-16957 GCA_964387655.1 uncultured Cypionkella sp. | reverse complement strand
AAATGGCTGCGTAAGTTCTACGAATGCACCCCGTTAGAAATGGGGGGATTACCGTCTTGTCCTCGGTGCCTCAGCGGCAGCGGCGGAAGGTGATGGTGCCCAGAAGATACTTCCGCCGATCGCCGCTGTCAGTCGCACCCAAGTCGCCGATTACTTTCGACAGATAATTGTTAGGCAAAAGCAGGTTATTGTGGCCTTCTGACAGAGCGATGGTCATCACATCGGTCCCGCCAACATTCTCATCCTTTTCCGCTTTCAGCTTTACTTTTTTCGCTGGCGGACCAATCTGATAGACGTAGGTGCCTGCGGCAAGATCGTCGATGGTCATCACGTTCGTGTCGCCTCTATAGGTCACCCTAAAGGCCGGGAAATTGGTGATAATGTCCTGAATGGTCTTGTTGACAACTTTATCAGGGGTGAGCGTCGTATCCATAAAATGGGTGTTGAATATCTCGCCAAGCAATTTCATGCCTGATTGACGTTGCGCAGTATCGCCAACTTTTGTTGTATCGAAAACGACAATATCGGCCATGACAGGTCCTTTCGGGTTGATGGTGATCCGCTAATTTGGAACTCTGAAAGCAAGCTTCACCAGGTCGCGGTAGTCGAACTTGTCCTTGAAATGCCCGCCAAATGCCGGATCGGGCGCAAACGGCTGACGGGCCCCCTCCACAATCATCCCGGTCCCGCTGGCCTCTATTGCCGCACTCAGGGTTTCCGCGACCATGCGGCCCCCCAATGGGCCGAGGCGATTGCCGTCACCGAAAACCGCCGCTTCGCGCAGAATATACAGCCAAAGCGGCGTTTGATCGACAAATCGTGCCCCAACCGCGCCTTCGCGCATGATCGCGGTCGCGACGCTGTTATCCGGGATATCAAGGCATTCGGGCTGCAGGATTGGAATGCTGCAGGGTGATCCGGCCATGATCAGTTTCTCCTGCACCTGTTTGGCCAGGGCCTGTCCGGTTTGCAATCCCAGCAGCGCGCCGTTCATCAGCGTGCGCCGCGCGAGATTGAGATACCCTGTCGCGTGTTTCTCGCAGGGACTGTCGTAGTCGCTGCGCTGGAACAACCTGTCTGGCAGACAGAACAAGGCCTGGCTCAGATCTGTGCCGATGCGTGTCGCCTTGATCGGATCAGTTCCATCCATGCCAAGCATATGCCGCCAGTCGGTTGTCCAGGTCTGCAGGAGTTGGCCATCGGTCAGGTTTTTACCGTCAAACGTAAAGTCCAGCAGGTCAGAGGCAAGCGCACTGGGAACGGTATGATTGGGATCGACCGTATTCCATGGCGCATAGTTATCGCGCACCATCGAATGCCCAAAACGGAATATCGCGGCAGACACCTCGATGGGAACAAAGAACGGGTGCAGCGTGTGCGGTTCATTCGATGGGGCGACGTAAACGCGGCCATGGTTCATCACGTCGTCATAGGTGGCCTGATCGACCAGACGCGGAAGATAATCCTGCAAAACGATCGACTGGAAATGCCGGATAACGGTCTGCCGATGGGTTTCATCGTCCAAGCCGTCACCTTGCAGGATTTCCAGCGCCGCTTGCGCAAAACGCGTCACCGCCACATGGGTCTGCGACACGGCGAGGTTCTGGTCATTGCGCATTTCAAACAGCAGGGCGCGACCGTTGGCCATGCGCGGCAAATCGTCGAAACCGCCACCTGAGAACTTTATCCCCGAATCCGGGATTGTCTCACCCAGCGCCAGACCTTCGATCTCTTGAACATGGCCGGGCAGCTTGGGTGGAAAGTCCAACGGGCGCAGGAAGATGGTTTTAAGGTCGATGGCGCTGTCAATCGCGACAGAGGAGAAAGGCGCCCGCTTCGACCCAGTCGGCTTCCAGACGGTGAGTTCATGGGCGAGAAACTGGCCAAGATAGGTGTAAGCCGCAGGCGTCTTTTTCATCAGCTTTGGCAGCGGGGGCGGCGGGGAAAAGCCGTAGTCAACCAGCAGCGCATCGCCAAGCCGTCCGAGGCGGTCCAGCATGGAGACATCTGTCCGAGCGGCTAAAGCGGCAATTCTCGAATAGATCCGAACTGGTGCAGAGCGGGCAATTTCCATCGGGGATCCCGGGTCCAATCGTGAAGTGCGGGAGCCGACAATCAGGCGATCAATCTGGGCTGCGGCTTTGTCGCCAATCACCAATGCCACCCCGCGTTCGGTTTCGACGACATCAAGGGCAATCGGTTCGTCAGCAGTATTGGCAATGCCATCGGGACCAAACAGATCGGCCTGTCTTGTCAACTCCGCTCCGGGCAATAGCTGCCTGATAACCAGACGATAGCCCGCGCCATGAAGACATGCCAAGTCGATCATTGTTCTGCCCCGTGTAACGGTGGTGAACTGAGAAATTGCTCGAAACTTAAATCTTCAGAGGTCGATCCCACCAATGCGGAATCAGCTGTCAGCGATCATAGCATGAGTGCCTTGTCGGAAGAATTTTTCTCTATGCCTGCGCGACCGGATAAAGCCAGAGCGCAGCGCCGCCTACAACAACAGCGGCACCGGGTTCGGGCGGGTTGAGCGCACGGCGGCAAGATCACGCAGGTCAGGGGCCAGCAAGCGGTGGGGCCCGAACCTTGGCTTGTAATGGCAAAGATCGGGGACCACGGCACGGATCACCGGCACCCCGAAGGCCGGGCGGGTCAGATCCACGAAGGCGATCCTGCACCCCGCGCGGTCGAGCGCGCCGATGACCGACACCAGCCGCGTGCCCGGTTCAGCCGGAGTTTTCGTTCGGAAGTCGGTCGCCTCAGGCCCCGACGGGGGCAGGGCGGCGGGACCACGGACAAGCCATTCGGCGGTCAACGGATCGGGCTGTTCCGCCGCCAGCAACAGCGACGCCTCGACTCCCAACATCTCGGCCACAGCTGCGCCTGCTGCCTCCACCATCTCGAAGCGCGCGGCAAAGCCCATGGCCGGGAAGCTGCCGTCCGACGCGGTCGAGACGGCGGCGACGACAGGAATACCGATGTCGGTGGTCAGATCCAGAAGCCGGATCCGGCGCGTCCGGCCCTCCAGCCAGCGGGTCAGATCGGGCCACTTGTCCAAAAGCGCCGCAGGCAAGGAGGGCCGCAGCCTGCGCCCATACCACCACCGCCCAGTGGCATCGCGTTCGATCAGTTCCAGCAGAGCGGCCTCCATAGCCTGCGCTTTGGTCGCGCCAGCCGCACAGCCGTTCGAATCCGCGATGGCGGTGGCCGCCTCATCACCGGCTTCGCGCAGGCCGATCAGAACGCCATCGGCGGGCAGAAGCACGGTGGCGCCGCTGACGGCGTCCACGCCGCTCATCCAGTTGATCTCTGCACCCCGATACGCTGGAGGCCGCCAGTCGTGTAAACCATATCGCTGGTTCCAGGCCGCCCGCGCGCGGATCTGCACCGGGCTGAACCCTGTCGCCGCCTGCGGCCCAATGGTGGCGGGCGGCAGATCGTCGAGCCGCGCGCGGATCAGCACTTCGTCGCCCCACGCGCAGCAGCTTGCCAACTCGACCGCCTCACCCAATCCGCTTAAGCGGCAGCGTTCCGCGTCCAGCCCGCATCCGTTTGCCATCCGCCCGGAGACGGGCAGCGCCGCCTTCGGATAGTTGGGAGCGCGCGCCAGTAGCCTTGCTCCCGGCACCACGACTGAGGTCCAAGCCGCTGGGCCAATCCGGGTTGTGAAACAGTCAAATTCAGCGGCCAGCATCTTGAGCCGATTGGCATCGCCCGTTTCGTTTTTGCCCGATGGGCATTTTTCCTCTATCATGGTGGCGATACCCGAAGTTTGGTGCAAGTCGTGTTCACTGACGGTTCTCCCACAGTCATACTCTTCGCGGATGTTGTCGGCTACAGTCGGCGCATGAAGTCCGACGAGGCCGGTACGATCTCTTTCGTCGAGCGGGCATTCGCCCGGGCACGACGCGGCAGCGAGCGCTTTGGTGGCAGGGTTATCAAGACAACGGGCGACGGCTGGATCGCGCTGTTCGACAGTGTGTCCGGTGCGGTTGACTGCGCTGTCGTGCTGCAAAGACTGTCCCAGCGCACGATCGCCACTTCGAAACTGATATTACGCATCAGCGTTCATCTTGGTGAGGTGGTCTTTAGCAACGCGGAATACTTTGGCCACGCCCTGAACGTTGCGGCAAGGATGCAAGGGCTTGCCGAGCCCGGTGGTATTGTTGTCTCGCAACAGATCGTGACCGAACTGGATCGTTCGCCCCGGTTCCGTTTCGAGGCGATGGGTCACCCGTTGCTGAAGAACATTGGCGACGGTTTGGCCCTGTACCGGCTGCACGCTACAGGTGTTGGCGCGCGGATGGCTTTGCCAGTTGAGGGTCTGCGGATGAATCTGCTTGGGAGCCTCACCATCACAAATTCGGATGGCAAGCAGTTGTCGCTGAGCTCGGCACATGCCGCCGCGATGGTCGGGGTGTTGGCGTTGGAGCCCGGCCAGCCGATCGCCGACGATCGGTTGGCGGCCATGCTTTGGCCGGACAGATCGTTGGCGCAGGGGCGCGCCGCGGTGGCCCGGACGCGACGGCATGTCAACGATCGACTCGCCCCAGGGGGGCCAAACCTGATCATTGCCCGTGGTACACTGGTGTTTCTGAACCAAGCGGTTGCAGAGATTGACCTGCAAACAGTTTTGCGGGCGCTTGACGAGGGGGACGTACCCGCAGCCTTGCAGTCCGTAACCGATCTGCCCGGTGAGGTACTGGCAGGTCTACGCCACATCAGCCCGACGCTTGACGCTTGGCTGAGTGTGCGTCGGTCGATCTGGCGAGATCGGATCATCGCTGGGCTTGAATCCTGCCTGGAACGTCACGAGTCTGATCGGCCAGCCTTGCGCGCTGCAGCAGAGGTATTGTTGCGGCTGGAACCGGGGCACGAACCTGCGTCGATGGCGTTGATCCGGCATCTGGCCAGTCGCGGCCGCAAGGAGGCTGCGCTGATCGAATTTCAGCGGCTGTCGAAACACCTGCAGGCATTGGGGGCGCGGCCGGGCGAGGCTGCGGTGCAGCTTTGTGCTTCGCTGCGCGACCTTGGCTCGGTCGCCGCAGCCCCGCCTGTCGCGGCTACAGGCCCGCGCGTGCCACAGATCGCGATTGGTGCCTTTGAATGGAACAGCCCGGTCGACGCGGACCCAGTCGAGCAGTTCCGCACTGATCTGATCGCCAATCTCTCGAGATTCCGCAATTGGGCAGTGCTCGACATCTTGGGCGAGGATTCTGGGGGTGCTGATTATATTTTGCGAGCGCGGCGCGCAAAAGTCGGCAACCGGGGGCAGCTGCAGTTCCGCCTGCTCGCGGCGCGCAACCGGCGCATTGCCTGGAGCGAGGCATTTTTTCTATCGGCTAAGGACTGGCGTAAGAAACAGAGCTATGTCATCGGGCGTGTCGCTTCGGCACTTGAGATCTACATATCGTCGGACCGATTGTCGCAGGTCGTTGGTCATGTGCCAATCGACATCGCAAACTACGATGATTGGCAGCAGGGTGAGGCGTTACTGCTGCAATGGACACCCGCAGGCGAGGGCGAGGCGCAGGCGATCTTTGAACGGCTCATACAACATGCACCCACCTTCGCACCTTCCTACGCCAGCCTCGCCAGCATCCTGAATGTGCGGCACATTATGCAACCCGGCCATAAGCGATTGCAGCGCGAGGACACCGCTGCACATACATTCGCAATGCGGGCCGTAGAGCTTGACCCGATGGACGCCCGCAACCACCTCGCGCTGTCGTGGAGCGCGGCCTTGGCTGGCCATTTTGACCAAGCGGCAGTGCATCTCGACCTTGCCACCACTTTGAACCCGTTCAGCCCAACGACAATGATCTCAGCGGCGATGGGCTACGCCTTTCTCGGCGATCACATCCGTGCGGGCGACATCCTCGATCAAGCGACTCGTCTCTCGTCGATGCTGCGCGCGCACCAGTGGTGCTATGCGGCGGCGGTGTATTTCTTGGGTGGAAACCCCGAGGAGGCCGAGAAGGCGGCATTGCGCTCCGGCGATCAAATCGTGGATAACCAAGGCTGGCTCGCCATGGCACTGGTCCAGCAAGGTCGCATTCCCGAGGCTTATGACGCTTTCGCCCGGTTGAAGGCGGCGGCAGCGCAGATCTGGGCGGGCGAGCAGCCTTGCGACTCCGCTGCGGTGCATGACTGGTTCGTCAATGCCTATCCGATAAGGCTCGCGACCGACCGCGCTGCAATCACCGAGGCGATGACGAAGGCAATGGCGTACGAAAACGCTAGGTTCCAAACGAAAACCAGAACCACGCCCGAAACCTGTTTAGATCAGCCAAACCACCTCTGACTGCTGCTTGTTTACTTCACCGAAACTTACAAAATCTAGGTTTACGGTGCAGCAAAGTCTACTCGAACCTGTACTGCGCGAGGTCGCTCGATAGCCGTACTGTGCAAGAAAGCAATGGCCAAGATGAGTGCCGTAAGACAGAAAAACACGTCGATTATCAATGACGGCGATGGGCCGAGGACGTCGGGTCGGAACTCGTCTACGCGATGGGCGGAAAGTGGTCCGCTGCAGCGCGGCGTGGCGAATGCCGTAACATTGAAAAAGCAACCGTCAGCGAGAAGGCCTATGGATCAGGCGCGACAGGGGAGAGACCCGCGTCGCAGGCGGTGCTGGTGGTGGCTGTTGGTTTGATGGGGCAGGAACCGTGCCAATCTGGCAATGAGTGCGGCGCGGGGTTAGATCGCGGACTCCCTTGCACAATCCGTGCGTGTGGATTGTGCAATTATTGCACATTAGTCAGAATGGGAAGTCAGAATGGGAGGCTTTGCGTTGCCATGACTATGTTCAGATAATCACTCGCAACGCTTGAGTTTCGGATCCAGCTTAATCGCAGCCTCACGCTTTAGATCAACCAGACCATCCAGCACGAACTGCCACTCGTCGGTGTACTTCGCCCGCGCACCGGGGGCGAGGCGATCAGCGATCAAATGAGCGTCCTTCGGCACGAGTTTGCCACCTTTGCGTGGCCCATGAAACCGCAAGAGCGCACCTGGTTCGAGGCAAGCATTCGGCAAATAAGCGAATATGACGGCCGCCGATGTTGCGTGACTGCGGATGATGACCTTTGTGCCGCGTGCCTTCAGCTGGTCCCAACGCTTGGCATAGGCTTGCGTCGATCCGCCGGGGTCCATGTCCACGATATAGGGACCGGCCGCCGGGATCGGGTTTGGCTTGTGCAGCTTTTCGCCGCTGCTGCTACTGCAAGATGCCAGCACGATCACGGTGGCCAAGAACAGGTAGTGTTTAATGCCATATGCCATCATTCAAGGCCTTTCACTTGATTGGCCATTCGCCAATGCTCCCTCAATCTGATCAACCAGAGTATCTAGGTTCCAAACTCATAACCAGTAAATGACTGTGGTTGCCAGCGCGCAGGCCGAGAGGAACAGGATCGGGCAAGCGTGTCTCACCCACATGTCTGATCAGCTTCGAGCGCAATCGCTACAGCGTTCCGGCGTCCTTTGCCAGTCGCCCCGTCAGCCTTCGGGTCTATCCCGACCGGCTGGTCGTAGCAGCCGAGGGCAATATCCTGTGCGAACAACATCGGTAAGGGAACGTCATGAATCGCGTGTGTCCGGCTTTGTCCGCTGGGCCTCTGGCGACTGGGCTCCGACAGTAATGGTCGGGATTTGCGTGATCGCAATGAGGATTGTCGCGTCGATCCTGAGTCCAACCTATCTGTCGCCGCGGGCCTGAGCGTGCTGATGGTGCTGGTCACCACGCTCTCCTTGGTCGCATATGGCCAGCAACTCCTGATGCTGGCTGGTGGAATCGACCTTTCCGTGGGTCCTTTGATGGGCATGATCGGTGTCGGTGGATCCTTTTTCCTGCAACAGGATGCCGGGACAGGAATGCAGCTTGTCGGCTTTGCGGCAATTCTGGCGTTGGCGCTTGGGGTCGGCTTGCTCACCCACGCCGCCAGAACTGCAATACAGCGATCGCAAGCTTCGCCCGCGCAGCGGAGCAAGAAATTGGGCATCAACCCCAAGACTGTGGCAAAGTGGCGAAAGCGGGCGACGGTCAAGGATATGAAGACCGGGCCGACGGAACCGTGCTCGACGGTTTTGACCGAAGCAAGAAGGCCAAGGTCGATAGCGGAAAGCTTCCGGGCGCCAATTGCAGTAGGTCGCCTGACTGATCCCTGCCCTGCGACAGATCTCGGCCGCCAACGCACCTTCTTCGCCCTGCTTGATGAACGCCATCTGCGCGTCCGAAAATTTTATCGCTTTCGTCCGATTCCACTGTTCTCCCAGCCATGAATCCTAAGCGGAAAACTTCAGCTTCAAACGGCCCAGTTTGCAGGGATCAGATCAGTCTCTGGCTTCAGGACGGCATTGCCATGCCAGAAATTGGCCGGACAGTCCCTATTGACGTGGCCCCGTCGCCTGTCTAGAAAACTTGCACTGTCGGGGGAGTCCTGCCCAAAGGACTGAGAGGCTGATAGTGGGGCGAACAGCAATGTTTGGCCTGCGGTGAAGCGACCCTTTGAACCTGACCCAGTTGATACTGGCGTAGGAAGCACAAGCGGTCGCCACTTCGTCAGTTTCGACGGGGCACCACCATACGGGCGCAATCCCGGCTTCTTTCCCTTTACCACGGGTCATCAACGCAAAGAGGCTTTGATGAACCAGACCACCCAAATCCCACCGACCAGCGCCTCGGCGCTGCCCTCTGTCACCACCGGCCCGCTGCCCGGATCCAGCAAGCTATATGTACCGGGCATCCTGCATCCCGATCTGTTGGTGCCGATGCGCCAGATCGCCGTCCATCCTTCCGCGGGTGAGCCGCCGGTAACCGTCTATGACCCCTCCGGCGCCTATACCGATCCGGCGATAGCCACCGATATCGCGCAGGGTCTGGCACCTGTGCGCGCCGCTTGGGTGACCGCGCGTGGCGATTGCGCGGCTTATGCGCCCCGCGTGGTGCAACCCGCCGACAACGGCTTTGCCACGGGCGAGCGGCTGGTGCCGAGCTTTCCCCAAAATCGCCAGCCTCTGCGCGCCATGGACGGCAAGGCTGTCACCCAACTCGCCTATGCCCGTGCAGGGATCATCACCGCCGAAATGGAATATGTGGCGATCCGCGAAAACCTTGGCCGTACTGCTTCGTCGGGCAACCCCCGCGATGGCGAAGATTTTGGCGCGGCGATCCCCGACCATGTCACGCCCGAATTCGTGCGGCAGGAGATTGCCGCTGGCCGCGCGATCATCCCCGCCAACATCAACCATCCCGAACTGGAGCCGATGATCATTGGCCGCAACTTCGCGGTGAAGATCAACGCCAACATGGGCACCAGTGCTGTCACCTCCTCAATGGCGGAGGAGGTCGATAAGATGGTCTGGTCGATCCGCTGGG
This sequence comes from uncultured Cypionkella sp., assembly GCA_964387655.1. Lineage (GTDB taxonomy): Bacteria > Pseudomonadota > Alphaproteobacteria > Rhodobacterales > Rhodobacteraceae > Cypionkella. The sequence goes on along the minus strand of CAYLYV010000104.1, from coordinate 7,572 downwards.
GCGCGGATACCGTGATGGACCTCTCCACCGGGCGCAACATCCACAACACCCGCGAATGGATCCTGCGCAATGCTCCGGTGCCGATTGGCACGGTGCCGTTGTATCAGGCGCTGGAAAAGGTCGATGGCGTGGCCGAAAACCTGACATGGGAAATTTACCGTGACACGCTGATTGAGCAGGCCGAACAGGGGGTGGATTACTTCACCATTCATGCCGGGGTGCGCCTGCACTATATTCCGTTGACCGCGAACCGCGTCACCGGGATCGTCAGCCGTGGTGGCTCGATTATGGCCAAGTGGTGCCTACATCACCACCGCGAAAGCTTCCTTTACACCCATTTTGACGAAATCTGCGACATCATGCGGGCCTATGACGTCAGCTTCAGTCTGGGCGACGGCCTGCGCCCCGGCTCGGTCGCGGATGCCAATGACGCCGCGCAATTTGCCGAATTGGAGACGCTGGGAGAGCTGACCCAGATCGCTTGGGCGAAGGATTGTCAGGTGATGATCGAAGGCCCGGGTCATGTGGCGATGCACAAGATCAAGGCCAATATGGACAAGCAACTGGCGACCTGCGGTGAAGCGCCGTTCTATACGCTCGGGCCGCTGACCACCGATATCGCGCCCGGCTATGACCATATCACCAGCGCCATCGGGGCGGCGATGATCGGTTGGTTTGGCACCGCGATGCTGTGCTATGTCACGCCGAAAGAGCATCTGGGCCTGCCCGACCGCGCCGATGTGAAGGTGGGCGTGATCACCTACAAGATCGCCGCCCATGCCGCCGATCTGGCCAAGGGTCTGCCGGGCGCGCAGGCGCGCGATGATGCGCTATCCCGCGCGCGGTTCGAATTCCGCTGGGAGGATCAGTTCAACCTCTCGCTAGACCCCGACACCGCGCGTTCGTTCCATGACGAGACCCTGCCGAAAGAGGCACATAAGACCGCGCATTTCTGTTCGATGTGCGGGCCGAAATTCTGCTCGATGCGGATCAGCCACGACATCCGCGCCGAAGCGCAGAAAGAGGGCATGGCAGCGATGGCGCTGAAGTTCCGCGAGAAAGGTGAGGTCTATCTGCCCGCCGCAGAGGTCGCGGAATGATCACCGTTCTGGGGGCCGGGGTTGCGGGGCTGTGCGTCGCAACCACCTTGGCCGAACGAGGTTTATCGGTTCAGGTGGTGGACAACGGGCCCGCCCATGGCGGCGCAAGCTGGCTGGCGGGGGGCATGATTGCCCCCTTTGTCGAAGCCGAAACTGCCGCCCCCGAGGTGGCGCGGCTGGGGGCCAGCGCTGCCGATTGGTGGGCCGCGCGGGTGCCGGGTGTGGTGCGGCGCGGCTCATTGGTGGTGGCCCCAGCCCGCGATCGGGCCGAGCTTGACCGTTTCACCGCCCGCACCACCGGGCATAGGCGGCTGGATACCGAGGCAATCGCCACGCTCGAACCCGATCTTGCGGGACGTTTTGCCTCTGCGCTGTTCTATGCCGAGGAGGCGCATCTTGATCCGCGTGCCGCTCTGGTGGCCTTGGCCGACGGTTTACGACAGCGCGGCGTTGCGATCCGCACCAATACCCAGCTTGCCCCGGACGAGGCCGATATCGACTGCCGGGGCATCGCCGCCCGACCCGATTTGCCTGGCCTGCGCGCCGTGCGGGGCGAAATGTTGATACTGCATTGCCCCGCTGTGACGCTAAGTCGTCCGATCCGCCTGCTGCATCCGCGCTTTCCGGTCTATGTCGTGCCGCGCGGCAACGGGTTTTACATGATCGGCGCCACCATGCTGGAAAGCGACGATCCCGGCCCGATCATCCTGCGCAGCGCGATGGAGCTGATGTCAGCAGCCTTCACCCTGCACCCGGGTTTTGCCGAGGCCGCCATCATAGAGACCGGCAGCGGCCTGCGCCCCGCCTTTGCCGACAATGTGCCGCGCATCGTCAAGGCAGGTGGCCGTTGGCATCTGAACGGGCTTTATCGCCATGGTTTTCTGACCGCCCCGGCGCTTGCAGAACAGCTGGCCGACCAATTCACCCTCGCACAACAGGAGGCCGCCCTTGCGAATTGATCTGAACGGTGCCCAATGCGAAATCGGCACGGCCACTCTGACGGAGGCCTTGGCCGAACTGGGCTATGCCGACGCCGCCTTGGCCACAGCTTTGAACGGCGCTTTCATCCCCGCCACCGCCCGCCCCTCAACCCTGCTGCGCGATGGCGACCGGGTTGAGGTGCTGGCCCCGATGCAGGGGGGCTGACATGCGGCTTTATGACATCGACATTCCATCTCGGCTGCTGCTTGGCACCGCGCAATATCCTTCACCGCAGGTGCTGACCGAGGCGATTGCCGCCTCTGGCTGCGACATCATCACCGTATCCCTGCGGCGTGAGGCGGCGCGGGGGGCTACCGCAGGCAGCGGCTTCTGGTCGCTGCTGCAAGCCAGCGGCGCGCGGCTACTGCCCAATACCGCAGGCTGCCACTCTGCCCGCGAAGCCGTCACCACTGCTCAGATGGCGCGTGAGGTGTTCGGCACCAGCTGGATCAAGCTGGAGGTGATCGGCCATGCCGACACGTTGCAACCCGACCCCTTTGCGCTGCTCGAAGCGGCGCGCATCCTCTGTGCCGACGGCTTCGATGTGTTCCCCTACACCACCGAAGATCTGATCGTCGCCGAACGCTTGCTGGATGCGGGCTGCAAGGTGCTGATGCCTTGGGGCGCGCCCATCGGCTCGGGGCAGGGGCTGCGTCATGCCGAGGCTTTGGCCGCGATGCGACGGTATTTTCCGCAGGTGCCGCTGATCATTGATGCGGGGCTTGGCGCGCCCAGTCAGGCGGCGCGGGCGATGGAGATGGGGTTTGACGCAGTTTTGTTGAACACCGCCGTGGCCAAGGCGGGCGATCCGGCGGCAATGGCGCGCGCCTTCGGGCAAGCAGTGCAAGCCGGACGGATCGCCTATGAGGCCGGCTTGATGCCACCACGCGATATGGCGGTGCCGTCCACCCCCGTGCTGGGCATGGCCGATCTGAACCTCGCCAATCTGAGCCATGGGGGGCGATCATGATGCTGCCGCGCTTTTATCCTGTGCTGCCTGATGCCGATTGGGTGGGCCGCGTTGTCGCTCAAGGCGCAATGCTGGTTCAGTTGCGTTTCAAGGGCGATGCGGCGGATATTCCCCATCAGATCGCCGCAGCCCAATCCGCCTGTCAGCGCCACGGCGCGCAGCTGGTTGTCAACGACCATTGGCGCGAGGCATTGGCCGCCGGGGCGGATTTCATTCATCTCGGGCAAGAGGATCTCGACACGGCCGACCTGCCCGCAATCGTCCGCGCCGGGTTGCGCTTCGGAATTTCCACCCATGACCGTGCCGAACTTGATCGGGCTTTGACGCTGCATCCGGCTTATATCGCCCTCGGCCCGATTTATCCGACCACGCTCAAGCAGATGAAATGGCAGCCGCAGGGGTTGGAGAAACTGGCACGCTGGAAGACAAGGATCGCGGATATCCCGCTGGTCGCCATCGGTGGCCTGAGCCCCGACCGTCTGCCCGCCGTCTTTGCCGCCGGGGCGGACGTGGCGGCGGTTGTCACTGACCTTGTGACCGCGGCAGACCCAGACGCACGCACCCGGCTTTGGCTGCGAGCAACGCAGCCAGACAGGGCAACCCCGTGAACCGCTATACCCGCCAGATTCAGCTGCCGGAGGTGGGGCTTTCCGGGCAGGCAAAGCTTGCTGATGCGCGGGTGCTGGTGGTGGGTGCTGGGGGTTTGGGCTGCACGGTGATCCCGGCTCTGGCAGGGGCAGGAGTCGGCCAACTGACCATCATCGACCCGGATCTGATCGAGTTGAACAACTTACATCGGCAGACGTTGTACTCGATGGCCGACATCGGCACGCCCAAGGCCACAGCCGCCGCCCAGCGCGTGCAAGCGCTGAACCCCGACTGTCAGCCCATGCCGCTCGTCGCCCGGCTTAACCCAGCCAACGCGCCTGACCTGATCGCCGCTGCGGATGTGATCGTGGACGCCGCCGACAGCTTTGCCGTGACCTATACGCTGTCGGATCTGTGCCTTAGCGCAGGGAAACCACTGATCTCAGCCTCGGTCATCGGGCAATCCGGCTATGCTGGCGGCTTTTGCGGTCCGGCCCCCAGCTACCGCGCCGTGTTCCCCGACTTGCCTGCGCAGGCGGCAAGCTGTGCGACAGCGGGGGTTCTGGGGCCGGTGGTGGCCGCATTGGGGGCGGTGCAGGCGCAGATGGTTCTGGCCCATATCATCGGGTTGCAACCAAGCCCGCTGGGCCGCGTCGTCTCGCTTGATTTGGCAAGCTGGCGGCTGGCAGGCTTCAGCTTTGCCGGTGCCGCTGAGTCGCCCGGCTTTGGCTTTGTCGCCGCCTCACAGATCAGCGCCGATGATACGGTGATCGATCTGCGTCCGGCGGGCAGCGTGCAACTCCAACCCGGCACGCAAGCACTTGCTGCCGCCGATCTTGCCGACTGGCCGATCCCGCCTGGTCGGGTGGTGCTGTGCTGCGCGTCGGGTCTGCGGGCTTGGCGGGGCGCGCAAGTTCTGGCAGCGCGTGGTGCGGCGTCGCTGGCCTTGCTGGCGGACGGCCAATGACGGTTCTGGTGATTGCCGGGCTGGACAGCTCCACCGGGGCCGGGTTGGCCCGCGATCTGGCGGTGCTGGCCGATCATGATGTGGCAGCGCGACTGGCCGCAACCGCCGTTACGTCGCAGGACGCTTGGGGCTGCTGCAGGGTGCATCCAATGCCTGCTGTCATGGTTGCCGCCCAGATCCGCGCTGCAGGTCCGTTGCGGGCGGCCAAACTTGGTATGCTGGCCAATGCCGATATCGTGGCCGCCGTTGCCGAGATCCTGCCCGACCTGCCCTTCGTGCTTGACCCCGTTCTGGCGACCAGCGCCGGGGCCGAGCTGTTGGATGCCGATGGGCGAGCCGCTATGATCGCCCGGCTGATCCCGCGTGCGGCGCTGGTGACCCCGAACTTACCGGAAGCGGCTATCCTGACCGGCCTTAGCGCGGATGCTCCGCTGGAGGATCTTGCCGCAGGTTTCTTTGTGATGGGCACAAAGGCGGTGCTGCTGAAGGGTGGCCATGCTGACGGGCCGGAGGCGGTCGATTGGTTGTTTCGCCCGGGCCGCGTGCCTCTGCGGTTCGCCGCGCCGCGAAAATTGGGCACGAGACGCGGCACCGGCTGCACTTTGGCCACGGCTATTGCCGCCCATCTGGTACTCGGAGATGATCTGGTCAAGGCCTGCGATCACGCAAAGCGTTATCTGAGTGCATGGTGGTGACCAAAGACCCGACCCACTGTCGGGCTTTGCTGAACATGCCCGTCGGAGTCTGCCACTCAACCAATCCAAGCGGCATGTGGGATGGGGCGTGGCGAATTATCTGCCGGCGATGAAAATGTGCCCGACGCCAAAAGAAAGCGGTTGATTGCCTCTTCTTCGTACGTCGAAGACCTTCGTCCATAGAAGAGGGGACCGATTGGTCCGGAAGCATTCAGCCACCGACAGCTGGGCGCACGATCCAGTTCGTCGCCCGGATAAATGCCCAGATCAATCGCCTCAGAGTTCGACATTCCCCAACTGGATCGCCTGGTCAAAGAGCTGCGGCTGGATGGTATCAGCGACATGGCCGCCGGGAATGCATTCCTGCCTGGGTTCATGGAGCGGTTCAACGTGCAGTTCGCCAAGACCCCCCGCCAAGCCAGACAATCTGCACAGGACGTTGAATATCGCCACGGACCGCAAGACAGAGATTCTGTGCTGGCGGGATCAGCGCTATGTCGACCGGTAACTGACCATTCGCTACGAACGCAAGCGGATCACGCTGGAGCAGAATGATGTCACGCGCGGTCTCGTCGGCAAATACGTCGAGACCTACGCCTTTGCCGACGGCCGGCTGGACATCCGCTGGAAAGGCCTTTCCCTGCCCTACAGCGCCTTCGACCACAATCAGCAGCATATGACTCATGCCGCGATCACCGAGAACAAGCGTTTGGGTGACGTCCTAGCCTATGCAAAGGCCTTGCAAGATGCGGCACCACCAAAAGTGAAGACCGTTGGCAAGCAGAAAACCCGCTAATGGGATGTGTCGGCTGCTTCCCCACCGTTGGGTTATCCTGAAGAGGGATTAACCGTGCAACAAGGAGAAGTGGGCATGTGTGCAAAGAAGACAGGAAGCCTTGAAAACCTTGCAGTGGTCGGTGTCGACCTTGGTAAGGATACGTTTCACTTGGTCGGGTTCGATCGCGCCGGCCAATTGGTCATGCGCAAGCAGATCAAGCGTTTGGCATTGCGATCGACATTCGAGCAGCTCCCGCGGTGCATCGTCGGGATGGAGGCCTGCCTCAGCGTCCATTTTGTCAGCCGGACGCTGCGCGGCATGGGTTTCGAGCCGCGGATCATCCCGGCAATTTATGTGAAGCCCTTCAACAAGGGCCAGAAGAATGACTACAATGACGCCGAGGCAATCGCTGAGGCGGCGCTGCGACCTAACCTGCGGAGCGTTTCGGAGAAAGATCAGGATCCGCTCGATCTTCAGGCATTGCATCGGGTCCCCGTCTGAAATCACGATCACCTTGCTCTGACCGTCCCAGCCTTGCGCGATCAGGTCATTTCGGAGTTGCTTTGCAGGAGACCTGGCCGCTTGCTGCACAAGACCGAAGCGTCGGCTCATGTTGGCATTTTCCACCTTCCCGACCACAACATCGAGGTGCCGCTTCTGGTATTCAGGTCGACATCGGATATGTGCACCATCCAGGAAAATGGTCAGTGGAGACGAAGTGGCGCGCGCGTTTTTGTCCTCATGTCCATCGGCGGCAACGTCAAGCGTCTCGGCAATGCGTCCCAAGCGATTTCGGACCGTCGTGTTAGACTGGGGCGCACACGGCAGGAACATTTCGAGCAACCGGGCTGCCTCTCGAAACGAATGACGCGATCCCAATTCAGCCTGAAGGTGCTGAAATTCCGGTGTCGCGCCATCCGGAAGCATCACGTTGAGCGGCGAAAGCAGAACAACTTTTGCGGCGCCCGTGCCTAATTTGCATGAGATGCCCCTAGATTTGTAGACGCATGGCCCCCTAACTTTGAGGCTAGGAGGCCGCGATGGGGACAAGCAACTACAGCGACGAGTTCAAGCGGGATGCGGTGCAGCAGATCACGGTTCGGGGGTACCCGGTTCGCGAGGTTGCCCGACGTTTGGGGGTGAGTTCGCATTCATTGTACAAGTGGCTGAAGCTGTTCGGGGAGCCGGTGGCGAAGTCAGTCGACGTCGACCATGAGGCCGAGAACCGACGGCTGAAGCGCGAGCTGGCGCGAGTGACCGAGGAGCGCGATATCCTAAAAAAGCAACGGCGTACTTCGCGCGCGAGTCCCAGTGAAATACGTCTTTATCCGGGCGCATCGGGCCGAGTTCGGCGTCCGGGCCATGTGCCGGGTGCTGCGGGTCCACTTCTGCGGCTTCTATGCATGGCTTAAGGAACCGTTAAGCCTGCGCGCGTAGGACGATGCGCGACAGACCACATTGATCCGGCAGGCCTGGTCCGAGAGCGGCAAGGT
>CAYLYV010000103.1:0-17064 GCA_964387655.1 uncultured Cypionkella sp. | reverse complement strand
AGATGATGACTTTTGGTTGCGATTTAGCGGCTTCGGCGCGGGTTTGCGCGGTTGTGTCGGTCATGGGTTTATTCCTTGAAGGGTGTTGCTGCTGTCCGGGCGCTGATCACTTCCGAGCGGTCGCACCCAAGGGCACGCTCAGAAGCGGGTAAGAAGCAGCAGCCCACGGGAAAGCGGCGCGCCGGGCGCGGTGGGGATCGAGGCGAGGATGGTTTCCCGTGTCATGGCGGCGACTATACGGCGGATTCGTTGGAAGGGAAGGGGGGCGTGAGGAAAAAGTGGTGCCGCCTCGGGACCCATCGAGGGCCCGCTCGGCGGCGCTGCCGGGGGAGGAGTTTGGGGGCGGAGTGTGGCGGGGCGGGGGGAGCGCGCCGCGCGGGAGTATTTTGGAACGGGCAATTCTGGGAAGGAGGGCGGGGAGGAGGTGAAGGGGTTTGTCCACGCGTGGACAGATAGTTTATGATATTAATTTCAATAAGTTAAAGCTTTATGTTCATAGATTTTTAACTTTTGCGCGCGGGCGGATTTGGCGGCGACGGTGGCAGAGTGGCTTTGCGTGTTGTGGCGGCGCGGGGAGCAGGGGGTATCGTTCTGTCCGGTTCTGCGGCGCGCGCTATCCTGCGGATGGCGATATTCTTTGACCTGCATGCAATGGCGATGTGGTGGCTGCACGCTACCTTGAGGCGGTTGGCGCGCAGATCAGATACCGGCGCGCCGAGTGGGAGGATCGGGATGCGGGCATTGGTGATTGGGGCTTCGGGCGGGATCGGCGCGGCTTTGGTGGCGGCATTGGCGGCGCAGGGCGAGGTGGTGGCTCTGTCGCGCGCGGGCGATGGGTTGGATGTGACGGATGAGGCTTCGGTGGCGCGGGTGTTGGGGGCGCTGACGGGGGTGTTTGACTGGGTGTTTATCGCCTCGGGGGCTTTGGGAGTGCCGGAGAAATCGCTGAAAGCGGTGTCGGCGCAGGCGATGCTGGAGCAATTCGCGGTGAACGCCCTGGGGCCTGCGTTGGTGATCAAGCATCTGGTGGCTCTGTTGCCAAAGGATCGTGTGGCGCGGCTGGGGGTGTTGTCGGCGCGCGTCGGCTCGATCAGCGACAATGCTTTGGGGGGCTGGTATTCTTACCGGGCGGCGAAGGCGGCGCTGAACCAGATCGTGCATACGGCGGCGATTGAGCTGGCGCGCAGTCATCCGTTGGCGGTGCTCGCGTGCTTGCATCCAGGCACGGTGGCGACGCCATTTACGGCGGGCTATCCGGGGCAGAAGGACGCAGCCGATCTTTCCGCAGCGCGGTTGATTGCGGTGCTGGCTGGGCTGACGCCCGCCCAGTCGGGGGAGTTTTATGATTATGCGGGTAAGGCGGTGCCTTGGTATAGCGTGGCGAACGGCAATCGGACCTGCTCGCGTGTCCTTCTGAGGCGTGGCGGGTTTCACCCACCCTACTGCATTGCTGAAAGCTTGCGCTGCTTTGGTGAGGTTGAAGCCTCCGGCGGGGATATTTGAGCGCAGAGGATGACCGGGAGGAGGCCGTGGCTTGGATCAGGGATTGGGCGCGGGTGTGGCGGTGCCGTCGGCGGGCGCGGGTGCGGTGCCCTCTGCCGGGGCGGCGGGTGGCTCTGGCGCTGCCGGGGCCGCAGGTGTTGCAGGGGCTTCGGGCGGCTGCGGCTGGGCCGGAGCGCCGGGCAGCGGGCCGACGAGAATCCCGGCCTTCCAGATGCCTTCGGAGATTTCGCCGCCCTTATAGGTCAGTTTGCCCGCGCCTTCGCGCTTGCCTGCAACGAAGCCGCCCTCATAGGTGTCGCCCGTCGGATAGATGGCAATGCCATTGCCCTGCATCGCGCCTGCCAGCCAATCGCCTGAGTAGCTGAAGCCGTCGGGCTGCGTCAAAGCGCCCTTGCCATCGCGCAGGCCCGCTTTGAAATTGCCCTTGAAGACCGTGCCATCCGCCCAGGTCGCAGTGCCGACACCTTCGCGCACCCCGGCTTTCCACGCGCCTTCATAGCGAAAGCCATCGGGGTAGCTCATGCTGCCGATGCCGTCGGGTTTTTCGCCGACCAGCGCCCCGGTGTAAGTCGCGCCATTGGCATAAACCGCAGTGCCTTGCCCGGTGATCGCACCTTTCGCCCATTGACCGGAATAGCTGGAGCCGTCGGCATAGCTGATCTTGCCCGCGCCATCCGGTTGATCGGCTTTGAAGCCGCCCTCATAGGTCGAGCGATCTGCATAGACCATGCGGCCCTGACCCTGCATCTGGCCCGCCACCCAATCGCCTTCATAGCTGCTGCCATCCTTGGCGGTGAAGGTGCCTTTGCCGTCGCGCTTATCGGCTTTGTAGCTGCCCTTGTAGATATCGCCATTGGCGTAGGTCTCGGTGCCTTTGCCGACGCGCAGGCCTTCGGCAAAATCGCCCTCGTAAACATCGCCATTCGGCTGGGTCAGTTTGCCCAAGCCGTTGATCTGGCCGGATTTCCACGCGCCGACATAGGTCAATTTGTTGGGCATTGTCAGCGTGCCGGTGCCTTCGCGCGCGCCGTTCACCAGCGTGCCGGTGTAGGTGGTGCCATCGGGATAGCGGATCACGCCCTCGCCCTGCTTTTCGCCCATCTGCCAGTTGCCCGCATAGCTGTAGCCATTGGCATCGGTCAGCTTGCCCATGCCGTCATGCTTGCCTTCGGTGATGGCGCCGACATAGACCGAACCATTGGCATAGGCCGCGCGGCCTTGCCCGGTCATCTTGCCGTCGCGCCAGTCGCCCTCATAGGTGCCGCCATCGGCGAAGGTGATCTTGCCCTTGCCCTCGGGCTTGCCCGCGGCGAAGCGGCCCTCGTAGACCGAGCCGTTGGGATAATGTGCAACCCCGGTGCCGCGGATTTCGCCGCCGACCCATTCGCCCGCGTATTCATAGCCATTCGGCAGGCGGTAGGTGCCTGTGCCGTCTTGCAAGCCGTTGACGAAGGTGCCCTCGTAGACCGAGCCGTCGTCATATTGCTTGCTGATGATCTCGCCTTGGTCCTGTGCCAGTGCTGCCCCTGCCAGTGCTGCCCCGGCCAGAGCCACCACCATCGCCGCCGCCAAGCTTACGTTGCGCATCACCAAATCCCTGTTGTCGCGCTGCACCCTAGCCGAGCCCGCGCCCCCATGACAAGTCGCCCGCTTGGCCTTCCCCTCGGCTCTGAACCTGATAGAACCGGGAAAACCCTAGCCCGGAGCATGATATGGCCGCGACGTTCCGCCTGACTTTGGCACAGTTGAACCCCACCTTGGGCGCGATCGAGGCCAATGCGGCGCTGGCCTATGACGCGTGGGTGCAGGGGCGGGAGGCCGGGGCGCAGATGGTGGCGCTGACCGAGATGTTCATCACCGGCTATCAGACACAAGATCTGGTGATGAAACCGGCGTTTCATCTGGATGCGATACAAGCGGTAGAGGCTTTGGCGTTGCGGATCACGGGGGGTCCGGCGTTGGGGATTGGCGGGCCCTGTGTGCGGGACGGGCTGCTTTACAACGCCTATTACATCCTGGAGGGCGGCAAGATTGCGGCGACGGTGCTGAAGCACGAATTGCCGAACAGCGATGTATTTGATGAAAAGCGGGTGTTCGCCTCGGCACCGCCGCAGGGGCCGTATCGGGTGGGGCCGCTGCGTATCGGCTCGCCGATTTGTGAAGACGCGTGGCATTCGGACGTGTGTGAGACTTTGGCCGAGACCGGCGCGCAGATCCTGCTGGTGCCGAATGGCTCGCCCTATCACCGGGGCAAGCCGAGTGTGCGGACCAATCTGATGGTGGCCCGGGTGATCGAGACCGGGTTGCCGCTGGTGTACCTCAATATGATCGGCGGGCAGGATGATCAGGTGTTTGATGGCGCTTCTTTTGTGCTGAACCCCGGTGGGGTGTTGGCGGCGCAACTGCCGCAGTTTGACGCCTGCGTGACGCATGTGGATTTTGAGGAGACGGCTGAGGGCTGGCGGGCACAGCCCGGGATCATGGAAAAGATGCCGATTTCCTATGAGGCGGACTACCGCGCCATGGTGATGTCGCTGAAGGATTATCTGGGCAAGACCGGGTTCAAGAAGGTGCTGCTGGGGCTGTCGGGCGGGATTGATAGCGCGATTGTCGCGGCGGTGGCTGCCGATGCGATTGGGCCGGAGAATGTCCGCTGTGTGATGCTGCCGTCGCGTTATACCTCGGCGCATTCGCTGGAGGATGCCGCGCAGGTGGCGCGGGCTTTGGGCTGTCGGCTGGATACCGTGTCGATCACTGCGCCGCAGGATGCGGTGGGCGACGCGTTGGCGCATCTGTTTGAGGGCACCCAGCCGGGGGTGACCGAAGAAAACGTGCAGTCGCGGCTGCGCGGGCTTTTGCTGATGGCGATGTCGAACAAGTTTGGCGAGATGCTGCTGACCACCGGCAATAAATCCGAGATGGCGGTGGGCTATTGCACGATTTATGGCGATATGAACGGTGGCTATAACCCGCTGAAAGACCTGTATAAAACCCGCGTGTTTGACACCTGCCGCTGGCGCAATGACAACCACCGTTCGTGGATGCTGGCCCCGGCGGGGCAGGTGATCCCGCCGCGGGTGATCGACAAGCCGCCGAGTGCGGAACTGCGCCCGGATCAGAAGGACGAAGACAGCCTGCCGCCCTATCCGGTGCTGGACGCGATCTTGGACGGGTTGGTGGAACAGGAACTGTCGGTCGCTGATCTGGTGGCGAAGGGCTTTGAGCGCGCCACGGTGAAGAAGGTCGAGCATCTGCTGTATATCAGCGAATACAAACGCTACCAAGCCGCCCCCGGCACAAGGCTGACCCGCCGCGCCTTTGCGGGTGATCGGCGCTATCCGATCGCCAACCGCTGGCGCGACAACGCCTGATGCCGCTCTATATCCTTGCTGCCTTTCTTGAGATCGCGGGCTGCTTTGCGGTCTGGAGTTGGTGGCGCGGGGCCTCGGCGCTGTGGCTGGTTCCCGGCGCGGTGGCTTTGGCGGGGTTTGCCTATCTGCTGGCGCTGACGCCGCCGAGCCATGCCGGGCGCAGCTATGCGGCTTATGGTGGGGTCTATATTGCGGCGTCGCTTTTGTGGCTTTGGCTGGTTGAGGGCAGTAAACCCGACTGGGCGGATTTTGGCGGCGCGGCTTTGGCCTTGGCGGGGGCGGCACTGATCCTGTGGGCGCCGCGCGGTTAGAGCGTGCTGATCGCGCACTCCGGTAGCAGGCGTTCGACATCGGCCAAGCGGCAAAGCTGGGTGGCATCCGTGGTGACGGCGGCACTGGCCGCGGCCGCGCCATAGGCCAAAGCCTGCGCGGAATCCACGCCGCGCGCAAGGCTGAGCACAAAGCCCGCAACAAAGCTGTCGCCCGCGCCGACCGTGCTGACCACCCGCACTTTCGCCGCCTTGGCAAACACCCGCCGTCCGGCCTCGGCCATGACTGAGCCCTCTGCGCCGCGCGCCACGATCACCCGTTGTGCGACGCCACGGTTGACCAGATCGGCTGCAAAATCAGCGCTTTGCGCGCGGGTTTCCAGCGATTGGCCTGCGAGGCTTTCGGCTTCTTCGCCGTCCATCCGCAGCGCGAACAGTCCGGGGATCGGATGGCTGACCGCCTCGCGCAAAGGCCCCCCCGAGGTATCCAGCACCACGTTCAGCCCCGGCATCGAGCGCGCCAGACGGGCCGGAAAATCCACTGGAACGCCGGGCGGCTGACTGCCGGAAATCACCCCGATCGCGCCGGGTCGGGCCGAGGCGCGCAGCAGCAGGAACACCCGTTCCTGATCGGCCTCGGACCAGATCGGCCCCGGCAGTATGAAGCGATACTGCCGCCCGGTCTTGGCTTCGGTGACGGTCAGGCTTTGCCGGGTTTCGCCGGGGGCGGTCAGTGCCAGAAACGGCACGGATTCGGCGCGGATCAAGCCCGCCAGCCGATCCCCGGTCAACCCGCCCAAGGCAACCAAGGCCAGACTTTCACCGCCCAAAGCCACAATCGCGCGGCTGACGTTCAAGCCGCCGCCGCCCGGATCCAGCAGCGGTTCCGAACAGCGCAGTTTCTGACCCGGCACCAGTTCCGCCACCCCCGTCGCCATATCCAGCGCCGGGTTCAGCGTGAGGGTCAGGATCGGGGTTTGCGCGGATGCCATTGAACCGTTGGCCTTATTCGACGATTTCAATGGTATTCTGAAATGTGCCGGACTTTTCAGAATTCTTATCCCGCAACGTGGTTTCCAGCACATAGCGACCGGGAGTGATGCCAGACAATGTATAGGTCAGATTGGCCTGAAACTCGCGGTTCTGGTAGCGCGAGGTCAGATCGAGATTTGCGACCGAGGGCAATTCCCCCAACACCTCACCCGCCTCTGTCATCACCTTCAGATCGACAATAAACCCAATGGTATAAAGCCCGTCGCCGCCCGAGCCATAGCCAAACCCAAACGGCTCGGCATAGATCAGAATCGGTTCGTCCACCTTGAATTTCTCATCCGGGCGCGGGTTGTAGATGCCATAGCCGGCAGCGGGCTGCGTCACCAGAACGGTCTGATGAATGCCGATGTCGTTGCTGCTGTCCCAGACTGTCGCAAACAGGGCGCTCGCCGCGTCTAGCGCACCGCTGGCATTATCGGCGGCCATCAAGCCTTCAATTTCAGTGGCTTTATCCACCACCGGCCCCGCAAAAGCCGGGAGGGCAAGGCTCACGCTGAGAACAGCGGCGAGAATGGATTTTTCAAACATGGGTCAGCTCTCCAAATACAGGCAAAGAATGTCGCGTATCGCGATGATAGAAAGATTTATGCGCGCTGTCCAAGTGACAAGCGCCGTCATCGCGGAGCAATTACTCCCACCACGGGTCAATCGCGCCGATTTCGGCATCACTCCAGCCGAAATGATGCGCCAGTTCGTGAACCAGCACATGGCTGACCAGCTCTTGCAGGGTGACATTGCCGCGCTCGATCCATTCATCCAGAATCGGGCGGCGGAACAGCCAGATCATATCGGGTTGAAGCGGTTGATCGGACACGGATTTCTCGGTGAGCGGGATGCCGTCGTAAAGACCCGTCAACTCGAACGGGCTCTCAACGCCGAGTTCAGCCAGCATGTTGTCGCTGGCGAAATCCTCGATCCGCAGCGCGATGTGTGCCGCCGCCGTGCGGTAGGGCAGCGGCAAATCGGCGATGGCGGCGCGGGCGAGGGCCTCGATTTGATCGGCGTCGGGGGCGGCCAGGTTGGCATGGGGCATGGTCATGCGCCGCAGCCTAACCCCAAGCCGGAAAGCTGCAAGGCGATAACTGGACAAACGCCGGGTCCTATGACAGGGAAGGGCGGTTGCAGGAGAGCCCGAGATGACCGATCGCCCCACGATTACCCGCTTTGCGCCGTCGCCCACTGGATACATCCATGTCGGCAACCTGCGCACGGCGCTGATGAACTATCTGATCACCCGCAAGGCGGGCGGCACGTTCATTCTGCGGCTGGATGATACCGATCAGGAACGCTCGAAGCAGGAATACATTGATGGCCTGCTGTTCGATCTGGACTGGCTGGGGTTGCAGTGGGACCGGGTTGAGCAGCAATCGCTGCGGTTTGATCGCTACCGCGAGGCGGCGGATCAGTTGCGCGCGGCGGGGCGGTTCTACGAGTGTTTTGAGTCTCCGGTCGAGCTGGATTTGAAGCGCAAGAAACAACTGAACATGCACAAGCCGCCGGTTTATGACCGCGCGTCGTTGCGGATGACCGAGGATGAAAAGGCCAAGGCACGGGCCGAGGGTCGTGCGGGCTATTGGCGCTTCCTGCTGGATCAACAGCGGATTGAGTGGAATGACGGCATCCTTGGCCCGATCTCGATTGATGCGGCCTCGGTGTCTGATCCGGTGCTGATCCGGGCGGATGGGCAGATTCTGTACACCTTCGCCTCGTCGGTGGATGATATTGACATGGGGGTGACCTCGATCGTGCGCGGCGCGGATCATGTCACCAACACCGCGACGCAGATTCAGATCATGCAGGCGATGGGTGGTGTGCCGCCGAATTTCTCGCACCACTCGCTGTTGACCGGGCCGAAGGGCGAGGAATTGTCCAAGCGTCTTGGCACGTTGAGCCTGCGCGATCTGCGCGCGCGGGGGGTAGAGCCGATGGCACTGTTGTCGCTGATGGCGCGGCTGGGGTCGTCAAAGCCAGTGGAACTGGCATCGTCGATGCAGGATTTGATCGACGGTTTCGATATTGGCAGCTTTGGTGCGGCCCCGACGAAGTTTGACGCCGAAGATTTGTTCCCGCTGACCCGCGCGCATGTGCAGTCGCTGCCGCTGGCGAATGTGGCCGAGAAGATCGCGGCGCTGGGTGTGCCGGATGACAAGGCCGAGTTGTTCTGGAACGTGGCCAAAGCCAACATCACCGTGTTGGCCGATCTGGAGGGCTGGTGGGTGCTGTTCCGCGATGGCGCAACCCCGCTGGTCGACGACGAAGATCGCGAATTTGTCGCCCAAGCCTTTGAAATGCTGCCGGAAGGTCCGTGGACAACCGCGACTTGGGGTGAGTGGACCAATGCGGTGAAAGAGGCCACCGGGCGCAAGGGCAAAACCCTGTTCCGCCCGCTGCGCCGCGCGGTGACTGGCTTGGATGCGGGGCCGGAAATGGCGGATGTAATGCCTTTGCTGCAAAAGCGGCCAAGCCTCTAAGGCTTTCACATTGGCACAAATATCCTGGGGGTGCGGGGGCTAGCCCCCGCTTCCGCGTTTAGTTCAGCGCGCCAAGACCAGCCAGCCTGCGATTTCTGCTACTTGCTGCATCGCCCCCAAAACATCACCACTCTGCCCGCCAATCTGGCGTAGGGAGATGCGGGCGAAGATCAGGTGGGCTGTGGCCACTGCAGCCAACACCCAGAGTGCAGAGGGCCAAGGCAGCAAAACCGCCAAGCCAAGGCCCGCCGGCGCCAGTCCGACCATCGCACGCGCAAAGCTGGTGCCTGCCGCCGATCTGCCCATACCATCGCTGCGCGCGGCGGGCATCCACAGCAGGGCAAAGCCCAGCCCGGCACGGCTTGCCATCGCCAAAGCGATGACGGCGAAAGGTGCCAAGGTCGGCTGGTGCGCGGCCAAAATCGCCAAAGCCTGCCAGCGCAGGCCCAGCGACAAGATCAAAGCCAGCCCGCCATAGCTGCCGATGCGGCTGTCGCGCATGATCTCCAGCTTGCGGGCGCGGTCGTGGCCACCGCCAAAGCCGTCGGCACAGTCGGCAAGGCCGTCTTCATGCAGGCCTCCAGTGGTCAAAATGCCCGCTGCCAAGGCGAGCCCCGCCGCCAGTGGTGCCGCGATGCCCATCGCCATTGCCGCAACCAGAACTGCCGCCGCGATCCCGCCCACCAGCGCACCGACCAGTGGAAACGCCCAAACCGCAGCGCCGATGGCGGGGGCCTCTGCCATCCGCCCTGCAGGCAGCCGGGTCAGCAGCATCACTGCCAGTTGCACCTCGGCCAATCGGGTGCGCAGGGGGGTCATGCCTCGGAAACTCCGGCCTCGCCGAAGGTGGCCATGCCGTTGTGACATTCCAGTGCCGCGCGCAGGATGCCAAGGGCGAGGGCGGCGCCGGAACCTTCCCCCAAGCGCATGTCGAACTCTAATACGGCGCGTTTGTTGAGTGCGGCCAATAGCTTGCGATGACCCGGCTCGGCGCTTTGGTGGCCGACGAGGCAATGATCCAGCAGGGCAGGATCAGCGGCATAGAGCGCGGAGGCCGCTGCGGTGCAGATGAAGCCGTCGAGGATCACCGGAATCCGCGCCGCGCGCGCGGCCAGCACGGCACCACAAATCGCCGCCTGCTCGCGCCCGCCCAAGGCCGCCAGAACGCCCATTGCAGTCTGGCCGTTGTGGCGGGCAAGCCCTTTTTCAATCGCCGTAATCTTGCGCTTGATGCCGTCGCTGTCTGATCCGGTTCCCGCGCCAACCCATCCGGCCACATCACCGCCAAACAGGGCGGAGGTCATTGCGGCGGCAACGGTCGAATTGCCGATGCCCATTTCGCCCAGGATCAGCACATCCGCTGACGTGTCGACCGCATCCGCTCCGGCCTGCATGGCGGCCAAAGTCTCGACCTCGGTCATCGCAGGGCTTTGCGTGAAATCGGCGGTGGGGCGGTCCAGTTCCAGCGCGATCACCGACAGATCGGCGCCATTGGCGCGGCAGAGTTGGTTGATGGCAGCGCCGCCGGCCTGAAAATTGCCGACCATCTGCGCCGTCACGGCTTGCGGATAGGGGTTCACGCCTTGGGCACAGATGCCGTGGTTTCCGGCGAAAACCAGCGCTTGCGCGCGGGTGATCTGGGGCCGCGCCGTGCCGCGCCAGCCCGCCATGAACACCGCCAACTCCTCCAACCGACCCAGAGACCCCGGCGGTTTGGTCAGGCTGTTTTGCCGCGCAAGGGCGGCTTCGGCGGCTTTGGCATCGGCTTGCGGCAGGCTTGCAGCCAGACTGGCCACAGCGGCGAGAGAGGTCAGTTTCATCATTTCACCTTCATTGGCAGGCCTGCGACGGCGAGGATCACCTCATCCGCCTCGGCTGCGATCCATTGGTTGAGGGTGCCCGCCGCATCGCGAAACGCGCGGGCAAGGGCGTTTTCCGGCACGATCCCCATGCCGACTTCATTGGTCACAAACACCACCGGGCTGGTTTGCGCGGGCAGGGCGGCCAGCAAAGCCTGGCCTGCCGCGCGCCAATCGTGATTGCCCAGCATCAGGTTGGTCAGCCACAGGGTCAGGCAATCGACCAAGCGCGGGCCCTTGCCATTGGTGGCGGTGAGGGCTGCGATCAGATCCAGGGGCTCGGCATGGGTGATCCATTCAGGTCCCCGCCGTGCTTGATGCTCGGCGATGCGGACGCGCATTTCGTCATCCCAGGCCTGCGCCGTGGCGATGTAATAGGCGGGCTGGCCCATCTGCAAAACGCGGTCTTCCGCGATCCGGCTTTTGCCAGAGCGCGCGCCGCCGGTGATGAGGATGGTTTTGTGCATATCGGCCCTTGCCCCTTGGTCGTTGTCAAAGCAGAAACGGGGCCAGCGCGAAAGGAGAAATGCGACCGTGCCTGCTGATGCCCCGACACCGACTGCGACAGATCGCCAGACCGAGATCATGCTGATCCGTCACGCCCCCGCGCTGACCGGGGGGCGGATGGCCGGGCGGCGCGATGTGGCCGCCGATTGCAGCGATGCCTTGGCCTTTGCGACCTTGCGCGGCGCGGTGGGCGTGGTGGATCATTGGCGGATCAGCCCGGCGCGGCGCTGTGTGCAGACGGCGGCGGCGCTGTGGCCTGACCTTGCGCCCGCGCAGGACGCACGGTTGTGGGAGCAGGATTTCGGTGCTTGGGAAGGGGTTGCCTTTGCAGACCTGCCCGATCTGGGGGTGCTGTCGGGGGCGGAGCTTGCCGCGCATCGCCCGCCGCAGGGCGAGAGTTTTCTGGATGTTTACGCGCGGGTGACGCCTGCCTTGCAAGAGGCGTGCGCTCTGGGTGGGCGCGTGGTGATCGTGGCCCATGCCGGGGTGATCCGGGCGGCTTTGGGGTTGGCTTTGGGGGCGGCGGAATTGGGACTGGCGTTTCAGATCGCACCTTTGTCGCTGACCACGCTTGTGGCGCTGCCGGGCGGGGCGTTCTCGGTGGCAGGCGTCAATCGGATGCGGCGATGAGGCAGGATACACTCCGCGTCGCGGGGCATTTTGGCGAGTTGTTGCAGGGGCGGTTGGGGCCGCAAGGGCTGGTGGCGCTGGTGACATTGCCTTGCCCGGTGCTGGGGGTGACGGCGCAGCGGTTTGCGGGCGCGGGGTTTAGCATCCACGGCGGGGGGCAGCGGTTGCTGACACCGCAGCGGGCGCGGGCGCTGCTGGAGAGGTTGGAGATGCGCTTGAGCGGGCGGGTTGTTCTGCGTGCTGAGATGCCTGCGGGCGGCGGGGCAGGGGTATCGACGGCTTCATTGGTCGCGACCGCGCGGTTGGCAGGCTGGCAGGGGCGGCCCGATCTGTTGGCGCGGGCTTGTGTGGCGGTGGAAGGGGCGTCTGATCCGCTGATGTTTGCACAGGCCGAAACCCTGCTCTGGGCATCTCGGCTGGGCGAAACCTTGGATCATCTGCCCGCGCTGCCCGCCTTTGAGGTGATCGGCGGCTTTTACGGCCCGCCGAAACGCACGAACCCCGCCGACAGTGATTTTCCTGATATTTCCGATCTGCTGACCGACTGGACTGCCGCAGCCCTGGCCCAAGATCTGCCCGCGCTGGCCGCCCTTGCCAGCACCTCCGCCCGCCGCACGTTGAAGAAGCGCGGGGCGGGAAGCGATCCGATCTGGTCGCTTGCGGCCGATCTGGGTGCGCTTGGGTCTGTCATTGCCCATACCGGGGCCGCGCGCGGGTTGATCTTTGCGCCGGGGGCGGTGCCCGAGGCGGCGCGGCAAAGCTTGCAACGGGCAGGATTGCGCGGCGTTGTGCAGTTTCGCGCGGGAGGGGGCCGATGAGTTTTGCCGCGATGATGGTGGTGGCGATGCTGCTCGACAGTGCCATCGGCTGGCCTGCACGGCTTTATGCTGCGATTGGCCATCCGGTGACATGGATTGGCGCGCTGATCCGCTGGCTGGACGGTGCGCTGAACCGAGATGTAGCGCCTGACTTATCGCGCCGTGTGGCCGGGGTGGTCACTGCGCTGGTGGTGATCGGTCTCACAGGGGGCGTGGCGTGGCTGCTGCAATGCGCGCTGCCTGCGGGCTGGCTGGGCATCCTGATTGGCGGGGTTCTCGCTTGGCCGCTGCTGGCGTTGCGATCCATGTACACGCATGTTGCGGCGGTGGTTTCCCCGTTACAAAACAACGATCTGGAGCAGGCGCGGTTTGCGGTGTCGATGATCGTGGGGCGCAATGTGGCTGTGCTGGATCAGGCGGGCGTGGCACGGGCGGCGATGGAAAGTCTGGCGGAAAACACCTCGGACGGCATTGTCGCCCCGCTGTTTTGGGGTGCGGTTTTGGGTCTGCCGGGGATCGCAGCCTATAAGGCGATCAACACGCTGGATTCGATGATCGGCCACCGCACACCCCGGTTTGAGGCCTTTGGCTGGGCCTCGGCCCGGATCGACGATCTGGTCAATCTGGTCCCGGCGCGGCTGACGGGCGCGGTGTTCGCACTGGTTTCCACCGCCCCGTGCCGAGCGGCAAAAGTGATGTGGCGCGACGCTGGCCTGCACCGTTCGCCCAATGCAGGTTGGCCGGAAGCGGCGATGGCCGCAGGACTCGGCGTGCGGTTGTCCGGGCCGCGTGTCTATGCAGACCGCGTGGCCGAGGAGCCTTGGGTCAACGCGGGTGCCGCCGATCCGAGCGCCCTTGATCTGCAACGAGGACTTGCGCTTTATGTCCGGGCGATGTTTGTGCTGGGCGCAGCGCTGTTGGTTCTGGCGCTGGTCTGAGGGGGCAGATGCGCGATCACGGCGGGAATATTGACGGAGCGATGGCCCGTTTTGGCGGGGCGGATTGGATTGATCTGTCCACCGGCATCAACCGCGTGCCCTATCCGATCCCGGCTTTGCAACCCGAAGATTGGACGATGCTGCCCACCCAAACCGCCAAGCAATCGCTGCTGGATGTCGCCGCCAAAACCTACCGTTGCCCAGCCCCGATGCTGGCGGTGGCGGGCGCGCAGGCCGCGATCCAGATGATCCCGAGGCTGGCGAAACCGGGAAAAGCGCGCGTGCTGGGGCCGACCTATAACGAACATGCAGCCAGCCTGCGCGCCGCTGGCTGGAAGGTCGAACAGGTCAGCCAGTTCGGCCAGTTGGCGGGGGCTGATCTCGCCGTAGTGGTCAACCCCAACAATCCCGATGGCCGCTGTTATCCGCCCGCGGACCTGCTGGCATTGGCGGGGCAAGTCGGGCGGTTGGTGGTGGATGAAAGCTTCGCCGATGCGCAGCTGGAATTGTCGCTGTTGCCGCAAGCCGGGCAGGCGGGCCTGCTGGTGCTGCGGTCCTTTGGCAAATTTTACGGGCTGGCCGGAGTGCGGTTGGGCTTCGTGATCGGTTGTGCCGAGGATATCGCGGTGTTGGGGGAAATGTCCGGGCCGTGGCCTGTCAACGGTGCTGCGCTGCGGATTGGGGCTGTGGCACTGGCCGACAGGGCATGGGCCGCGGCCACGGTGCAACGGTTGCGGTCCGAGGCCGCGCAGGCCGATGCTTTGGCGCTGGCGGCAGGCTGGCAACTGGTCGGAGGCTGCGAATTGTTCCGAACCTACGAGACACCGGATGCAGAAACCGCACAAATTCGGCTTGCAAAGCAGCAGATTTGGAGCCGGATCTTTCCCTATTCGAACCGATGGCTGCGGATCGGGCTTCCCGGCGCGCCCGCCGAATGGGCGCGGCTGACCCGCGCGTTGGAGGTCTGATGCAGTTCACCCCAGACGAATCCGCCACCCTTTTGCGCATCCTGCGCTGGCGCCGTGACGTGCGGCATTTCCGCCCCGACCCGGTGGATGAAGCGGTGCTGGAGCGGCTGCGCGCCACGATGGATTGTGCGCCTTCGGTCGGCAACGCCCGGCCGTGGCGGGTTATCCGGGTTGATGATCTGTCCCTGCGCGCCGCCGTGCGCGCCAATTTCAGCCGCTGCAACGCCGAGGCCGCCAAGCTTTACACCGGCGACAAACACGCGGAATATCTGGCGTTGAAACTCGCGGGGCTGGAGATGGCCCCGGTGCAACTGGCGGTGTTCAACGTGATGCACCCCGAGGCTGGCCATGGTCTTGGTCGGCAAACCCTGCCGGAAACCCTGCGCCAATCCACCGCTATGGCGATCCATACGCTGTGGCTGGCGGCGCGGGCCGAGAATTTGGGCCTTGGCATGGTATCCATTCTGGAACCGCATGACATCGAGGCGCTGCTGGGCGTGCCCGAGGATTGGGAATTTGCCGCCTACCTTTGCCTCGGCCATCCCGAATTCATGGATGATACCCCGCTGCTGCACCGCACCGGCTGGCAGGAAAACATCCAGACCGAATGGCCGCGCGGCTAGCGCGCTTCAAGCCTTTCAGATTTCATCGCGGCGTTGGACTTCACCTTGCCAAACCAAGTAGAGCGGTGACGTCAACATGGGCCTCCAGATGTGCGGCTAAGGCGTCCAAAACGGCCTCAACTCCGGCGCTATAGTGCAAGCCCGAAGCCTGCGCGCCGATCTGGCGCAGGAACCCGGCGCGGAACGCATCATTGGCAAACATGCCATGCAGATAACTGCCCATCACGCGACCATCCGGTGAAACCGCCCCCTCGGGTTGGCCGTCAACATAGGCAAAGGGCCGGGCACGGTCGGGGCCATCCGTGCGGCCGATGTGAATCTCATAGCCCTGCATCGGCAGATGGGTCGCAGCATGAACAGCCTCAGTCCGCGTCAGCCGCTTGTCCGGTGTCATCACCGTATCCACCGCCAAAGCACCGAGGCCGATGGTTTCCCCGGCCAGCCCTTCGATGCCACCCGGATCGCGCACGATCTGGCCCAGCATCTGATAGCCGCCGCAAATCCCCAAGACGCGACCGCCCCGCCGCAGATGCGCCGCGATGTCCACATCCCAGCCCTGCGCGCGCAGATAGGCCAGATCGCCGCGTGTGGATTTGGACCCCGGAATGATCACCAGATCGGTATCCCCGGCAATCGCCTCGCCCGCCCGCACCATCTGCAAGCTGACGCCCGGTTCCTGTGCCAAAGGGTCTAGATCGTCGAAATTCGCGATCCGTGAAAGTGTCAACGCCGCAATCCTATAGCCGCCCATCCCACCGCCTTTCGGCAAGTCAAGCGCATCCTCGGCGGGCAGCTTTGCGGCATCGGTGAAAAACGGCACCACGCCAAAGCCGCGCCACCCAGTGCGGGCTTCGATTAACGTGTAACCATCGTCAAACAACCGAGGATCCCCACGAAATTTGTTGATCAGAAACCCCGCGATCATCGCATTATCTGCAGGGTCGAGCACCGCCTGAGTGCCGACAATCTGCGCAATCACCCCGCCGCGATCAATATCTCCGGTCAGGATCACCGGGCAATCTGCGGCACGGGCAAAGCCCATGTTCGCGATGTCTCCGCTGCGCAGATTGACCTCGGCAGGAGAACCCGCACCTTCCACGATCACCAGATCATATTGCGATTTCAATCGGTTAAAGCTGTCCAGCACCGGAGCCATCAGCGACGGCTTCAACGCCGCATAATCCCGCGCCTTCACGGTGGCGATGCGCTTGCCCTGTACCACGACTTGGCTTCCGGTCTCAGACTCCGGCTTCAGCAGTACCGGGTTCATATCGGTGTGCGGCTCCAAACCGCAGGCCAAAGCCTGCAAGGCTTGTGCGCGGCCAATCTCGCCACCATCCGCCGTCACCGCCGCGTTGTTCGACATATTCTGCGGCTTGAACGGTGCCACCGAAAGTCCGCGCAACTTCGCCGCGCGGCACAGGCCTGCCACCAGCAGCGACTTGCCGACGTTGGAGCCTGCGCCCTGGATCATCAATGCTGTCACCGCGCTCCTCCAACGTCGGATTGGCGGAGCGTTCGGAAGCCTCCGGCGGGGATATTTGCTTCCAGTATGAAAGCCAAAGGTTGGCGCAGCACCTCGGGCCGATTGCGCGGGGGAGATGCTGCACTTTCACACTGGGCGATCATCGGGGTCCCCCCTGTACCGCTTGGTCAGTTTGACGCAAAAAGATTAACACTTCGTTGCTTTCATGCTGGTGAAAATATCCCGGGGGTTTGGGGGCTGGCCCCCAATTCATCGGTTCAGCAGGCACAACGGATCAAAACTCCACCCCCGGCTGCGCCTTGATGCCGGATCGGAACGGATGCTTGATCAAGGTCATCTCTGTCACCAGATCGGCGGCCTCGATCAACTCGGGTTTGGCGTTGCGGCCCGTCATCACCACATGGGTCAAGGGCGGTTTTTCGGCGGCCAAAAACGCCAAGACCTCGGTAATATCCAGATAATCATAGCGCAGGGCGATGTTGATCTCATCGAGCAGCACCAGCCGATTGTCGGGGTCACGGATCAGTTCTTTCGCTTTCTCCCAACCCTTCGCGGCCATCGCGATGTC
>CAYLYV010000102.1:0-17203 GCA_964387655.1 uncultured Cypionkella sp. | reverse complement strand
GGGACGAACGGGCGGCGAGGAATTGTGCAATCTCCAACGCTTGCAGCGCATTAGGCCTTTGGGTCAGCACATGCTTGCCCGCGGCCAATGCCTTAAGCGTCCATTCGACATGTAAATGGTGCGGCAGCGGCACATAAACCGCGTCAATCGACGGGTCGGCCAGCAGCGCCTCATAGGTCGAATGGATCTTCAGACTGGGGCAAAACGCCTGAAATCCGGCAGCCTTTTCCAGGCTGGACGTCGCCAAAGCTGCCAATTCGGCGCCCTTTGCCGCATGAATCGCCGGAGCCATATGCTCACGCGCAAAGTTCGCAGCACCCAAAATACCCCAACGCACTGGTTTCATCGCTCATCCCCCTGATGCTTCGCGGCGAAACTAGCGGGCCTGACATGTTAGCGCAATCGCTTAGGCCTCAGGCGTGGTATCCTCTGCCGCTTTGCGCGGTTTTTTGATGAATGTATAGGCGAGCGCCGCAAGATAGGCGCAATCGACCAAGGCCAGCGTGATCCAAGGATAGGTCAGCAGGGCCGCAACAAGCGCGACAAAGGCCAGCAGCACAAAGCTGACATTCTCGGCATAGATCGTCGCGCGTTTGAACGACGGGGTACGAAACCGCCCCACCATCAGCGCGCCCACCAAGGCCATCCAAAGCGCGACCAGCCCAGTGGCATGGGGCTGGCCATCGCCCAGCGCGAAGGCCAGAAACATCGGCAGCATCACCAACAACGCCCCTGCTGGCGAGGGCACGCCTTGGAAGCTGTTGGAATCATTGTCAGGTTGGCGATTGCCAATGTTGAAGCGCGCAAGGCGCAAAAGGCAGGCCACCGCATAGATCAGGCAGGCAATCCAGCCCTCTGCCCGCATGCCTTGCAACGCCCAAAGATAGGTGATCAGCGCCGGAGCCACGCCAAAATTGACCAGATCGCAGAGGCTGTCGAGTTCCGCCCCCATATCGGATTCGCTTTTCAGATAGCGCGCAATGCGACCATCCAAGCCATCCATTACCGCCGCCGCGATGATCAGCGCCACGGCCAGGCCAAACCGCCCCTCAATCGCAAAGCGCACTCCCGTAAGTCCCGCGCAGAGTGCAGCCACCGTCATGAAATTCGGGATCAGTTGCGCGATATGCAGCTTCTTACGCGGGCGCCGCCCGGTTTTCGCGGGCTGCGGTTCAGCAGGCCCCTTCATTCCCGCACAGCCGAGCGGCGCAGCATGTCACGGTCCAACTCGGCCAGCACGGTTTCACCGCCGACCATGGTTTGGCCCAAAGCCACCAAGGGTTCCACGCCATCGGGCAGATACACATCAAGGCGCGACCCGAACCGGATCAGACCAAACCGCTCCCCCGTGCGCAAAGATTGGCCTTCTGACACGAACGGCACGATCCGCCGCGCCACCAGCCCTGCGATCTGCACCACAATCAGATTACGGCCATCCGGCAGCTCCAGCAGCAGCGAGTTCCGCTCGTTATCTTCCGAGGCTTTATCCAGCGAGGCATTGAAGAATTTGCCCGGACGGTAAGCCATTTTGGCGATCCGGCCCGCAATCGGCGCGCGGTTCACATGGCAGTTGAACACCGACATGAACACCGAAACCCGCGTCAGCGCATCATTGCCTGCGCCAAGTTCCGGCGGCGGCACGGCACGTTCGATCAACGAAACAACGCCATCAGCGGGCGAGACGATCAGGCCGCGCCCTTGTGGCACCGAGCGCTTCGGATCGCGGAAAAAGTAATAGCACCAGACGGTTGCGCCCACACCGAGCCAGCCCAGCGGATCGCATATCCAAAACAGCACCAGAGTGATGGCGGCGAAGATGCCGACAAACTTATAGCCCTCGCGGTGCATCGGTTTCAGAAAGGTTTCCAGCATGGTCATCGGTTGCGCCCTTTATGGCTCGACAGTTTGATCCAGCTGTCTAGCCTTTGCACGCGCGTGGCGCAACCTTCGGGCGCAAGTTACGCCCGAAGCAGATCGCATTAGGCTGGGATCACCATGCCCTTGCCGACGGCCAACGACCGCATCCGCTGTTGCAGCTTTTCAAAGGCGCGCACTTCGATCTGACGAATCCGCTCGCGGCTGACGCCGTAGATTTCCGACAGCTCCTCCAGCGTGATCGGGGTTTCCGACAGGCGCCGCTTCATCAGCACGTCTTTTTCACGGTCATTCAGCGCCGACATCGCCTGATGCAGCAAGTCCATGCGAATGTCGAATTCGTCCCGCGCCTCATAGTCGCCAGCCTGATCGCTGTCTTCGTCTTCCAGCCAATCCTGCCACTGCGTGGTGCCTTCGCCGTCAGAGCCGACCGTGGCATTCAGCGAAGCATCGCCGCCAGACAGCCGGCGGTTCATATCGACAACTTCGTGTTCGGACACGTTCAGATCGGTGGCAATCCGGGTCACATTCTCAGGCCGCAGATCGCCTTCCTCCAACGCGCCGACTTTGGCTTTGGCTTTGCGCAGGTTAAAGAACAGCTTTTTCTGCGCCGAGGTGGTGCCCAGTTTCACCAAAGACCACGAGCGCAGGATATATTCCTGAATGCTGGCGCGGATCCACCACATCGCGTAAGTGGCCAGACGGAAGCCTTTTTCCGGGTCAAAGCGCTTGACCGCCTGCATCAAGCCAACGTTGGCCTCCGAGATCACCTCGGCCTGCGGCAGACCGTAGCCGCGGTAGCCCATGGCGATTTTGGCGGCCAGACGCAGGTGGCTGGTGACCATCTTATGCGCAGCTGTGCTGTCTTGATGGTCGACCCAGCGCTTGGCCAGCATGTATTCTTCTTCAGGTTCCAGCAGCGGAAATTTGCGGATTTCCTGCATATATCGGTTCAGCCCCTGTTCCGGGCTCGGTGCTGGCAGATTTGCATAGGTGCTCATGTTTGACGCTCCCTCATTAACCCGGTGCAGTTGCGCCCCCGGGGCAGTCGAATTTATGTATGCCAGATGCAGGCTTCAAGCATCATAGACATAACTTCTTTAACGAAAGATGGTTCCAGTTCCGTCGCAGCGGAAGGTTTGTAACATTCCGGTCACGGGAATGTTAGATCAGATGCACTTTGGTCATCCTCTGTGCTCAAATATCCCCGCCGGAGGCTTCCTTCGCTGGCCGAGTATGCCTCCGGCGGGGATATTTAAGCCAATGTGAATGGCTCAGGCTTCAGGATTGCCCTTTGCGCAAGGCTGCCAGCAGAGCGGTCAAATCAGCGGGCAAGGGTGAGGTGAATTCCAGCATTTCCCCAGTCACTGGGTGCTCAAACCCCAAGGTCGCCGCATGCAAGGCCTGACGCGGGAAGCTGTTACCCATTTCCGCCACTTCCGGCCCAAACAGTTTGGGCGAGACCTTTTTCTTGCCGCCATAGGTCTGATCCCCGACCAACCCATGCCCGGCATAGGCCATATGCACCCGGATCTGATGCGTCCGCCCGGTTTCCAGCCAACACTCCATCAAGGCCGCCCCGCCCTTGAAATCCTCCATCACCCGCGCGCGCGTGACGGCGTGGCGGCCCGAGTTCCACACCACCGCCTGCCGTTGCCGATCGGTCTTGTGGCGCTCCAGATGGGTGGCGATTTTCAGAATGCCGCCAGCCTCAAAGCTAATGCCTCTCAGGCCGCGGATGCGGGGATCATAGGCGGAGGGCACACCGTTCACCACGGCGACATATCGGCGGTTGACGGTATGCGCTTCAAACTGCGCCGCCAATCCGTGATGGGCGCGGTCGGATTTGGCGACCACCAACAGGCCCGTGGTGTCTTTATCAATCCGGTGGACGATGCCCGGGCGACGCTCGCCACCAATCCCTGACAGGGTATCGCCGCAATGATGCAAAAGCGCATTGACCAAAGTGCCCGAAGGCGTGCCGGGCGCGGGATGCACCACCATGCCTGCAGGCTTGTCGATCACGATCAGATCGCCATCCTCCCAGATCACCGACAGCGGAATATCCTCGGCCAAAGTCGCCACATCCACCGCAGGGGCCAAGATCAGCGTATATTCCTCACCCTCTTTCACCTTGGTCTTGGGGTTGGTCACCGCCACGCCGTCGCGCAAAACATCGCCCTCGTCGATCATCTTCATCAAACGCGAGCGCGACAGGGCAGCTTCCTCTGGCACCGCCGCCGCAAGCGCCTTATCAAGACGGGGGGCTGCGTCTTCGCCAATCACGATCACCAGACGATTGCCCGCCGCCACATCGCCATCCACAGCGTCTTCGTCTTCATAAGGGCTCGCCATGTCTGACACTCCGATCGAGCCGGGCTTGCCGCCCTCGCTCCGCTTGCTGAAAGTTCTGGTGATCGTGCTGATGATCACCATGATTGGCGGTGTCATAACCGTGGTCGGCCTGCTTGTCACCCGTATGCCGAATGCAAACAGCCTGACCCCTGCTCTGCCTGCAAGCCTGCAAATGCCCGCCGGGGCCACGGCACAGGCCATCACCACGGCCCCCGGCTGGATCGGCGTCGTCACCACCGACAACCGCATCCTGATCTTCACCCCTCAGGGCGCGTTGCAGCAAGAGATCGCCATAGCGCCGATTCCTGCGCCATAAACCAAGCTTTGTCTTGACCAGATACGGTCCGTGATCTTTGCTGAGCCAGAGAGAGGTTTGAGGATGCCCGCGCGATGAAGATGTTGCGGCTTTTAATGCCGGGTCCCGATGCCGCTGCGCAAATCAGCACTCAATTACAGATGCTTACGGCTGTAGAACCCACCCGCCTGCTGAGTACGTCCATAGCATTTGGCCTGATGGCGCTGTTTTTGCCGCCATGGCTGGTGCTGGCCGCACTGGGTGCCGATATGGCGCTGGAGGGCCTGAATTTTCAACTGTTGCGCGCGCTTGATCCAACCACCCAACCGCGACGCTATCTTGCTGCTGTGGCGACGGTGTTTCTCACCGAGGCATCTTACACCCTCTGTTGCATGTTGATCTGGCAGCAGGATGTGCTGTTCGCCAAAGGTGCCGCCGTCGGCCTGCTCTGCATGACGCTACTTCAACTTAGCACAGTGCGCGCCATCCACCTGCCGTTCGGGGTGATTGGCGCGGCTGCCGTGGCAATGGTCGCCTTTGGCGGCAATACTTACTACTGGATCAATGTGCAGTCATGGCAGGGATTTGCAGCCTCGACGCTCGCGCTGTCTGCTGGGGCGGCTTATACGATGGGTGCGATGCTATCCAATCATGCCTTGCATCGCGAAATCAGCTGTCGTGGCGTCAAGGCGGATGCCGCCAACCGCGCCAAGGGGCGGTTTCTGGCACAGATGAGCCATGAGTTGCGCACGCCGCTCAACGCCATCGTCGGCATGGGCGAGGCAGAACTGCTGCACGCGCCAAGCCCTGCGACGCAAGCACGGATGCACACGCTGGTCGACTCGGCGATGGATCTGGCTGCTATCCTTGACGATATTTTGCAAATGGCGGCGATCGAAGAAAACCAACTGCCGCTCCGCCCGGTCATTGCCCGACCGAAAGAGGTCATCGAGGCGACGGTGGCATTGTTCCAGCCGGTCTTTGCCAAAGCCGGGCTTTGGCTGCGGCTGGAGTTTACCGCGCCGCGCCTCCCCGATGGCCGCCTTGCCCCCGATCTGCCTGAGACTGCCGAGTTTGATCCGCAGCGCCTGCGGCAATGTCTGTCAAATCTGTTGTCAAATGCACTGAAGTTCACCGAAAGCGGTGGTGCAACGGTGTGGGTCAGCTACCGCGAACAGCCTTTGCACCGCGCTGGCAAAGCGATGGGCGGGTTGTTGCAGATTGATGTGGTGGACACTGGCAGGGGCATCCCCGCGCATGAACGCGACTTGTTGTTTCAACCGTTTCAACGCGGGGCGGGCGCGCATAGCGGCTCGGGTCTTGGGCTCGCCATCAGTCGCAGCATCGCCCAGCAGATGCAGGGCGATCTGGAGCATTTGCCCAGCCAGAGCGGCGCGCTGTTCCGGCTTAGCGTGATGATCCGCCCGGCAGAATCCCCCGCGCGCTTGCGGGAAAGCACGCTCAATCTGGCGGGGCAGCGGATTTTGGTGGTCGATGACATCGCCACCAACCGCTTGGTCGCCGCGACCTATCTGCGCGGAATGCAGGTGCGCGTTGACGAGGTGGAAAGCGGCACCGCGGCGCTACAATCCATCACAGCACAGCGCCCCGATCTGGTGCTGCTGGATCTGCATATGCCCGGCCTGTCCGGCATCGAGACGCTGGCCGCCATCCGCGCCTTGCCGGGGCCACATTTGCCGGTGGTGGCGATGACGGCGGATGCCTCTGCCGCCGATCGCGCGCTCTATCTTTCTGCCGGGTTGGATGGCTATCTGACCAAACCGCTGACCATGGAGGCGCTGCGGCTCGGCATTGCCAAACATCTGGCAAGCCCCGCGCCCTAGCCAGAGCCGCCGCCTGTTTGCGACATCGCTGGTCATCCCGGACGGGACGCAGCCGCTTTGTCGGCGTCAACTGCGCGAAATCAAGTTGGAGAATCGGTATGATAGGCGATCTGCGCGCGCGCGATGCGACGGAACTGGCGGGGATGGTGGCGTCTGGGCAGGTCACGCCCACCGAATTGCTCGACGCAGCCCTTGCGGCGGTTGAAGCCCGCAATCCCGCCCTCAACGCCGTGGTGCTGGTGCAAGAAGCCGCCGCGCGCCGCGCCATCGCCGATGGTCTGCCGCGCGGGCCATTCCGGGGCTTGCCGTTTCTGCTGAAAGACTTGGGCTGCGAGGCGGTGGATTTCCCCGGCCACAACGGCTCGCGTCTGCTGATGAACACCACCTACGCCCGCGATTCCGCGATATGGGAGCGGATCCGGGCCACCGGCGTGGTCAACTTTGGCCGCACCACCAGCCCCGAAGGCGGCGTCGGCACCGTCACCGAAGCTGCGGTTTATGGTGGGCCTACGCGCAATCCGTGGAACCTCGATCACACCTCGGGCGGCTCATCGGGCGGCGCAGGCGCTGCGGTGGCCGCCGGAATTGTTGCCTTTGCGCATGGCTCGGACGGTGGCGGTTCGGTGCGTATCCCGGCCTCCAGCTGCGGGCTGTTCGGCTTCAAATCCACCCGCGCCCGGCTGCCCGATGGTCCCTATGCTGGTGAAGGCTGGGCGGGCATGGCGATTGACGGGTTCCTGACCCGCTCGGTGCGCGACACCGCGATCCTGCTGGATGCCTGCGAAGGCCCCGATCTGGGCGCGCCCTATGTCGCCCCACCGCTGGCGCGCGGTCATGCGGATGCGATCAGCCGCCCACCGCGCCGCCTGCGCATCGCACTCTGTGAGACCACCTTCACCGGCGAGGCGATTGACCCTGAGGTGGCGCAGGCCGTGCGAGACACCGCAAAACTGCTGGAAAGCCTCGGCCACCATGTCGAACCGGGCCGCCCCACCGCCGATGTCGAGATGATGATGCGGGCTTGGACGGATATCGTTGGTGTTGGCACCGCTTTGTCGATCCAGAAGGCGTTGAAGGGTCGCCCGCTGACCCCCGATCTGGTCGAAGGCATCGGGCGTTCCGCCGTCGCCTACGCCGCCACCCTGCCCCCAACCCGCTATCTGGAGGCCGTCGGCGAGATTCACAGCTTTGGCCGCCAGATGGCCGGATACTTTGCCAATGGCCCCGATATCCTGCTATCGGCCACCCTCGCCGAGCCACCTGCCAAGGTTGGCCGCTATCACCACAACCGCGACGACTATGTGAACTACCGTATCGGCCCCGGCGGCATCTTTTCCTATTCGCCGTTCTGCGCCGTGTTCAACGCCTCAGGCCAGCCCGCCGCTTCGCTGCCTATGGGCCAATCCGCCAGCGGTCTACCGATCGGAATCCATCTCGCGGCAGCCTACGGCCAAGATGAAGAATTGATCGCGCTTTGTGCCGAAATCGAATCTGCGGCCCCTTGGGCAACCCGCCGCGCCGCAATGGCTTAAGCCACGCCTAAGCGCTGGCAAAGCTAAGCCTTTGCTAGCGTTAACATTATGCCGCAGCCTTAGGCATTTGCACAACCTAAGCGGCAACTGCCTCGTCTTTCGGCACATCAGGTGAAGTTTATGTTGCGCCGGGGCTTGCCCGCAGCACAATATGATCAAAACCAACGGGAGCGAGTCACCTTGAGCCAAACCAACGCCGTCGAGGCCCGCAATGCCGTCAAAGCCTTCGGACAGGGTGATAACGCCGTCCGCGCGTTGAATGACGTGTCGGTCGAAATCCGCAAGGGTGAGTTCTTCACCCTGCTCGGACCATCGGGCTGCGGCAAGACCACCCTGCTGCGGCTGATCGCCGGGTTTGAGATGCCAACCTCCGGCACCATCCTGCTCGACGGCCAAGACATCACCTACTTGCCGCCAAACAAGCGCCCGGTGAACACGGTGTTCCAAAGCTACGCCCTGTTCCCGCATCTGACGGTGGCACAGAACATCGGCTTTGGTCTGGAAATGCAGGGCCGCCCGCGCGCCGAGGTCAAGGCCACGGTGGACCGCATGCTGGCGCTGGTGAAGCTCGAGGCGATGGCGTCGCGCAAAACCTCGCAGCTTTCGGGCGGTCAGCAACAGCGGGTAGCCCTCGCGCGCGCTTTGGCGCCTTCGCCAAAAGTCCTGCTGCTGGATGAACCGCTTTCCGCGCTCGATTTGAAACTGCGCCGCGAGATGCAAGGCGAGTTGAAACGCCTGCAAACCGAAACCGGCATCACCTTCATCTTCGTCACCCACGACCAGGAAGAAGCCCTAACGATGTCTGACCGCATCGGCGTCATGTCAGCGGGCAAGCTGCAACAGGTCGGCACCCCGCGCGAAATCTACACCCGCCCGCTGAACCGATTTGTCGCGAGCTTCATCGGCGAGACCAATTTCATGCCCGCCACCTCGGACGGCACGACCCTAACTCTGGCGGGCGGCTATCAAATGCCCGCCCCCGCTGCGACCAAATCCGGCGCCGTCACCGTCACCGTGCGCCCCGAACAGGTCAAACTGACCCCCACAGCCGAGCCCGGCAGCCTGCCCGCCACCGTGCGCGGCGTGGTCTATATGGGCACCGACATGAACTACCAACTGCATCTGGCCGATGGCACAGAAATCGAGGCTTGCGTGGTGTCAGACGTGACAGGCGAGGCGGCCTTGCAGGCAGGCCAAACCGTCGGCGTCACCTTCACGCCCGGCTCCGCGCAAGTGCTGGAGGATTGAATGAGCGCCGCCGAAAAAGCCCAAGCCGCGCAATCCACCCGCAACGGCTGGTTGCTGTCTGCCCCGGCGCTGGTGATCCTGACGCTGTTCGCCGTTGGCCCCTTGATGATCGTGGTGGTCTATTCCTTCTTGGCCGCAGGTCAGTATGGCAATGTCGAATGGAAGTTCTCGCTGGACGGTTGGCGCGGCATCCTGTGGACCAAGGACATTTTTGACGACACCTATGGCCTTGCAGATGCCAATATCAGCATCTTCTGGCGCTCGATCAAACTGTCGGTGCTGACCACGCTGCTGACCTTCGCCGTCGGCTTTCCCACCGCATGGTTCATCGCGACACGGCCGCAAAAATCCCGCGCCTTGTGGCTGTTTCTGATCACCATTCCGTTCTGGACCAACCTGCTGATCCGCACCTATGCGATCAACGAAGTGATCCGCAACGAAGGTTTGATGAACACTGTGCTGCTGAAACTCGGCGTGATCTCGGAACCGATCCGGCTGATCTACACCGACACCGCCGTGTTTATCGGCATGGCCTATGTCTACCTGCCCTTGATGGTGCTGCCGCTGTTCGCCGCTATCGACCGTTTCGATATGAAACTGCTAGAGGCGGGCTATGATCTTTACGCCAGCCGGATGCAGGTTTTGCGCCGGGTGATCCTGCCCATCGTCAAACCCGGCATCATCGCCGGATCCATCCTCGTGTTCGTGCCCTCCTTGGGCGCTTACGTCACCCCGCGCGTGTTGGGCGGTGGCAAGCAGATGATGATCGGCAACTTCATTGATCTGCAATTCGGCCAAGGCCGCAACTGGCCCTTGGGCGCGGCGCTGTCACTGACGCTGCTGGTGATCGTGACGGCGGCGCTGCTGATCTATGTGAAATACGCCAACCGGGATGTGTCCAATGGCCACTAAAACCTTTTCCGTCGCCAAACTGCCCGGCTTCACCACCACCGCGATTATCGTGTTCATCGCACTTTATCTGCCGATCCTGACGCTGGTGGCTTATTCCTTCAACGCCAGCCAATCGGTCGCGGTCTGGGGCGGGTTTTCTTGGGATTGGTATGCAAAGGCTTGGAACAACGACCAGGTCAAAGACGCCACCATGCGATCTTTGTTGATCGCGGTCTGTGCGGCGGTGATTTCCACCGCGGTCGCCACCATGGCGGCCTTGGGCACCACAAGGCGCAAAGCCTTCAAAGGCCAGACCTTCATCTATGTGATGATCAACCAGCCCCTGATGGTGCCGGAAATCGTCACCGCCGTGTCCTTGCTGATCCTGTTCGGCATGGTGAAACAGGCCACAGGCATCCAAGGCATCGGCTATGTGATCTTCGCCCACTCCGCCTTCTGCATCCCCTTCGCTTACCTGCCGATCCGCGCCCGGTTGGAAGGCATGGATATGACACTGGAAACCGCCGCCGCCGACCTTTACGCCACACCCTGGCAAACCTTCCGCCATGTCACTTTGCCGATCCTGCTGCCCGGCGTGATCGCAGGCGCGATGCTGGCCTTCGTGATCAGCCTTGATGACGTGGTGATCACCGAGTTCACCAAATCCGGCGGCCAAGACACCCTGCCAACCTATATGCTCGGCCAGATGCGCCGCCAGCTGACGCCGGAAATCAACGCGATTTCCTCGATGCTGCTGGCACTGACCATCGTACTGCTGACAGCCTTCTTCCTGCTGACCCGCAAAAACGACTGACCAACGATAACAATCAAACGCCCAACATCGGAGCCTTCCCCGCATGAAAAAGCCCCTGCTGATCGCCCTCTTGCTGACTACCGCCAGCCCCGCCCTCGCGGAAGGTCAGTTGAACCTGTTCAACTGGGGCGATTACACCTCGCCCGAACTGCTGGAAAAGTTTGAAAAAGAGACTGGCATCACCGTCACCGTCACCGATTACGACAGCAACGACACCGCTTTGGCCAAGGTCTCAGCGGGTGGCAGCGGCTTTGACCTCGTGGTGCCCTCGGCGCATTTCGTGCAGATCTATGTCGAGAAAGGCCTGATTCAGAAGCTGGATCTGACCAAACTGCCGCACCACGGCAATATCGCCCCCGAGTGGATGGATGTGGCATGGGACAAGGGCCGCAATTACACGATTCCCTGGCAATGGGGCACCACCGGCATTTCGGTGGATACCTCGGTTTACAAGGGCGATCCGAACACCTCCGAGCTGTTCCTGAACCCGCCGGATGAGTTGAAGGGCAAGATCAACGTCGTGCCTGAGATGAACGAAGTTGTTGGCTTGGCCGTGATGTGGGCCGGTGGCAAACCCTGCACCGAGGACGTGGCCATTCTGAAAAAAGCCCATGACGCCCTGATCAATGGCAAGCAATATTGGACGTCAATGGATTACGGCACCACCGAACACATGGCCAACGGCGATTGGGCGGCAAGCGTGAACTGGTCGGGCGAAACCTTCCGTTCGCGGCTGAAAAACCCCAATGTGGTCTATGGCTATCCGAAAGAAGGCTATCCGTTGTGGATGGATTCGGTGGCGCTTTTGTCGGACGCTAAGAATGTGGATGAAGCCTACAAATTCCTCGACTTCATCAGCCTGCCGGAAAACGCCGCCCTGATCTCGGCCTTCGCGCGCTACCCCAACGGCATTACGGGCTCACAAGAATTTATGCCCGCAGACATGGCAACCGCACCAGAGGTCAACATCCCGGCCGAATTCAAAGCCGCTGGGCATTTCATGCCAGCCTGCTCGGGCAAGGCGCTGGAATACATGACGGCGATCTGGACCGATCTGCAAAAATAACGAAGAAACCTAGGGAGACGACAATGAAAAACCTATTCTCTGCCACGCTTTTGTTGCTGGCCAGCACCTCGCTGGCAAGCGCAGAGGGCACACTGCAGCTGTTCAACTGGGGCAACTATACCAGCCCCGAACTGCTGGCGAAGTTTGAAAAAGAGACCGGCATCAAGGTGACGGTCACCGATTACGACAGCAACGACGCGGCCTTGGCCAAGGTTGAAGCGGGTGGTTCCGGCTTCGATCTGGTGGTGCCTTCCGCCAACTATGTGCCGATCTGGGCCGAAAAAGGCCTGATCGTGCCGCTGGACGACAGCAAACTGCCGCACAAGGGCAATATCGCGCCGGAATGGATGGATGTCGCTTGGGATAAAGGCCGGGTTTACACCGTGCCGTGGCAGTGGGGCTCCACGGGCGTCGCGGTCAACACCAAAGTCTATGGTGGCGATATCAACACCTCTGACGTATTCCTGAACGTGCCGCCGGAACTGGTCGGCAAGATCAACGTCGTCCCCGAGATGAACGATGTGGTCAACTTGGCCATCATGTGGGCAGGCGGCACGCCTTGCACCGAAGATACCGCCGTGCTGAAAAAGGCGCGTGACGCCCTGATCGCCGCCAAGCCGAACTGGATTTCGATGGACTACGGCGCCACCGAAAAGCTGTCGAACAACGATTGGGCGGCAAGCGTAAACTGGAACGGCTCGACCATGCGGGCACGCTTGGCCAACCCGGATGTCAAATATGGCTATCCGAAGGAAGGCTATGTGCTGTGGATGGATTCGGTAGGCCTGCTGAAAGACGCCCAGAACGTCGAGGAAGCCTATAAATTCATCGACTTCATCATGCTGCCGGAAAACGCCGCGATGATCTCGGGCTTTGCGCGCTATGCCAACGGCATTGCCGGTTCCGATGCCTGCATGCCGTAAGACATGAAGACCGCCCCCGAAGTGGTGATCCCCGAGGAGT
Organism: uncultured Cypionkella sp.; assembly: GCA_964387655.1. Lineage (GTDB taxonomy): Bacteria > Pseudomonadota > Alphaproteobacteria > Rhodobacterales > Rhodobacteraceae > Cypionkella. The sequence goes on along the minus strand of CAYLYV010000102.1, from coordinate 4,320 downwards.
TCAAGGCGGCTGGACACTTCCTGCCGACCTGCTCGGCCAAAGCGCAAGAATACATGACCGCGATCTGGACCGAATTGCAGAAGTAACCTGCCTGATCTGGCTGCGGTGCGGGGGCGCACACCCCCGCATCTTGTTTCAGGCGCGCGCGCGTAAGACTGGAGAGGGCTTTGCGCCCCCTCCAAACCTCCCCCTTGATGATCTTGCAAGGGCAGTGAGCACAAAGGATGACCACATTGGCATTGCATGAGTTGTCAGCCTCCGAGCTGTCGCGGATGATCGCCGCCCGCAAGCTGGCCCCTTCGGAAGTGATGGCCGCGCATCTCGACCAAATCGCGGTGGTCAATCCTGCGGTAAACGCGGTGATTTCGCTGCGCGATCCCGATGAACTGCTGGCCGAAGCCAAACGCGCCGATGATGCCCCCCCTTCGGGCTGGCTGCACGGCCTACCGCTGGCGGTGAAAGATCTCTGCGCCACCAAGGGCTTACGCACCACTTACGGCTCACCTTTGTTTGCCGATTTCATCCCCACCAAGGATGATCTGCTGGCCGCCCGGATGCGCGCGGCAGGTGCAATCTTCATCGGCAAGACCAACACCCCGGAATGGGGCCATGGCAGCCATTCCTTCAATCCGGTGCATGGCGTCACCCGCAATCCCTATGATCTGGCCGTCACGGCAGGCGGTTCCTCGGGTGGTGCGGCGGCGGCGCTCGCCGCGCGGATGGTGCCCGCCGCGGATGGCTCCGACATGATGGGCAGCTTGCGCAACCCGGCCGCGTTCTGCAACGTCTACGGTTTCCGCCCGTCCTGGGGCCTCGTGCCTGGCGATGCCGAGGGCGACACGCATCTGGCCACCTTGGCCACCGAAGGCCCAATGGCCCGCACGGTTGAAGACGTGGCAAACCTGCTCACGGTGCAGGCCGGGGTCAACCCGGAGGTGCCATTTGGCCGCGACGGCAGTAATTTCGCCAACCATCTGACCACCGATCTGCGCGGCAAGCGCATCGCTTGGCTCGGCGATTGGGGCGGCGCGTATCAATTCGAGCCGGGCATTCTCGATCTCTGCGAAGCAGGCCTGCGCGTTTTCGCCGAACAGGGTGCCAAGGTGGAAGCCATCGCCGCGCCCTTCCCCGCCGAAAAGCTGTGGCAGGCGTGGACCACTCTGCGCGCCATGCTGAACGCAGGCGGCATGAAGCCACTTTACGACGATCCCGCCAAGCGCCTGCAACTGAAACCCGAAACCATCTGGGAAATCGAGCAGGGGCGCGGGCTGTCGGCGCAGGCGGTTTACGAGGCCAGCACGATCCGCAGCCGCTACTACGCGCATATGGCCCGCCTGTTCAGCAAATATGACGCCGTTATTCTGCCAACCGCGCAAGTCTGGCCGTTTCCGGTGGAAACCCGCTGGCCACAAAGTATCAATGGTGTGACGATGGACACCTATCATCGCTGGATGGAAGTGGTCATTCCCGTCAGCCTGATCGGTCTGCCCGCGCTGAACCTGCCAGTCGGCTTTGGCACCAATGGCTTGCCGATGGGGATGCAAATTGCAGGCCCGGTGGGCGCGGATGCGAAAATTTTGGCGATGGGACAGGCTTATCATCTGGTGACCAATTGGCCCGCCAAACGCCCGCCGCTGCTATAAGCGCTATAAAATCCGACGCCGCAGGAAATCCAGAATATCCACCTGCACCTGCGGCGCGGCCTGATCCAGACTGTTGACGCAGATGAACAGCGCATCCTCCCGCGCCTCGGCCTCGGCGATCTTCTCGCGCACCCGCTGCGGTTTATCGACATCCGCGCGGAAATAGACAGTATTGTCCGAGGCCGCGATGGTCGCCGTCCCCGCCGCCAGTTCCAGATGCGCGCCAAGACTGGTTGGATTAAACTGGCCACCATGCCGAAACCGTGGAGCCATATTTGCCTCAATCGCGCCGGGATGGCTGGCTTCAAACCGCTGGAAGGTCGCGCGGCGCAGCGGATGCGGGGTGTGGCCAAAGCTGAAAAACCGCCAGCCGGGTGCTGCCAGCCGCGCCGCATTCAACTGGCCCGCCTTGAACCCAGACGGGCGCCAATTCTTGCCCCGCCCCTTCAGCCGCCCCACCACAAGCTGAAGCCATACAACCAGCCCGTATGCCCGCGTTATCCAATGACCGCGCAGGATCGGCCCGGTTTCATTGAAGAAATCCGCCGCTTGCACCGGGCGGATCAGGAAAAAATCATCGTTCAGGTAGAGATACCGCTCTGCCAGATCCGGGATGCGGTAAAGCGCTGTCTCAATCGAGCGGCTGGAAAACACCGGCAACAACGCCTCATGCCCACGATAGATCACCGCATGATCAACGATCTTCACCCGCGCGCGCATCGCAGGGTCAGCCCACAACTCTTGCACCACACGCGGCACTTGCCCGTCGGTCACGATATGAATGCAGCGCAACCAAGGGGCAAACTTCAGCAAAGCCCCCAGACTGAAGCGGATTTCGTCGCGGCTGGCAAAGCGCGTGGCTTCTACCCCCGCCGCACCAAACCCCGGATCATAGGCCCGACGCTTGGCCACATGGCCAGGGTCTTCACCATCCACCCAAGTCAGCACCGCATCAATCGGATCGCTCAAAGCACCGCCCTCAGCCGCTCCGGGATAATCACCACCGGCGGCCCCGGCAATTTCGCGGGCTTGTTCCATGCAAGCGGCCTGCGCACCCATGTCATCCGCCGCCGTGCGCCCTCAAACAACGGCTCGCCCTCAACCGCCGTTGCCGCTTCGACCATGCGAAACAACACTTCGCGCCGCTGCATATGCGGCCCCCAACCTGCCGCGATCAGGTTCGGATCATTCGCCCGCCCCATCGCGGTTTCATAATCAATCATGCCGAAATGGAACATGAACAGGTCAGGGTGAATATGGAAATTCCGCCGCTTCACCCGGTGTAACCCCGCGCCCCAAGTCACCGGCTTGAACGCCAAAACCGGCTTGGTATAGGCGTTTGACACCACGGCCACCCGCCTTTGCGCCAGAAACGGTTGCGAGGGATCAATCGCAGGCTCAGTCTTCAAATCCTGCACAACATCCAGCCCTAGCCCCGAAAGCGTCGAGGTCCGCGCGCTATGGCCTTGGATAAACCCATCCAAACTGGCGTGACGCGCCGGGTCTGCCACCAGAAACTCATCGACATCCGTCGCGATCACCGCATCATAATCATAGCGCCACAGCGTCCGCGCCAGATCGGAAATTGCGCGGCTGCGGTTATGCTCCATCACCACCCGCCGCATCGGGGTGTTGGAGATTTCCGCCGCCCAGTCGCGGTGACGCAGATGCAGAAAGTTCACGCCCTCAAACCCGGCAGGGATCGTCTCATCCAAGCCGTCTATGATCACGAACAGCGATTGCCGCCCGAAATTGCCGCCGTAATAGTCGATCCATTTGCGCAGAAAAATCCGGTCATTGCGCACCGTGGTGATGCAAGCGACCTTCACGCGCGGAGTTGGCACAGCAGTTTCTGACACGGGTTTCTCCGGCTTGGGGCTGGCTCGGCTTTACCGCAAGGCCGCACAAACCGCAACGTGACCCACCTCTGCGGCGCGAAACCCAGCCTAGGCCCGCGCCAAAACCGCCACCCGCGCCCGCACCTCATCGCGGATGGCCCCTTCGCGCGGCGCATCCCGCAACGTGGTCAGCAGCGCGGGCGCAGGCAAAGGTCGCCCGCCGCCACCCCAACTCAAAGCCCGCAACACCGCCTGAGCCGCTTCGGGCAACTCATCGGGCACCTCTTGCCCCGACAATTCCGCCCACAGCAGCGTCCAGCACCGCCCCACCGACCACGGATTATATCCGCCGCCGCCCAATACCATCAACCGAGGCGCCATCCCCCGGATCGCCCGCAACGCCTCGACATAAGCATTGTTCGACAAGGCCAGACGCGACAACGGATCCTCCAGCAACGCATCCGCCCCGGCTTGCAGCACGATCACCTGCGGCGCAAAGGCCTGCAAACGTGGCAAGATCATCTCCTGCAATACCAGCCGCGCCTCAGAGTCGGTATACCCCGCAGGCACCGGCAGATTGACGCAATTCCCCGCAGCCACCCCCAAAGCCCCGCTGAACGGCCAACGCGCTTCTTCATGCACCGAGATCAGCAGCACCTCCGGCATGCCAGCAAAAGCAAACTCCACCCCATCGCAATGATGCGCGTCCAGATCAACATAGGCCACCCGCAGCCCCATCCGCCGCAACGCCATGATCGCCAACACCCGCTCGTTCAGATACCAAAAGCCATTGGCCCGGCCGCGCAACCCGTGACGCGTGCCGCCCACCGGCAAGTGCC
>CAYLYV010000101.1:0-17252 GCA_964387655.1 uncultured Cypionkella sp. | reverse complement strand
ATCGGCAACATTTTGAAAGGAGGTGACCCAGTGTCTAGAGTGATATTGGAGAGCGGTGTCGGGACAGTCATGGGGGGTGTTTTCTAGGGGCAGCCCTCTAGCGAACGAACTTCAGATTGGGCTTTTGATACCTAACTGGCCCATCTCCTTAGATCTCGGAAAGGGTTGCCACGTACAGGCTGGCAGCCCTTTCTCTTTTCCGCACAGCCCGCTAGTTTGGCCGCATGTTGTGGATCACCGATACCATTTCGATTGCTGATTGGGAGCTGAGCGAAAGCTTTGTGCGCGCCTCCGGGCCCGGTGGGCAGAACGTCAACAAAGTTTCCACGGCGGTCGAGTTGCGGTTTGAGGCTGAGCGATCGCCAAATCTGACAGCTGGCGTGAAGGCGCGGTTGAAAAAACTCGCGGGACGGCGTTGGACGTTAGAAGGCGCTCTGGTTCTTCAGGTCGAAGACACCCGCAGCCAAGCCCGCAATCGCGAAATTGCCCGCGAACGGCTGACCGATCTGATCCGCGCCGCCTTGGTCGCCCCGAAACGCCGGATTGCCACAAAACCCAGCTATGGCAGCCAGCTCCGCCGCGTTGCCGCAAAGGTGCAACGTGGTGAGATCAAGGCGCTTCGTGGCAAACCGGGTGATGAGGAATGACGCTCGCAGCCTTGGCTGCTGAGGCCGTAAGTCATTGGAATGGAACCGTAACGCGGCTGCTCGGCCATCGCGAAAATGCAGTGTTCGAGGTTGCCTTGCCTTCAGGTCGCGCGGCTCTGCGCCTGCACCGTCAAGGCTATCAAGACGATGCCGCGATCCGGTCTGAGTTGTGGTGGTGCGCGGCTTTGGCCCGTCAAGGCGTTGCGGCGCCTGCTGCTTTGCCCAGTCGTTCGGGCGGCTATCTGGTGAAACTGTCCAACGGACGCAATGCCTCGGTCATTGATTGGATGGCGGGTGAAGCCTTCGGCGAAGCTGGTAAACCCTTGCCCTGCGCATCGGAAGATCGGCTCAAGCGGCATTTTGCCTTGGGGGAGCTGCTTGCCGATATCCACGCTGCGACAGATCGTTTGGTCCTGCCCGCCGATTTCACCCGACCGCGTTGGGATATTGACGGGCTGGTAGGTGAGGCGCCATTGTGGGGCCGCTTCTGGGAGCATCCTGCCGCCAGCCCCAGCCAAGCCGAAATCCTGCGGGCCGCGCGCGATTTTCTGCACGATCAGATCATCCGCCACCAGCAACAGGGCGGCGATTTTGGCCTGATCCACGCTGATGTGCTGCGCGAGAATATCCTTGTGAACCAAGGTTCGCTTTCGCTGATCGACTTTGACGACTCTGGCTTTGGCTTTCGGCTGTATGATCTTGGCACAGCACTCAGTCAGAACCTGTATGAACCGGATTACCCGCACATCCGCGATGCTTTGGTCGCAGGCTACGGCCAAACCCGCGCCGTCAGCACCAAAATGGCCGAGATTTTCACCCTAGCCCGCACTTGCACCTCGGTCGGCTGGGCAGCCCCGCGCCTGGCCCCCGATGATCCGGTCCACAAATCCCACATTGCCCGTGCAGTGATGTGCGCGCAAAGGGTGATGGCTTAAACCACCACCTCCTGAGCAACCTGTTCTCCGACGCCAAACACGCGTTTGTACCGCGCAATCTCCGCCGCCGGGCCCATCGCCTTATTGGGATTATCGGAAAGCTTCACGGTTGGCCGCCCATTGGCCGCAATCGCCTTGCAGACCACGCTGAACGGAGCCAAGCCATCATCCGGCGCTAAGCCACGGAAATCATTGGTCAGCATCGTACCCCAACCGAAAGAAACCTTCACCCTGCCGCAGAATTTCTTTTGCAACTCCACGATCTTGTCCACATCGAGACCGTCCGAAAAGATCACCAGCTTTTGCCGGGGGTCTTCGCCGCGGTCCTTCCACCATTGAATGGCAATTTCTGCGCCGGTTGCCGGATCGCCACTGTCAATACGGATACCCGTCCATGAGGCCAGCCAATCCGGCGCGTGTTTCAGAAAACCCTCAGTCCCGAACGTATCCGGCAAAATGATCCGCAGATTGCCGTCATGTTCCTCCTGCCAATCGGCCAGAACCTGATAGGGCGATTGCGCCAGTTCCGCATCCGAATTGGCAAGCGCGGCATAGACCATCGGCAATTCATGCGCGTTGGTGCCGATCGCCTCAACCTCGCGCCGCATTGCGATCAGGCAGTTTGAGGTGCCGGTGAACTTGCCCTCCAGCCCCTCTTGCATGGCTTGCACCGCCCAATCCTGCCACAGAAAAGAATGCCTGCGCCGGGTGCCGAAATCGGCGATCCGCAGCCCGTCAATCTCACGCAGCTGGGTGATTTTTTCCCACAGCTTGGTCATCGCGCGGGCATAAAGCACCTGCAATTCAAACCGCCCTTGTTTTTCCAGCACGGCGCGGCTGCGCAACTCCATCAGCACCGAAAGCGCCGGGATTTCCCACAGCATCACCTCGGGCCAACTGCCTTCAAAGGTCAACTCATACTGCCCGTCGCGTTTTTCAAGATGGTAGGCGGGCAACTGCATGCCCTCGAACCATTCCATGAAATCCGGGCGAAACATCTGGCGCTTGCCGTAGAAGGTATTGCCCCGCAACCAAGTGCTTTCACCGCGTGTCAGGCTCAGCGAGCGGACGTGATCAAGCTGTTCGCGCAATTCGCCCTCATCGACCAATTCCGCCAACCGCACTGATTTTGAGCGATTGATCAGGCTGAAGGTGACGTCAGTATCCGGCCTATTTCTAAAAATAGATTGACACATCAATAGCTTATAAAAATCGGTGTCGATCAGAGAGCGGACGATCGGGTCGATCTTCCACTTGTGGTTCCAGACGCGTGCGGCGATATCGACCATGACGGTCCTCCCTTTGCCTTACTGTCTAAGGCATGAACGGGGGGCGCGTCAAAACGATCCCGCGTGGCGGCGGTGCGTTCCAGCAAAGCATAAAGCTCGGCGCGGATCAAAGGCTTGGTCAAAACCGTGCCCCTGCCTGCCGCAAGGCACAAAGCGGCTTCCTCCGCCGAGGCATAGGCGGTCAGCGCCACAATCGGGCAATAAGGCAGGCCCGCTTCCGCCTCAAGCCGCCGAATTTCGCGGCGGCATCTTGACCGTGCAGTTCAGGCATCGAGACATCCAGTCGCGCCACGCAGGATAGGCCAAGATCAACACGGAAATGAATAAAAACCACGATTCTGCGCCCATCTGGTGAGTGTCCGTGCGCATGTCTGACAGCAACATGGCCAGACAGGTTGCCGCGTAAACCATCAGGGGCAGAGAGGCCCCGAGGGCAAAATGTCGCCGCACCAACCCGGCATTGATCGCCGCCGACATCAGGAATGCGGCTGCGAAAAACCGAGCCCCTGCAGCGGAATCAGTAGCCAGCAGATCATTACGCTGGTGGCAATGGTCAGCGCCTGCATCGTGCCTGATAGAGCCGCCCCTGACGCGGGCAGCCTTCGGCACAACCACCCCAGAAAAACGGCGTGTAATGTAGAAAATGACCGTGCAATCACTTGCCTCACCGATCAAAGCCAGACAATCCGCCGAGGTCCCTAGCCAAAATGACGACAGTGCCGCAATGATAAATGCGCCGATCAGCGTCATCGTCCGACCGATCAGAAAGCCGCGCGCACGACCTCGCGCATAGCGCAAAAACAGCCCGTCTTTGCTGTTGCGGGTCAGAAACCGGCCGATTTCACGGCTGATCGCTGCGTTCATTCCCTGCGACCTTTTGCCTCTCGCAACCCAAGGTTATCCCGCAAGCGTTAACGTCAGATGAGCGTCAACCCACCCAATGCACGCCAACGGCCAGACATCTCGCCTTCGCCTCAGCCAGTGTGCCGTTCAGATCAATCGCGCGGCAGGCACTTTCCAGCAGGGTCACCGAAAACCCAAGCCTTGCCGCATCCAATGCCGAATAGGCGACGCAGAAATCCGTGGCCAACCCAACCAGAGTCAGTGTCGTAATCCCACGCGCGCGCAAATAACCCTCCAGCCCGGTGGGGGTGCTGTGATCATTCTCAAAGAATGCCGAATAGCTGTCGATGCCAGAGCGAAAGCCTTTGCGCACAATTAGGTGCGCTGGCTTCGTCTGCAAATCGGCGTGAAACTCAGCACCTTCAGAGCCCTGCACGCAATGCACCGGCCACAAAACTTGCGGACCATAGGGCATCTCGATCAGCGAAAAAGCTTCCGTCCCCGGATGGTTGGCGGCGAAAGAGGAATGATCCGCCGGATGCCAATCTTGCGTCAGCACCACGCAGCCAAACTCGGCCATCAAAGCATTCACGTCCGGGATAATCGCATCGCCCCCCGCCACCGCCAAAGCGCCGCCGGGGCAGAAATCATTCTGGATGTCGATCACGATCAGAGCTTCATCGGCGGGGCGCATCGGGGTCTCCTTTTCTGTCGCACAAGGGGTAAGCGGCGGCTTTCCCCCGGTCAACCGAAAGCAAAGACCACCGGCTTAAACATATGGCCGCTATAGATGTTGCCCTGTGCCGCGCTTAGGCGTAAATCGCGGCCATGCTGACCGTCGCCGCCCTTTATCACTTCACCCGCTTCCCCGACCCCGCTGGTTTGCGGGGGCCGCTGGTCGATGTTTGCACTGCACAGGGGGTGAAAGGCTCACTCCTGCTAGCCCATGAAGGCATCAATGGCACCATCGCAGGGCCTGCGTCGGGGATCGCCACTGTTCTCGCGCATATGCGCGCTCTGCCGGGCTGTGCTGCGTTGGAGCATAAGGAAAGCTACGCCACTGAGATGCCATTTGGGCGCATGAAGGTGAAGCTGAAGCGCGAGATTGTCACAATGGGCCAGCCGGATGTCGATCCGGTGGCGCGGGTGGGGTCTTATGTGGCAGCGCAAGATTGGAACGCGCTGATCTCCTCGCCCGATGTGGCGCTGATTGATACCCGCAATGATTACGAGGTTGGCATCGGCACCTTTCAGGGCGCGGTTGACCCAGGCATTCGCACCTTCCGCGATTTCCCGAAATGGTGGGAAGAGCACAAGGACGAATACCGGGGCAAACGGATTGCCATGTTCTGCACCGGCGGAATTCGCTGTGAGAAATCTACGAATTACCTACTGGGGCAGGGGGTGAATGAGGTGTTCCACCTGAAGGGTGGCATCCTGAAATACCTGGAAGACGTGCCCGCCGCAGCCACGATGTGGGATGGCGAATGCTATGTGTTCGATGGCCGCGTCTCGGTCGGCCACGGCTTGGTTCCGGGCGAGTATGACAGTTGCCATGCCTGCCGCCGTCCGATCAGCGCCGAGGACAAGCAGCGCCCGGAGTATGAGCGCGGAGCCTGCTGCCATCATTGCGCGGACGAGTATTCCGAGGCGGATCGCAGCCGCTTCCGCGAGCGTCAGCGTCAGCTGGACCTAGCGGAATCACGGGGAGAGAAGCACTTTTCGAGCTGACGCGGTCTCGCGCGAGTAGCCTTGCGACTAACTGTGTTCGGGAAACCGCCAGCTTTCCGCCTCGGCTGCAATCTCAGCTGCCGTCAGCTTCAGCTGCCCGACATGCGCCTCCAAAGCCTGCACACTGCTGCGTGCTGTGGTCGAGGTGACGGAAAGCGCACCGATCATCCGACCCGAACGGGCCAGAATCGGGGCGGCCACACAAATAATGCCCGGCTCATGCTCCTCCTTGTCATAAGCATAGCCGCGTGCCCGGATAGCCGCCAATTCCACCAACAGCGCGGGGCTACTCAAGGTTTGCACGGTAAAACGGTGAAAACTCTGCCGTGCCAAGGCTTCGCACAGAGCGGCATCGGGCATAAACGCCAGCATCGCCTTGCCGACCCCGGTGCAATAGGCGGGGCCGACCTTGCCAGCCTGCGAAAACATCTCGACCGGTCGCGCGGCGTTGCGCTTGTCGACATACAGCACCTGACCCTGATCCATCTGCGCCAGATGCACCGTCTCTCCCGTCACCGCCGCCAACTCATCCAACGCCCGCCGGGCCAATGGGGCCAGCGAGCTTTGCGCCCAAGCCCCATGCGCCAACCTGACCAACCGCAGGCCCAAGCTATAACTGCCGCGATCCTCGTCATAAGCCAGCATGCCTTGATGCGTCAGGTTTTGCAGCAGGCGATACAACGTCGCCTTTGGATAGCCGCTGCGCGCCAGCAAATCGCTGAACCGCACCGGAGCAAGCGCGGCCACCGTCTCCAGCACGTCCAGCGCCTTGCCGACCGTGCCATCTTGCGGACCGCCGTGACTATTACCGCGCATCTGGCCCCCGCAGGAATTGACAGGGACTAGGGTAAATCGCATAGTTATCACTATGCAAGACTTAGTTTCAAATAATGGAACCACGATGACACCCGACTGGATCGCCGTCGATTGGGGCACTTCAAACCTGCGGACTTGGGCCATGGGGCCAGAGGGCGTGCTGGCATCGGCCGGCTCTGACGATGGCATGGGCAAACTGGCGAAGGCCGAGTTTGAACCTGCCCTGCTGCGCGTGGTAGCACCTTGGCTTGGCGATAGCGTGACGCCCGTAATCGCCTGCGGCATGGTTGGGGCGCGGCAAGGATGGATGGAAGCGCCCTATCGCCGCATCCCCTGCGCCCCCGTCGCCTCCGGCGAACTGATGGCAGTCCCGACCCAAGACCCCCGCATCCGTGTGATGATCGCGCCCGGACTATCCCAAGCTAAGCCCGCCGATGTGATGCGCGGCGAAGAAACCCAGATCGCCGGAGCCTTGGCACTGCTGCCGCGCTTTGATGGCGTGTTCTGCCTGCCCGGCACCCATTCGAAATGGGTGCATGTCTCGGCGGGCGAAGTGGTGTCGTTCCAAACCTTTATGACTGGCGAAATGTTCGCTTTGCTGTCGCAACATTCAGTCCTGCGCCATGGGATGAGCGGTGAAGGCAGTGACGAGGCCGCCTTTGCGCAAGGCCTCAGTGACGCCGTAGAGCGCCCGGAAAAGATTTCCGCACGCCTATTCACATTGCGCGCTGAAGGCCTCTTAGAGGGTCTTACCCCCGCCGCCGCCCGCTCACGCCTGTCCGGCCTGTTGATCGGGCTGGAACTCGCCGCCGCCAAACCCTACTGGCTTGGCCAACGCATCGCCCTGATCGGCGTCGAAGGCTTGTCCGCTCGCTATGCCACTGCCCTCGCCAGCCAAGGGGCTGCATCCGAAACCTTGGACGCCACCGCCTGCACCCTTGCAGGCCTCGCCGCCGCGCGCGGCGTTTTGCAGAAAGTCACGCCATGACCCGCCCGCTGATCGCCATCCTGCGCGGTATCACCAGTGCCGAAGCCCTCCCGGTGGCCGAGGCGCTGATCGCCGCAGGCATCACCCGGATTGAGGTGCCGTTGAACTCGCCCAACCCGATGCAGTCGATCGCCGCAATGGCTAAAGCCCTAGGATTACAAGCAGAAATAGGCGCGGGCACCGTGTTGACCGTGGCCGACGTGGCTGCGGTGGCTGCTGCGGGCGGCAAGCTAATCGTCTCGCCGAACTGCAACCCCGAGGTGATCCGCGCCAGCAAAGCCGCAGGCATGGCAAGCTGGCCCGGCGTGATGACCCCCACTGAATGTTTCGCCGCCCTTGCTGCCGGGGCTGATGGGTTAAAGATATTCCCTGCCAATCTGATCGGCCCTGACGGCTTGAAAGCCATCCGCGCCGTGCTACCAAAATCCTGCCAAGTCTACGCCGTCGGTGGAGCGGGTGCCTCGAACTTCGGCGAATGGATCAAAGCAGGTGCCAGCGGTTTTGGCATCGGCACAGCGCTTTACACGCCGGGTCTTTCGGCTGCCGAAGTCGCCGCCAAAGCACGCGTGATTGTCACTGCCTACGATGAGGCCAGCGCATGATTTTCGATCAACGTCTGTGTGAGTTGGGCGAAGGCCCGCTCTGGCATCCCATTCGTGAACAAACGTTCTGGTTTGATATCAACAACCAGAAATTGCTGTCACAAGACCGCGACGGCCCGCGTGAATGGCGTTTCCCCGAGATCGTTTCAGCGGCGGGTTGGGTGTCGGAAGATGTTCTGCTGATCGCGGGAGAACGCGATCTGTTCCTGTTTGATCTGGAAACGGAGGAGGTTGAAACCCTCTGTTTGCTGGAACAAGATAAGCCGAAAAACCGCCCCAACGATGGCCGAGCCGATCCGCAAGGCGGCTTCTGGATCGGGACGATGGCGAAGGACGAGGCAGCGGGCGCGGGTGCGATTTACCGCTACTATCGCGGCGAATTGCGCAAGCTTTACAGCGATATAACTGTCCCGAACGCCATCTGCTTTCCCCCCAGCGGAACCTTCGCCCATTTCACCGATACCGTCACTCATAAGGTGATGAAGGTCACTCTGGACGCAGACGGCTGGCCGAATGCTGCGCCTGAGGTGTTCCTCGACCTGACAGCCGAGGGGCTTTACCCCGATGGCGCGGTGATTGATGCGTCAGGCGTGATGTGGCTGGCGCAATGGGGCGCGTCGCGTGTCGCAGCCTATGATGCCGATGGCACGTTCCTGCGGTCCGTTCCGGTCGATGCCCCGCAAACAACCTGCCCCGCCTTCGCTGGTCCCCAACTGACCGCGCTGATTGTTACCTCCGCGCGCAAGAATCTGGATGCGGCAGCCCTCCGCATTGCCCCCAATTCCGGGGCGACTTTTGTGATCGAAGGCACCATCAAAGGTCAACGTGAACACCAAGTCATAATTTAGTGAATTAAAGGTCATAAAGAGTCTCACAAGAAATCATACTTCTGCTGAAATATCCCGCTGCGGTCGAGGAGGCGAAACCCGCGACGGTCAACGGCGCGGTCTCAGGCCCGCACCGAGACCGCCCTGTCCACCGTCAAAAACGCAAAGCCGTTCGGACCCAGCACCAACCGCATGCCGTCCAGAACCGCGTCTTGTGACGGCCCCTCCAGCCCGCTTGCACCCTCAACGGTAAGCGCAACCGCCTCTGGTGATAGATTGAACACGCACAGCACCGCATCGCCACGGGTAAAGGCCAAAATTGGCTCGGGCAGGTGGAAGAACTGTGTCGCCCCCGCCACAAGGTCGTCCGAGCCCTTCCGATACGCCAACATCGCGCGATAGGTTTCCAGCACAGATCCCGCAACCCCAACCTGCGATGCCACATTGCGCGCCAGTTGCGGCGCTTTCACCGGAAGCCACGGCTTAACCATCGAAAATCCACCATTCGGCGAGGCATCCCAAACCATCGGCGTCCGCGTGTTGTCGCGCCCGACAGGCTCGGGCCAGAAGTTGATGCCCTGCGGATCGGTCAATTCCTCAAGCCCCAGTACGGTATCGGTCTGGCCAATCTCCTCGCCCTCCCACAAGCAAATCGAGCCCTGAAACGACAGCAACAAAGCCCCGGCCTGACGCGCCAAAGCATCCTGACTGATGCCATGCCTGGCCCACCGCGAAGCCTGCCGCACCACGTCATGGTTGGAAAACGCCCACATCGGCCAGCCATTCGGAGCACCGGTGAAGAACTCCTCGATCTTGCTGCGAAAGAACGCCGCTGAATAGTCGTAGCCCATCATCTCAAACGAATAGCATTGATGCAGCCGACCGGGCGCGGTGTATTCCCCCATCATCCGAATGGCATGATGCGCCTCGCCCATCTCGCCCACCGTGGCGCGGTCGGTATATTCGTCCATCACCCGGCGAATACGCTCCATCCAACCGAGGTTCTCGGGCTGACCCTTTGAGAACAGGTGATACTGCATCTCATAGGGGTTGCCGTCCGCCTTGGTTTTCACCCGGTAATCGGCGGCATCATTGCGGAACAAGGCGTCCTTGTAGAAATAGTTCACGGTATCGAACCGGAAGCCATCCACCCCGCGATCCAGCCAGAACCGCAAGACGCTTTCCATATACTCCACCACCGCCGGGTTGCGGTAATTGAAGTCGGGTTGCTGCGGCAAAAACGAATGCATGTAGTACTGCTTGCGCCGCGCATCCCAGGTAAACGCAGGGCCACCGAACACCGACAACCAATTGCAGGGCGGGGTGCCATCGGGGCGCGGATCGACCCAGATGTACCAATCCGACTTGTCGTTATCCCGGCTTTTACGGCTTTGCGCAAAGAACGGATGCTGGTCGGACGAGTGGTTCAGCACCTGATCAATGATCACCTTCAGACCCAGCGCGTGCGCCCGTGCCACCAAAGCATCGAAATCCGCCAAAGTGCCAAACACCGGATCGACATCGGTGTAATCGGCCACATCATAGCCCATATCCAGCATGGGCGAGGTGAAGAACGGTGACAGCCACACCGCATCGCAACCCAGATCGGCGATATGATCCAGACGCCGCGTGATGCCCTTCAGATCGCCGATCCCGTCGCCATTGTCATCCTGAAATGACCGGGGATAGACCTGATACGTCACCGAGCCGCGCCACCATTCCGCCATTCCTGCCTCCGTTTCCTGTGATTTCCCAAAACCTAAACCGCTTTGAACGCCTTGCACAGGCTGGCTCGGCTTGTGTCCACACAATTCTGCCGTTGACCCCGCCGAACCATCCGCTAACCGTGGCGGCCAAGCAGGAGCCCCGCCATGATCCAGACCTCGCCCAAATCCAGCATCTTCACCCCGATCCTGATCGCGGGTTGCGCGGTGCTGCTGCTGAACTTCGCCATCCGCGCCAGTTTCGGGGTGTTCCAGATCCCCATCGCCGCCGAATTCAACTGGCCGCGCGCCGAGTTTTCCATGGCCATTGCGATCCAGAACCTGGCTTGGGGCGTCGGCCAGCCGATTTTCGGCGCACTGGCCGAACGCTTCGGCGACCGTCGCGCCATCATCGCGGGCGCGCTTCTATACGCCTTAGGTCTGGTCCTCTCCAGTTACGCGGTCACCCCGGGGCAAATGCAACTGCTGGAAATCCTGATCGGTTTCGGCATTGCGGGCACTGGTTTTGGCGTGATCCTCGCCATCGTCGGCCGTGCCGCCAAGCCGGAAAACCGTTCGCTTGCCTTGGGCATCGCCACCGCGGCAGGCTCGGCGGGCCAAGTCTTCGGCGCACCTGCCGCGCAAATCCTGCTGCAATCCTACCACTGGCAAACCGTCTTCGTGATCTTCGCCATCGTGATCCTCTGCACCCTGTTCGCACTGCCCTTCCTGCGTTCGCCCACCGTAGCCACCAAGCATGAGCTCGATGAGTCCCTCGGCACCGTCCTGAAGCGCGCCTTCAAAGACCCGTCGTTTACCATGATCTTCGTCGGCTTCTTTTCCTGCGGCTATCAGTTGGGCTTCATCACCGCCCATTTCCCGGCCTTCATCACCGAGAAATGTGGCGCGATCGACCCCACCGGCCTGCTCGCAGATATCGGCATCACCACCACCTCGATCTTGGGCGCAATCGCGATTTCGGTGATCGGCCTTGCCAATATCGCAGGCAGTATCATGTCCGGCTGGCTCGGCAAACGCTATACCAAGAAATACCTGCTCTCAGGCATTTACATCGCCCGCACCGTGGCGTCGGCCCTGTTCATCATGCTGCCGATGACCCCCGCCTCCGTGCTGATCTTCTCGCTGGTGATGGGCAGCCTATGGCTGGCGACGGTGCCGCTGACCAGCGGTTTGGTCGCCCATATCTACGGGCTGCGTTACATGGGAACGCTGTACGGTGTGGTGTTCTTTTCGCACCAAGTTGGCAGCTTCCTTGGCGTCTGGCTCGGCGGCAAGCTGTATGACCTGACCGGAGATTACAGCACCGTCTGGTGGATCGGCGTGGGTGTCGGCGCGTTCTCGGCCATCGTACACCTGCCAATCCGAGAGAAACCTTTGATGGCGCAGCCTGCCTGATCCACACCTGAAGGAGCCGCCATGCGCGTCGGAATTGCTGCCCTTGTGCTCGCCTATGTGCTCAGCCAATTCTACCGCGCCTTTCTGGCGGTGCTGTCGCCCGTCTTGGCCCTTGATATTGGTGCCACGGCAGAGAACCTCGCCTCGGCGTCCGGCCTGTGGTTTCTGGCCTTCGCGTTGATGCAAATTCCGGTGGGTGAGGCGCTGGACCGGATCGGCCCGCGTCTCACCACTGCCGGATTGCTGGCGGTGGGCGGCGCAGGCGCCGCGGTGTTTGCGATGGCGACCGGGCCGGGGGCGATCAATGTGGCGATGGTGTTGATCGGCATGGGCTGTGCGCCGGTGCTGATGGCGGCCTATTACATCTTCGCCCGCAGCTTTTCGCCCGTGGTGTTTGGCACTTTGGCGGGGATGGTGATCGGGATCGGATCACTGGGCAACCTCGCGGCCTCGCTGCCCTTGTCGCTGGCGGTGGAGACGATTGGCTGGCGCGGCGCGATGTGGGGCCTAAGCGGGCTGACCTTTATCACCGCCGCTGCGATTTGGCTGCTGGTGCGCGATCCCGCGCGGGTGATCCACACCAGCAAAGGCTCGCTGCTTGATCTGCTGCGGATGCCGGCATTATGGCCGATCTTGATCATGATGGCGACGTGCTACGCCCCCGCCGCCGGGTTGCGTGGACTTTGGGCAGGGCCATATTTGACCGACGTATTCCAAGCCGATGCCGCCCGAATCGGCGTGGTCACCTTGATCATGGGTTTGGCGATGGTGGCGGGAAATTTCGCCTATGGCCCGCTGGATCGCCTGCTAGGCAGCCGGAAATGGCTGATCTTTGGTGGCAACGCTTTGGCCGTGGCCTGTCTGCTGGGGCTTTACGCCGTCCCCGCCGCAGAAGGCTTTGCGCCTGTCGCCCTGCTGGCAGGCGTCGGGTTTTTCGGATCATCCTTCCCGATGGTGATGGCGCATGGCCGCGCCTTCCTGCCGCCGCATCTGGTCGGGCGCGGGGTGACACTGATCAACCTGTTCGGCATCGGCACCACTGGCCTGATGCAAATCGCCACCGGCCATTTGCAAGCCGCCCTGCCGCAAAGCCCGCCCGAGGCGGCTTATGCCGGGCTTTTCCTGTTCTACGCCGGGTTCACCACGCTTGGCCTGCTGATCTACCTGCGCGCGCAAGATCGCACCGACTGATCGGCTGCGGATTTCCCGCAACAAACTCTTTCCCCCCACGCCCCCATGCGCTAAGGGGGCACGTCTTTGATGGTCACTGACAGAATTTAGGAGAACCCCGATGGGCTATAAGGTCGTCGTCGCGGGTGCCACGGGTAACGTGGGCCGCGAAATGCTGAACATCCTCGCCGAGCGCGAGTTCCCGATTGACGAGATTGCCGCCTTGGCATCGCGCAAATCGCTGGGCACTGAAATCAGCTTTGGCGACAAGACCCTGAAGACTAAGGATCTCGACACTTTCGATTTCACCGGCTGGGACATTGCCTTGTTCGCCGTGGGTTCCGATGCGACCAAAATCTACGCCCCGAAAGCGGCTGCTGCGGGTTGCGTTGTGATCGACAACTCGTCGCTCTACCGCTACGACCCTGCCGTGCCGCTGATCGTGCCAGAGGTGAACGCCGACGCGATTGCGGGCTACACCAACAAAATGATCATCGCCAACCCGAACTGCTCGACCGCGCAGATGGTGGTGGCCCTGAAACCCCTGCACGACCGCGCGCGGATCAAACGGGTGGTGGTCAGCACCTATCAATCGGTGTCGGGTGCGGGCAAGGAAGGCATTGACGAGCTGTGGGATCAGACCAAGGGGCTTTACGTTCCCGGTCAAGAGGTCGCACCGTCGAAATTCACCAAGCAGATCGCCTTCAATGTGATCCCGCATATCGACGTGTTCCTCGACGATGGCTCGACCAAAGAAGAATGGAAGATGGTCGCTGAGACCAAGAAGATCCTCGACAAGAACATCAAAGTCACCGCGACCTGCGTGCGCGTGCCGGTGTTTGTGGGGCATTCGGAATCGATCAATATCGAGTTTGAAGACTTCCTCGACGAGCATGAAGCCCGCGATATTCTGCGCGAGTCTCCGGGTATCATGGTGATCGATAAGCGCGAAAACGGCGGCTACATCACCCCGATTGAATGTGTCGGTGATTACGCGACCTATATCAGCCGGATCCGGCAGGACAGCACGATTGATAACGGCATCAATCTGTGGTGCGTCTCGGACAACCTGCGCAAAGGCGCGGCTTTGAATGCGGTTCAGATCGCGGAAGTTCTGGGCAATCGGTATCTGAAAAAGGGCTGATCTGACCCCAGCCAAGTTTGAGAAAAGCCCCGCCGGTTGGTGGGGCTTTTTTATGGTCCCAGCTCGGGACCATTGATTTTATGGACAGAAATCGAACGGTTTTCGTTAAGGTTAATGACACCTGAACGATTTCAAGCCGCAACGCCTGCTTTCAGCCCATCATACACCGCTTCCTCGGCGGTGCGCGGGGCGAGGCAATCGCCGATTTGGGTGACGGGGATTCCCAAGGCCTCTAACTCTGTGCCCAGCCCATCGACGGGGACATGACCAAGGCTGAGCACCAGCGTATCCACGCCTGAAATCTCCATCGCCTCGCCGCTTGGCGTGTGTTGCAGATAGACGGTGTCCTCGGCGGTGCCAAACAGCCGCGCATAGGGGCGGACCTCAATCTGCAAACGGTGCAGGTCGGCCGCCATGCTGTCACGGACATAGAGCGGCAGGCTTTCGCCGGGGTGCAGGCCATTGACCGCCAAAGTTACCGCCGCACCATCGCGGGCGGCCAGTTCGGCGATGCCGGGGGCGATCCAGTCGCAGCGCCAATCGGCCACCACCACCTTTGCCCCCAATTTCACCTCGCGCCGCAACACCTGCCATGCGGTGACGATCTGAATTTGGCCATCGGTCGGCAGGTCCGGGACATGCGGGCGCGCCCCGGTGGCAAGGATCACGGTATCGGGGGCCTCAGTCTGCACGAAGGCGGCGGTGACGGTGACGCCCCGGCGGACCTTGACCTGTGCCAGTTCCATTTCGCGGGCAAGGTTGGTGATGATGCCGCCAAATTCCGCCCGTTTCGGCAGCAGTTGCGCGAGCAGTGCCTGCCCGCCAAGCTGATTGGCGGCCTCGTACACCGTCACGTCATGGCCGCGCTTGGCAGCGGTGATGGCGGCTTTCATCCCGGCGGGGCCACCACCTACCACCATGATTTTCTTGCGCTTTGGCGTGGGTTTCAGGTTGCCATAGATCAGTTCGCGCCCGGTTTCGGGATGCTGAATGCACGAGATCGGCAAGCCACGATGGAAATGGCCGATGCAGGCCTGATTGCAGGCGATGCAGGCGCGAATATCATCGACGGCGCCCGCCTGCGCCTTGGCAGGCATTTGCGGATCGCAGATCAGCGAACGGGTCATGCCGCAGACATCGGCCTTGCCAGAGGCAATGATCGCCTCGGCTTCTTGTGGTTGATTGATCCGGCCCGCAACAAATACCGGGATTTTCAGGGCCTTGCGGAAGGCTCCGGCATCGACTGCGAAGTATCCTGCCGCGAAGGCCATCGGGGCTGCGATATGCACCGCACCGCCGATCGAGGCAGAGGTTCCAGTGGTGACGTTGACGAAATCCAAACCGGGTTCGAGGGCTTTACAGGCCGCCAAAGCCTCGGGGATGGTCAGACCTTCTTCATCGCGTTCACCTGCGGAAATGCGCAGGCCGATGATGAAATCGTCATCGGTGGCGGCGCGAACGGCGGCGAGGACGCGGGTCAGAAAGTGCTGACGCTTGACATCTGTGCCACCGAAAGCATCGTCACGCAGGTTGACGCGGGGGTTGAGGAATTGCGCTGGGAGATAGCCGTGCGAGGCGACAACCTCAACGCCGTCGAAGCCAGCGGTGTGTAGACGTTTGGCGGCGGAAGCATAGCCCGCGATGATCTCCTCGATCATCGCAAGGCTGAGCGGGCGCGGCATCACATGGAAGCGTTCATTCGGCACAGCTGAAGGCGCGTAGGCGACAGCCAGCAGACCATCGGCGCTTTCCATAATCTCGCGCCCCGGATGGAACAGTTGCGACAGGATCACCGCGTCCTCGGCATGGACGGCTTCGGCAAGCTGCGTGTAGCCGGGGATGCAATCATCGGTGGTCGCCATCAGCAGATGCGCGGTGTAGCGCGCGGTTTCATGCACGCCCGCGACTTGCGTGATGATCAGGCCGACGCCACCCTTGGCGCGGGCGCGGTGATAGGCGATCAGCGCCGGATTGACGGTGCCATCGGTGGGCATCGTGGCCCGTCGACATGATGCGGTTTTTAAGCTGCGTGCGGCGCAGGGTCAGGGGGGCGAACAGATGGGGAAACATGGTCATGGCGGCCTCGGCGTTGCTGCGCCTTGGATAGCAGGTCAGTAAAAAAATGGAAGATATTTTTACTATTGGCAAAACTTGTTGCGATTATTGTGCAGGTGCGGCATGATTTTGTGATGGATGAACCCAATGATCCCGCAGGTTTCTTAGGCGAGCGGATGCGCGGATTGCGCAAGCGGCGCGGTCTGACTTTGGCGCAACTGGCCGAGGCGGCGGGGCTGTCGCTGGGCTATATCAGCCAGCTGGAGCGCAATCTGGCCTCGCCGTCGATCCCGGCTTTGGTGAATATTGCCAAAGGCTTAGGGGTGACCGTGCAATGGTTCTTTGCTGGCGAGGCGCCGGTGCCGGATGACGAGCGCGGCTATGTGATCCGGCGCGGCAATCGGCTGAGTCTGCGCTATGCGGGCGGGATTGTGGATGAACTCTTGACGCCCAAGCTGAGTTTGCAGGTGGAGATGATCTATTCGCGGATGCCTGCGGGGACGGAAAGCGCACAATCCTACACCCATGAGGGTGACGAGGTGGGATTCGTGCTGCAAGGCCAGTTGGAGTTCTGGATCGGCGCGCGGCATTTTCTGCTGCAAGCCGGGGACACCTGCAGCTATTCCTCGGTCGAGCCGCACCGCTATCGCAACCCCGGCCCGGAGGAGGCGGTGGTGCTGTGGGCGATCAGCCCGCCCAGTTTTTAGCCGTCGATTCCAAGGCAGAGAGAAACCCCGCGAACAGTTTGCACATGGCGGGGTGTTTATAGGGGAAGATTTGCGGGCAATCCATGTCATGCACGATCATCGCCACGTCGACCTCAAAAATCAGCAGGCGGCCGTCGGGGAGTTCGGCGCAGTCGATGCCGAAATAGTCCAGCCCGATGCGGTCATAGAGGCTGGCGAAGGCCTGCGCGTGGCGTTGGACGAAATCTTGGTCAAAATGCGCCATCCAAGCCGCTTCATCGGCGCGGCGGGCGGGGTGATGGGTCATATCGGCGTTGAGGTAATGCACCATCCAATGCGTCGAGCTGGCCATATGGCTGGCAAACGGCTGGCCTTGGATCAGCACGATGCGCTGTTTGGC
>CAYLYV010000100.1:0-17638 GCA_964387655.1 uncultured Cypionkella sp. | reverse complement strand
ATCTCCGGGTTGGGGCGAGTGGGATTGACGGGCGGACAAAGGAACTTTGCATCGAGGGGGAGTCATTGCCCAGCCGGCCCCTCGCCCTTCGGCCTTACAATTTTGTAAGTCGGCGGAAAGGTTGGCGACAGCGCGCAGACCTATTGCCACCTTAGCTACTCTTTCTGTCCTTTCCTGTCGCGTTGTCTCTAATTACGGGAGTATTCGCGTTGGCCGGTGTTTTTCCAAGTTTGTTGACTTGAATTATGGGAGTCAGGCGCGCCCTGCCCTGCGAATTTCGCTCTGTCTGCAGATGAAACGCCTTGCGACCTGCGATCGGCTATGCAGCCCACTGCGGCCAACAAATGCGGCTCCTTGCTGTAGGCTTTAAGCAAAGAGGCCTTGGCGAAATCGTCCACCTTGGCCCTGATCCGAGCCGCTTTGAGGAGTGGTTTCTTCTGGACCGCGCAGATTGCTGCGAGGCACGTGATCCGGACTTCTGGGTTGAAGCCTTGAAGGGCAGCAATGGAGGACCCGCGAAATCTTGTGACCGCCACAGCGAAGGCGACACCGCGCATGGCGCGATGAATTTGGCGCGCATTATTGTCCTTTACTGCCCCTTCGAGCAGTCGGGCACCAATGCGAGCGCGGCAAAGAATCTTCGTTGAGGGGCTGACCATGTCCAGCCTTGGCATGTTCGGGATGAGTTGGGTGCCGCACATCAAACAATCGAAGCTCCAAACGCGTCGCCAATGTTTAAGAGCAACACCGTGTGCGGAACAGACGGGACACTTCTGGAACGGGAATTGTGCAGTCAATTCAGCCTCGAGTGGCGTTGCTGCAGATATCGTCAGCGATTGCACCCGTTCGAAATCGGTGCGCGCGACGTCGGCAATTCTTACGGCCGCAGACTCTTCGAGCCCGAAATCAAGCACGTCAACATACCGGCCGTCGATGCCGACATGTGCCAACAGGTCAACCAGATCACAATGGTTGAAGTTTGCAAGCCGCGCCAGCCAGCCCGAAAGGAGCTCATCCGCGACAGGGACGACAGTCTTCGGCAAAGGCCGTAGCGTCAAGAGCCCGCCTGCTCAAGCCGCCGTTGCACCGGTGCGTAGCGCGACCAGAGGGGTGACCAATTCGCAACGGCCTCATCGGTAATGCATTCCTCGCCGGTACGGATCGCGTCGATGGCCAGATCCTTGACCAAGGAGAAAACCCGCGACGTAACCCCGCCCGTCAAAGCAAGAATTTGCCGGAGGGATTTCACTTTTAGAATGGATTTCTTCTCAAGCGGCATGGCGGCGATAAGGGTCTGAATCATATTCGAAAACTCGGAATCGTCGCGCCAATTCGGTAAATGGTGTTCGTCGAGCCGTCGCGCGAGTTGCACATCACCGCGAATGGCATCTACCGCCTCACTGACCCCGAAGCAGACCAAAGAAACCTCGAGTTCATTGCTCAGATAACGTAGGACATTGAGGAAGCGCCGCTGCTCGCGATGCGTGCCAGCAAGAAGGTTGTGAACTTCATCAATCATGATCATGCGCAGGCCGAGGTCGCGCAGAAGGGCGATGACACGAACTTCAAGGGAAGCGACGTTCTGCGACCTTACAGCTATCGCTGTAGCCGGTGCGCCAACCGCTGCAAGAATATGAAGGTAGAAACGGCGCTCATCCGGGGCCGGTGGTGCCTGCAAAAGCAAAAGCGGTGTATGGGTGACACCTGCCATTGGGTCATATTCTGGGGCATACCTGCGCGACAGATTGCGTGCAATCATCGTTTTACCAATACCTGAAGCACCATGGACCAGAAGGCCGGGCATTCTGGTTTGTCGCGGCGCCTCAATCAAGTTTTGCAACCTGTCCAGAACTTGCTCTGCACGCGGAAATCCGATCCAGATGTCCGATTGGATGAGAGATATGCGATCATCTTGGCCAACCTCGTCCGACATCACTTCACCACCTCTCTACCTTGTACAGCGGTCGCGATGTATCACCTGTGTCGACAGCGCGTAGCCCCTCTGACCGGCTTTCGGCCTGGTCCGCTGTCTTCAATACTTCACGCCGTTCCCGCGAACGTCTTTCGGTCTTGGTCAGCGCCTGGCTCCCGTCCGCGATCTGTCTTTGCAGGTGGATAAGCTCGGCAAGGATAGTCTCGTCAAAATTTTCCTTGCCCTGTGCCAGCCGATATTGGCGCGCTTCGCGGTATTCCCACAACGACATTGGCGGCATCTCGAGGTTGCGGTAGCGCGCCTCAACACAGCGTCCGGCTTCAAGTTCGACCCAGACCGAGGAGAGGTCGCGGGGATCGTAGCGTACGACCGTTGTGTCATCCTTACGGCCGATGTACCCGGCCAAAGTATCCGACCAATAACGGATCTTGAAAAGATGAACCCCGTCGCGCCGGATTTTACGGCGCTCGCTTGGCAAGAAGCTGACCCGAAACGCATCCATGTCGAACGGGATATCGCTGGCCATCTCTCCCGAAAGTGCTTCCCATTTTGACACTGGTGTACACCCGAGACTTGAATGGATGCTGTTGTTATAACGGCAGATTTCCAGCGCGAACCAAACGTCAAATTCTGCCAGGGTCATGGCGGCCTTTCCTTCGGAATCATAGGTGCCTTTGGCCGCCACGGTGGCTTGGGTCGTTCCGGGCAGTAAATGAACCGCCCCCATCATCGTACCGATCAAACGTTCTATATGGCCACCGGAATGGGGGCTCCCCGGAGGACGAAACGTAAGGTCGATCCCCCATTCAGCGCAGGACGCTTGAAAAGCGTGGGATCGAAAGTCGCTGCCATTGTCCACATGGATCTTGTGAGGTTTCCCCTGGGCGGGCCAAGGGGCCTTGGTCCCGATGTCTGCCAATAGATCGGCCTTTGGCGCAACCGCCCGTGTGAGGCAAAGCGCAATTGACAGGCGCGACGGCGCGTCAAGACCGACATAATATCCTGTGATCATCCGCGTCGCGAGGTCGATCGCCAGCGTTACCCAAGGCCGGCCAATTGCTTTGCGCTCGAAACTATCCACGAGGATCACATCGACAGATGTATGGTCGATCTGCACGACCTCGAGGGGGCGTTCCGTAATATTGGATCCTGTTACAGCAGCGAATTTCTGTCGTGCTGCTTTGGCACCGGATCGCGCCCTCAGGACTTCGCGGGCATCCATCGCTTCAAGCCGTCGCTGGACAGTCCGGCGGGCGGGTGGCGGCAGCCCTTCGATCTTGCAAGCTACTCGAATTTCCGCGACCACGCGTGCCAAGCTTGCCCGTTCGCGCTTCAAATAATAGAGACGAAGATGTTCTTCTATAAGTGCCTCGACGGTTGACGTCACCTGCGACAGCCCTTTCGGCCGCCCGCGCTGTCCGGGTACGAGGGAACTCGCGCGACCTTCGCCATCAAGAAATTTGCGCAGCAACCGCCAGACAGTGGTCGTACTAACACCCAACTCCCAAGCAGCATCTTTGACAGCAGCCGACTTCGAGCATTTGCCTTGCGTGACCGAGGCCTGCAAACTCCGCAATACAGAGGCGCGGCGGGAGCGTTCAGCGTTTTCGATTTGACCGAGTTCCAGCTCTGGGTCTGCGAGGGCCTTCATCAAGAATACACGCGTCCACCTTGTTCCAGAATTAGCGTCAAAACTCTCATGTTAAGAGTCAAACTGGCACAATAAGGGTCAAAGGCCAAGCCTTGATTTTGCAGGATTGTTGACTCTCACTGTTAACGTCAACGCGACAGCGGGTCAGCCTTGGAAAAGGTTCACGCTGTGGGGCGTGCTGGGTGAGGTCGTTTGGGTCGGCATCTACCTTGGGCTTGGGTATGGCTTCATCGGCAACCTCGAAGCCGCCTCAGACATGGCGTTTAGCTTGCTTGGATTCGTGACGGCAGCGGCTTTAGCGTTGGGTTTGGGGGCCTGGCTGATCGCCAGTATGCGCACGGATCGGGACAGACCTCAGCCTAGCTGATCGCCCACCGAATGGCATAAGCTACCACGCCTAAGGCCGCGACACTGACAAGCCAATAGAGCGCAAACCAGCCCAGTCTGGCGGCCAGCGGATACTTCCGCGTATCCATTAATGGTAGCCTCCCACGGCCTTCACCTTGCCGCGGAACACCCAGTAGGAATAGGCGGTGTATCCCAGGATCAACGGCACCAGCACGACCGCGCCGACGAGCAGGAACGACAGGCTGTTGTCAGGGGCTGCAGCGTCCCAGATCGTGACCGAATGGGGCACGATATTGGGGTAGAAGCTGATGCCGATCCCGATGAAGCTGAGCACGAACAGGGACAGGGCCGCAAGAAACGGGCTGGCCTCGCGCCGTTCGGTCAGGCCCTTTAGCAGGATGTAGGCCGCCGCCAGCACCAGCAGTGGCACCGGAAAGGCCAGCAGGATTTGCGGCCAGCCGAACCAGCGCGCGGCATAAAGCGGGTTGAGGAACGGGGTCCACAGGCTGACCACACCGATCATCGCCAAGGTCAGGGGCGCGGCCCAGAAAGCGATGGCATAGGACCGGCGCTGGACATGATCCTCGGTTTTCAGGATCAGCCAGGTCGCGCCCAGCAGTCCATAGCCCACCACAAGCGCCACCCCGGTGAACAGGCTGAACGGCGTCAGCCAATCCCACCAGCCACCCGCATAGGCGCGACCGTCAACCTTGATCCCTTGTACCAGCGCGCCAAGTGCCACCCCTTGGGCAAAGGCCGCCATGGTCGAGCCGAAGGCAAAGGCCCAGTCCCACAGGAACTGCCCGCGCCGTGTCTTCCAGCGAAACTCAAAGGCCACACCGCGGAAGACCAGCGCCAGAAGCATGATGATGATCGGCGCATAAAGGGCGGGCATGATGATGGAATAGGCCAGCGGGAACACGGCAAACAGCCCCCCGCCGCCCAGCACCAGCCAGGTCTCGTTGCCGTCCCACACCGGGGCGACCGAATTCATCATCTCGTCCTTGTTCGCCTCGCCCTGCACCAGCGGGAATAGGATGCCGACGCCCAGATCGAACCCGTCGAGTACGACATAGGCCAGCACTGCAAAGGCGATCAGCCCGGCCCAGATCAGCGGAAGGTCCAGTGTCATGCCCGTGCTCCCTGATCATTCAGCAGGCCATCGCCATCTGCATCCATCGCAGGGGCCGGCATAATGCCGCCCGCGCGCACCGGCTCATCCGTGGGCAGGCCGGTTTCACCCGGATGCGGCGGCTTGTTCATCAGCCGAAGGATGTAGAACATCCCCGCGCCGAACAGCGTGAAATAGACAACGATGAAGGCCACCAGCGACGTGCCCACGGCGGCCGCGTCAATCGAGGACGCCGACTGCGCCGTCGTCAGAAGGCCATACACTGTATAGGGCTGGCGGCCCACTTCGGTCGTGATCCAGCCTGCAAGCACGGCGACAAATCCGGACGGCCCCATCAGGATGGCCGCGCGGTACAGCCAGGGTGCCGCGTAAAGCTGGCGACGGTAGCGGGCGATCAGGCTCCACAACCCAAGCCCCAGCATTGCAAAGCCGATCCCGACCATCAGGCGGAAGCTCCAGAACAGGATAGCGACCGGCGGCTCGAGCGCGTCATCGACCGTATCAAGACCGGCAAGTGGTGCGTTCAGGTCATGCTTCAGGATCAACGACGACAGGTTGGGGATCTGGATCGCATAGTCGATCCGCCTCTCTGCCGGGTTCGGGATGCCGAACAGGATCAGGGGCGCGCCGTCCGGGTGGCTGTCGTAATGCCCCTCCATCGCCATGACTTTGGCAGGCTGATGTTCCAGCGTGTTAATGCCGTGCTCATCGCCTGCAAGGATCTGCAAGGGGGCCACGACGACCGCCATCCACATTGCCATGGAAAACATCACCCGCGCGCCCTGATTGGTCCGGTCTCGCAGGAGATGCAGCGCACCCACGGCGCCCACCACAAAGGCGGTGGTCAGGTAGGCCGCAAGGACCATGTGGACCAACCGATACGGGAAGGACGGGTTGAAGATCACCGCCCACCAGCTTTCGACGATGAACTGCCCCTCGGCGTTCATGCCGTAGCCTGCGGGCGTCTGCATCCACGAGTTCACCGACAGGATCCAGAAGGCCGACATGAAGGTGCCCGCCGCCACCATCAGCGTGGCAAAGAAGTGCAGCTTTTCGCCCACCCTGATTCGGCCGAACAGCATCACCCCCAGAAAGCCCGCCTCAAGGAAGAAGGCCGACAGCACCTCATATCCCATCAGCGGTCCCAGGACCGGGCCAGTCTTGTCGGAAAACACGCTCCAGTTGGTGCCGAACTGGTAGGACATCACGATGCCCGAGACGACGCCCATGCCGAAGGCCACGGCGAAGATCTTCTTCCAGTAGTTGAAGAGGTCCAGATAGACCGCCTTTCCCGTCCACAGATGCAGCCCTTTCAGCACCGCGAGGTAGCTGGCAAGCCCGATGGAAAACACCGGAAAGATGATGTGAAAGCTCACCGTGAAGGCGAACTGCATCCGGGCAAGGTCAAGGGCTGTGATATCGGGCAACATGGGGAAACTCCGGTTCGGATGTCGGACCGCCCCCCGGGGCAAGGGGGCGGTATCGGGTCAGAGTGTGGTGGTCCGCAGGTATGGGCGCACTTCGGTCCAGCCTTGCGGGAACAATGCATGCGCCTCCGGCGCCTTGATCGAGTTCGGAATGATCACAACGCCACCCGGTATCCAATCGGCAGGGGTCGCGATGTGCTTGGCGTCTGCCGTCTGCAGGGCGTCGATCACTCGCAGGATTTCCTCGAAGTTCCGCCCCACGTTCATCGGATAGGTCATCGTCAGGCGGATTTTCTTCTGGGGGTCGATGATGAAGACCGTCCGCACGGCGGCGGTCTCGCTTTCGTGTGGGTGGATCATCCCGTAAAGCCGCGCCACGGTGCAGTCGGGGTCGGCCACGATGGGGAAGGTGACGGTCGTGTGCTGCGTGTCGTTCACGTCAGCGATCCATTTCAGGTGCTCTTCCACCCCGTCCGTGGACAGACCGAGCGGCTTGACGTGACGCTTGGCAAAGCCTTCGGCCAGCTGGGCGGTGCGGCCCACCTCTGTGGTGCAGACGGGCGTGAAATCGCCAGGGTGGCTGAAGAAGAACACCCAGTCGCCGCCGATCCAGTCGTGAAGGTGGATCTTGCCGGTCGAAGTGTCGGCGGTGAAGTCCGGGGCGGTGTCGCCGATGTTGAGGCTCATGAGTCGTCTCCTGTGAAAGCTTCGTGT
Organism: uncultured Cypionkella sp.; assembly: GCA_964387655.1. Classification (GTDB taxonomy): domain Bacteria; phylum Pseudomonadota; class Alphaproteobacteria; order Rhodobacterales; family Rhodobacteraceae; genus Cypionkella. The sequence continues at coordinate 10,433 of CAYLYV010000100.1, read as the reverse complement.
GACCCCGGCAGACAGGGCGTCTGCGTGCCGCGTCCTTAAGGCGGTATCACCGGCAGCGGAACCCATTGCTGATCGGCATCAATCGGCGCTGCCGGGCCGCAAGTGAAACCGAATCGCTGGCCACCACTTAAAGTATCATTTTCTGCACAACTATTGCAGCGCGATCCGAAAAGCTATATCTGTTGTGGAGCTTTTTGACGCAGGAGGTGCCGCGCATGCATCTGACCCAGTACTCGACCTTCGCCTTGAGGACCCTGCAGTATGTCGCCCTGCGCGATCCGGCTATCGTGACGGTCGAAGAAGTGTCGCGGGCCCACCGCATCTCCAAGGCGCATCTGGTGAAGGTGTCGCACGAGTTGGGCCAGCGAGGCTACATCCAGACGATTCGTGGTCGCAATGGCGGAATGCGCCTGGCCCGGCCCGCCGACCAGATCACGGTCGGCGAGGTGGTCCGCTGGACGGAAGCGCCGCTAGAGTTGGTGGAGTGTTTCAATCCCGAAACCAACAGGTGCCCGCTGGAAGGCGTCTGCCACCTATCGCGCGGAATACAAAGGGCTTTGCGTGCCTTCCTGTCCGTGCTGGACGACATGACGATTGCCGACATCACGGTCAATCGCGGCATCCTTCTGGACCGGCTTATCCCTCAGCAGTCGGGCGCGCAGTAAACCCGGTACAGGGTTTCGAGCACAGCCTGCACTTCTGTGCTGGCGAGACTGTAGTAGATCGTCTGCCCGTCGCGACGAGTCGAGACCAGCCGCAGCGCGCGCATCTTGCCAAGATGCTGCGACAGGGCGGCAGGGGTCAGGTTCACGATCTCCGCCAGATCGCCCACCGACTTCTCACCCGCCAGCAAGGTACACATCACGAGAAGCCGCTTGGGGTTGGCCATGGCGGCGAGCGTGGCGGAGACCTCTTCGGCTTTCGCTTCAAGGGGGTGTATAGTTTCATCAAGGATATCTGTTTTCATGCTTGACACTTTAGCACTTGCGAATATACAAAGCAACATCACTCGTCCTCAAGGAGGAAAAAATGGCAAATATCGAATCACTTGATCGCACGCTTCGCTTCATCGTCGGGGCCGTCCTTTTGGCTTCCCCGTTCCTGCCGCCGTTTGCCGGGTTCTTCGCGGCCTGGGGGGCCTGGAAGTTCGCCGTGGCAGCCGTCGGCCTCGTGATGCTAGGAACCGCCGCGTTCCGGTTCTGCCCGGCCTACACGCTCTTTGGCATCCGGACCTGCCCGATCAGCAAGACCTGAACCAGACCCGCTCAAGGCACTAACGCAGATTGATCCGCGGCAGCATTCCTGCGGCGCGGTTGCAGTATGATTGACTCTTTCTCACCCTCGAAAGGTGGCACGACATGTCGAAAAGTCCCATCGCCATTCTTCTGTTTGGCCTCATGGCCGCAGCGCCTGCCTGGTCCCAGGCTTTGACACCGGACGCCGTGGCCGCACTGGGTTCCGCCCTGCAGGACGAGCGTCACGCCGAGGCGTTCTACGCCGCCGTAATCGCCAAATTCGGAGACGCGCGGCCCTTTTCGAACATCATCAATGCCGAACGGCAGCATGAGGCCATGCTGATCGGACTTTACGAGACCTATGGCGTCGCAGTCCCCGAGAACGGTTATGCCACCGGTGCGCTGGTGGCCCCGACGGCCCCGGAAACCTTGGCCGACGCGTGCAAGATCGGCGTCGAGGCCGAAATCGCCAATCGCGATCTCTATGACGGAAACCTGCTTCCCGCTGTCGCGGCCTATCCTGACATCACGCTCGTCATGCAGCGCCTGCGCGATGCGTCTGAAGAGAACCACTTGCCCCCCTTCCAACGCTGCGCGAACCGCGGCTGAGGTCGGCGGCACCGCCAAGTTTCGCACAAACCGGAGCCTCCAGAAGAATGATCACTGAATTTACTCCCTTTGCCTCGCTGTTCGGCGGCATTCTGATCGGCCTTGGGGCCGTGATCCTGATGGCCTTCAACGGGCGCATCGCGGGCATGACCGCCATGCTGGGGGGCGTGCTTGAGCCGAAAAGCCCCGACAGCCCCTGGCGGTTGGCCTTTCTGGCGGGGGCGATTGCCGCGCCGCTGATTGCCACCCTGCTGGGGGCAGAGTTCAGCTTTGCCTCGCCGACAACCGGTGTGGTGCTGGCCATTGGCGGGGTCATCGTTGGTGTCGGCGTGACCTACGGGTCGGGCTGCACGTCCGGGCATGGCGTCTGCGGGCTGGCGCGACTGTCGCCGCGTTCGCTGGTGGCGGTGCTCACTTTCATGGCCACGACCTTTGCCACCGTTACCCTGATCCGCCACGGCTTTGGAGGCTGAGCCCATGAACCGCATCCTTTCCGCCCTCGCCGCCGGTCTGATCTTCGGGCTCGGGATTGCCATCTCCGGCATGGGCAATCCCGCCAAGGTTCTGAATTTCTTCGACCTCTTCGGCACCTGGGACCCAAGCCTTGCCTTCGTGATGGGCGGCGCGCTGATCACCGCTGCCATCGGCTATCGCCTGCTGTTCGGCGCAAGGTCGGCGCCTTTGCTCGACACGAAGTTCCACCTGCCCACCAGCAAGGTGATCGACACGAAGCTGGTCGGCGGGTCGGCCCTGTTCGGCGTGGGCTGGGGCATATCCGGCTTCTGCCCCGGTGGAGCTATTCCCGCTCTCGGCTTTGCGCCGTGGCCGACAGCTTTGTTCCTGATCTCGATGGGGGCCGGCATCCTGCTCGCTCGTTGGCTGCAAGCCTTGCCCCGTCGCCAAACCGCCTGAGCCCTTCAAGGAGGATATACCCATGACCGCCTTTACCCCGATCCCTCACACCGTTGATTTGTCGATCAGACCAGAGGTCACCGCGTTCTTCGACGAACCCACGAACACCGTGACCTACGTCGTCCGCGATCCGGCCAGCACGTCCTGCGCGGTGATCGATTCCGTGATGGACATCGACTATGCCGCAGGCCGCATCACCTATGCCTCGGCTGATGCGGTGATCGACTTTATCAAGGCGCACGGCCTGACGCTGGAATGGCTGATCGAGACGCATGTCCATGCCGACCACTTGTCGGGTGCGCCCTACATTCAGGGGAAGCTTGGCGGCAAGATCGGCATCGGCGAAAACATCACCATCGTTCAGGACACCTTCGGAAAAGTGTTCAACGAAGGCACCGAGTTCCAGCGCGACGGCAGCCAGTTCGACCGGCTGTTCAAGGATGGTGATAGCTACCAGATCGGCGGCATGACCGCCTTTGCGATGCACACACCCGGCCACACGCCCGCCTGCATGACGCATGTCATCGGAGACGCGGCCTTTGTGGGCGACACGCTCTTCATGCCTGACGGCGGATCGGCCCGCGCCGATTTCCCGGGCGGGGACGCGCGCACGCTTTACCGGTCGATCCAGCGAGTGCTGTCGATGCCGGACGAAACCCGCCTCTTCATGTGCCACGACTACGGCCCGAACGGGCGCGAAATCCGCTGGGAAACCACCGTAGGCGAACAGAAGTCGCACAACATCCACGTGCATGAAGGAATCACCGAAGATCAGTTCGTTCAGGTCCGCGAGGCGCGCGATGCGACGCTGGCCATGCCGAAGCTGATCATTCCGTCGCTGCAGGTCAACATGCGCGCGGGCGATCTGCCGCCACCGGATGAGTCTGGCAAGCGGTTCCTCAAGGTGCCGATCAACGGCCTGTAAGCGGCAGTCACCGAACATAACTCAAGCCAAAGGATCCTTTCCATGACCATCAAGACGCTGACCCCGACCCTGTCGGTGTCCCCTCAGATCCTGCCGAACCAGGTGGCATCTCTGGCCAAGTCCGGCTTCAAGTCGATCATCTGCAACCTGCCGGATGGCGAGTGTGGACCGGGCCAGCCCGGCTTTGACCAGATCGCGGCAGCGGCAAAGGCTGCGGGGATGCAGTCCGCCTATCTGCCCATCGTTCCGGGCCAGGCCGGTCCGGCCGAGGCGGCGGCGTTCCGCGATCTGCTGAACCGTCTGCCCACACCGATCGTCGCCTTCTGCCGGTCTGGCAATCGGTCCACATCCCTGTGGACCATGTCCCAGGCGATCCGGGCCTGAGGCCCCAACAGAAAACACGCTCTGGGAGGAGCCTTGTCCATGACCGCCAAACCGATCACGCCCACCCTGTCCGTCTCCGAACAGGTTCTTCCGCAGGACATCGCGGCACTCGCCGCCGCCGGGTTCAAGTCCGTCATCTGCAACCGCCCCGACGGCGAAGGTGCCGACCAGCCCTCGTTCTCCGAAATCGAAGCGGCGGCGACGGCGGCGGGAATGCAGGCCGCCTATCTGCCGATCGTGTCAGGCAAGGTTGGTGACGCCGATGCGGTGGCCTTTGGCGCGGCAATGGACAATCTTCCGAAACCGATCCTGGCTTATTGCCGCACGGGCACTAGGTCGGCGACGCTCTGGTCCTTGTCCGAAGGCGGGCGGGGGCGGCACTTGCCCGAGATCATCACCGCAACCAAGGCCGCAGGCTATGACATGGCGGGGGTGGTGCGCCGCATTGCCAATGGCGGGCGCACGCCAACGGATACAGTCGATGCCTCCCATGCTGTTGTCATCATCGGCGGTGGGGCGGCGGGGATCGCCGTTGCCGCCAGCCTGAAGGCGCGCAAGCCCGACCTGGACATCGCCATCATCGACCCCGCCGACATCCATTACTACCAGCCCGGCTGGACGATGGTCGGTGGCGGCATCTTTGACCCGGAATCCACCGCCAAGACCATGGGATCATTGATCCCCGCAGGCGTGCGCTGGATCAAGGCCGCCGTCGCTGCCTTTGAGCCGGACAAGAATGTGGTGATCTTGGATGGCTGCCGGGTGGTCAAATACGGCCAACTTGTTGTCACGCCGGGGCTGAAACTGAACTGGGCGGGCATCGAAGGGCTGACCGAGACGCTGGGGCGCAACGGTGTCACCTCCAATTACCGCTATGACCTGGCCCCCTATACTTGGGAGCTGGTCAAGGGGTTGGAGCGTGGGCGCGCCGTCTTCACCCAGCCGCCGATGCCGATCAAATGCGCAGGGGCCCCGCAAAAGGCGCTCTATCTGTCTGGGGATCATTGGTTTCGGACGGACCGCCTGAAGAACATCGAGATCGATTTCTTCAACGCCGGTGCAGTGCTGTTCGGGGTCAAGGAATATGTCCCGGCGCTGATGCAATACATCGAGAAATACAAGGCGCAGCTGCACTTCCAGCACCGTCTGACCCGCGTGGATGGCCCCGCGAGGACCGCTTGGTTCACCCAGACCAAGGCCGATGGCACGTCCGAGGCCGTTGAGACCGGGTTCGACATGATCCATGTCGTCCCACCACAGGTCGCGCCCGACTTCGTCCGCGTCTCGCCCCTGGCCGATGCTGCAGGCTGGGTCGTTGTCGATCAGGCGACCCTGCGGCACAAGACGCTGCCAAACATCTATTCCCTTGGCGATGTCTGCAATGCGCCCAATGCCAAGACCGCAGCCGCCGCGCGCAAGCAGGCCCCGGTTGTGGCGCACAACCTGCTCAAGGATCTGGGTGTGATCAAAGATGCGGATGTGGCCTATGATGGCTACGGCTCCTGCCCGTTGACGGTGGAACGCGGCAAGATCGTGCTGGCCGAATTCGGCTATGGCGGCAAGTTGCTGCCATCCTTCCCTAGCTGGCTGATCGACGGCACCAAGCCCAGCCATTTGGCCTGGCTGTTGAAGGAACAGATGCTGCCGCCGATCTATTGGAAAGCCATGCTGCGCGGGCGTGAATGGATGGCCAAACCGCAACCCGTGACCGCCGCGTAACCCCGAAAAGGCAATTCTCGTGACCTCCCTCAAGTCCCTTCTGCCCATCCTCGGCTGGGCCCCAGCCTATACGAAAACCGAGGCGCAAAGCGATCTGGTCGCCGCCGTGATTGTGACAATCATGTTGGTGCCGCAAAGTCTGGCCTATGCGATGCTAGCGGGCCTGCCGCCGCAGGTCGGCCTCTATGCCTCGATCCTGCCGCTGATTGCCTATGCGATCTTCGGCACCAGCCGCGCGCTGGCGGTGGGGCCGGTCGCGGTGGTGTCCTTGATGACGGCGGCTGCGGTGGGGCAGGTCGCGGCACCGGGGAGTGCCGAATACCTGACGGCCGCGATCACGCTGGCATTCTTGTCCGGCCTCGTTTTGGTCGCGATGTCGGTCCTTCGGCTGGGATTCATGGCCAACTTTCTCAGCCATCCGGTGATCTCGGGCTTCATCACCGCCTCGGGCATCCTGATCGCCACAAGCCAGCTGAAACACATTCTGGGGATCAAGGCGGACGGTGATACCTTGCCGCATTTGCTGACCGGTATTTTCAACGGGATTGGCGGGATCAATCCCTATACGCTGGTGATCGGCGTCGCCGCGACCGCCTTCCTGTTCTGGACCCGCAAGCAGTTAAAACCCCTGTTGCTGGCACGCGGCTTGCGGCCCCGAGTCGCTGACCTGATCGCCAAAGCAGGCCCGGTGGCCGCCATCGTGCTGTCGATCCTGGCCGTGGTGGGCTTTGGGCTGGTGGACAAGGGCGTGAAGATAGTCGGCGACATTCCCGCAGGCCTACCGCCCTTTGCGCTTCCGTCATTCGATCTGGGCCTATGGCAGCAACTGCTTCTGCCTGCCGTGCTGATCAGCCTTGTAGGCTTCGTAGAATCCGTCTCCGTGGCGCAAACGCTGGCGGCCAAGCGGCGGCAACGGATCGTGCCCAATCAGGAACTGACCGCCCTTGGTGTCTCAAACATCGCTTCGGCCCTGTCGGGCGGTTATCCGGTGACGGGCGGTTTTGCCCGCTCGGTTGTGAACTTTGATGCCGGAGCTGAAACGCCACTTGCAGGGGCGTTCACAGCCGCAGGCATCCTCGCTGCCACGGTCTTCCTGACTCCGCTGTTCCGGTTCCTGCCCCAAGCGGTGCTGGCCGCGACTATCATCGTGGCCGTGCTGTCCCTGGTCGATATCGCCGCGATCCGGCGCACCTGGGCCTATTCCAAGGCCGACTTCGCCGCCATGGCAGTCACCATTCTGACCGTGTTGCTGGTCGGGGTCGAGGCGGGGATCACCGCCGGCGTCTCCCTCTCGCTGCTGCTGTTCCTTTGGCGCACGTCGCGGCCACACATGGCCATCGTGGGCCAGGTGCCGGGGACCGAGCATTTCCGCAACGTCGACCGCCACGAGGTGATCACCGATCCTTCGATCCTGTCGATCCGCGTGGACGAGAGCCTGTATTTTGCCAATGCCCGCGCCTTGGAGGATGCGATCTATGACCGCATCGCCGACCACCCGGATCTAAAGAACGTCATCCTCATGTGCCCGGCGGTGAACGCCATCGACGCGAGCGCGCTGGAAAGTCTCGAAGCCATCGCTCACCGCCTCGGTTCCGCCGGGATCGGGTTCCACTTGTCCGAGGTGAAGGGGCCGGTGATGGACGCGCTGAAAAGGTCGGATTTCATGGACCATTTCAAAGGACGGATCTTCCTGTCCCAATTCGAGGCCGTCAGCACACTGTCCAAAGATACCAAGACAATCGCCAGACCTTCGACACCTCCGACCCCACTGCGGGATGCCGCCAGCTCCAGCCAACTTTCGCTGGTGCCGATGACCGAGGGTCGTTCCGCGGTGTGAATGAAAGGAACGGCCGTCTGAATTTTGGGAATTGGTCATGGCGAATAGCTCGCGGGAAAGGGCACTGAACATGTGGAACGAACGCTATAACACCCCCGGCTATCTCTTCGGCACTGAGCCGTCCGCCTTTCTGCGTCGCGACGCCAATCGACTTGCCGCCGGTCAGACAGCCCTTTGTGTCGCAGACGGAGAGGGTCGCAACTCGGTCTTTCTAGCCACGCGAGGTTTGGTGGTGACAGCGATGGACGCCTCGGATGTCGCCGTAGCGAAAGCACGTATGCTTGCCGAAACTCAAGCCGCAACGGTTGATTTCCATGTGGCCGATATCGCCAGCTGGGACTGGGGTGCGCGCCTTTACGATGCCGTGGCAGCCATCTTTATCCAGTTCGCGGGTCCCGCCTTGCGCGATGAGATCTTTGCGGGAATGATCCGGGCCCTTGCCCCCGGAGGATTGCTGCTGCTGCACGGCTACACTCCGGCACAACTCGCCCATAACTCGGGCGGTCCACGCATCCTCGAAAACCTCTACACTGCCGATTTACTGGCCGACCGTTTCAATGGTCTCGAGATTCTCCACCTTGCAGAATATGAGGCCGAGCTCTCTGAAGGCAGCAGGCATGTTGGGCAATCTGCGCTGATCGACTTCGTGGCCCGCAAGCCAATGTGATCAAGCCGACGCTCCAGACCCCTAAACGTCCGCACAATCGAAACATGAGGGAAAGAATGGCCTACACTCAGAAATTCCAGGCGCTTGCCGATGCGGCGCAAAGCCGTGTCGCTGGCGTGGCGCCCGAAGCTGTAGACGGGCTTTTGCAGGTTGGAGCTGTCGCCCTCGATATCCGCGACAAGGAAGAGCATGACGCAGGGCATATTCCCGGGTCCTTACACATCAGTCGTGGCAAGCTGGAAATGAACGTAGAGGCGGCCCTTCCCGATCTTGACCAGACAATCCTTTGCTACTGCAACGCGTTCAATCGTGGCGCGTTATCAGCCGCCACCTTGCAGGACATGGGCTATCGGAACGCCCGGTTCATTGCTGGTGGCCTAAACGCCTATCGCAAATTGTCCTAGCTGTCATGGAGGGCGGGCAGGACATTTTTCTAGGAGTCAGAAGTACTTCGGCTCCTGCTGCGGCATTCCATTCCGATGCGCGAAAACTACCACATCGCGCAGACAGGAGTGACTGCTAGCGGTCTTCATGATCCGGTCGCTGCGCGCCACATCCGAAACCGACCTTGCCCTGTCACCTCTCGGATCAAACCCCTTGCTTCCATCCAGGCTAGGTTACGCTGAATGGCGGCACGGCTCGCTCCGGTAAGGGCCTCAGCCATCGCGGCTGAGATGAAAGGCCATTCTGTCAGCACGGCGCGCAAGGCCGCTGGCGTCTTTCCTGAAAGTGCCGACATCTCGGTTACTACCTGTGCTGACCATGCCTCGATGTCATCGAGGTGCCGCATTGCAGTCAGACTTGCCGTCTCCATCCTTACTAACCAACGCTCCAGACGGTCAGCGGGTGGGCCGCCAGCGCGAAGCCCCCCAGTCCCGCCCAAGGCCAAAGGTGCGAAGACTGCCCCCTTGCCCTCGCAGGCCGCGATCCGTGCGGCTGTGACCGCCGCTTCCATCCGGTCGCCATGCTGCCCGAGGCCCGCGAGGCTCCAGAGGTGAAAGCCCATGCAGGCGCGGGTGATTGGGTGCAGATCGGCGGCTTGTGCCATCATGCCCGTCCAGCTGGATGCACGATCCGCGAACGGCTCAGCTTCATTCGACATGTTGTCGGGGTCGCGGCGGTCAAGGAAAGCGGACAGGTCCACCACCGGCCCGGGTCCAGCCGTCAGCCGCCGAACCGCCCATCCGACACGCGCCAGCGCGCCCGTATCGTCCTGAACCCCCGACAAGCGTAGTGAGATCCAGAGTGCCAGTCGATCCGGCCCGATGCGTTCACCTGCAAACCAACTCAGATCGGCCGCCTCGATAAGGGCGAGCCTGTGCCGCCAGCCATCCGGCCCACGCCATAACCGATCATCCAGCGCACCGAGTCGGCCCGCGACACGGGCGAGCCGTGCGGCATTGCTCGCCTCAGCCTTCCGCCAGTCGTCGAGAACCGCGGTCTCACAGGGTTCCGCCCGTGGACCGAGTGGCAGATCGTCGTGATCCTCGTCGATCGGACCGGGCAGGAACCACAGATCGCCTTCGGATGCCTCCACGACATCTGCGTCACCGACTGGAGGATCGTCGAAGTTGTCATGTGGGGCAGACGTTTGAGGCTTCATGTGTGCAAAATACGGCGTTTTTGCACTTTACCCAAGTGTTTTGTTGGAGTGCCTATACATACCTTATATTGCCCGCGCGCGCGAAGGTCTGCGAGACATCCATGATCGTGCTCAAGTTCAGGAAACCAAGGGTGTTCTGCTGAACAGCGCCACAGAGAGCACCCTTGCATCCGTTTACAATCGGTCGTTTACTCCTGACATCCGCAATTGCAAAAAGGCCCCCTGCCCCGTGCCACTCATCGGATACGCGCGTATTTCCACCGAAGATCAAACCGCCCTGCCCCAAGTTCAGGAGCTCAGCTCCGCAGGCTGCGTGGAAATCGTGGAGGAACAAGCATCTGGCGGCAGTCGCTCCCGGCCAGTTCTGGCGCGTGTGCTGGATCAGCTGCACGTTGGCGATACGCTCGTCGTGGTTCGGATCGACCGCCTTGCCCGCTCGCTTTCTCACCTCTTGGAAATCATCGAGCGGCTGGAGGCGAAAGGTGCGCATTTCCGGTCCTTGCAGGATCCGATCGACACGGCGTCGCCGCAGGGCAAGTTTA
>CAYLYV010000099.1:0-17667 GCA_964387655.1 uncultured Cypionkella sp. | reverse complement strand
GACGCTGACGAACTGGCCCACGCCGTACAACTGCCGACCGCGCAAATCCCCATTTTCGGAGCAAGACAATGACAGGCTCAAACCCTGAATTGAGAAGTTTTCTCGAGGCCGAGATGTTCTACGGCGTCAAAAAGCGCGAACGCATCGCCTATGCCGTCGCTGGTGGCGGGCTTGCCATCGGGCTGATGGGCATGATTGCGGTCGTCACAATGCTCCCCTTGAAACAGACCGAGGCCTTCCTCGCCATTGTCGACAAGGACACCGGCGTCGCTGAACGCGTGGTCGCGGTGGAAAAGGCAGGGATAGAACAGGCCGAGGCGATCCGGCAAAGCCTGCTCTTTGCCTATGTCACCGACCGTGAAACCTATGACCAGCACGACAATGAGTCCCGCATTCTGCGCGCCTACACCTGGTCCGAAGGCAATGCCCGCCAAGGCCTTGTGAGCCTCTGGACGGAAGGCAACGCCAACTACCCGCCAAAACTCTATGGCCAGAATTCCAAGGTGTTCATCGACATCCTGTCGATCACCCCGGTGACAGATACCACCGCGCAAGTGCGTTTCACAAAAACCTGGGTGTCCGATGGTGAGGGCGTGCCTGACCGGATCGGCAAATTCACCGCCACCGTCACTTATCGCTTCGAGCCGTCCAAACAGACTGCACTCGATCTCGTCTGGCAGAACCCGACCGGGTTTCTGGTGACGGACTACCGCATCACCGCAGAAACCTTGGCCCCCACGGAGGAATGACATGACCCACCCACTGACCCTTCCTGCGCTCGGGCTTATGATCTCGATCACCGCCCTTCCCGCCTTGGCCGAAACCACGCCCAAACCCGGCAGTCATGATGCCCGTGTGACCTATGCCACCTACCAAGAGGGGCAGGTTTACCGGATCAACACGCGGCTCAGAAACGTGACCCTCGTCGAACTTGGGACCGGTGAGCAAATCCAGTCCATCGCCATCGGCGATCTCGAAAGCTTCAAGATCGACAAGTTGGAGCGCGCCAACCTTTTCATCATCAAACCCGTCGTCGCCGGGGCCACGACCAACCTGACGGTCGAGACGCAGCGCAACATCTATTTTCTGCAAGTGACAGAAGGAGGAAAGGGCAATCTGAACTATTCGGTGAAGTTCACCGTGCCGGGCAGCACGCGTGCCGCCGCTGCTGGCAGCGAGATACCCACCTCCCTGCCCATGACCTACAAGATCATGAAAAAGGGCCGCGCTCTGCCCGGCTTTGCACCGGTGTCGATTTCGGATGACGGACGAAAGACCACCTTTGTCATCCCACCCGGCGCGCCGATGCCGACGATCTTCCGGGCCGATGCCAAGGGGCAGGAATACTCGGTCAATTCCTCTGTCCGGGGCACCACCATTACGGTCAGCACCCGCTCTGAGCGTTGGGTCTTACGTTACGGCGAAGAATACGTCTGCGTCACCGCCGAGCCGGGGGTCAGCCAATGAGCGACGAGACCCAGGCCGAAAAACTCACCGCCCGCATGGAGCGCATGAAACCCGCCGAGGCCCCAAAGCGCCGTCGGGGCATAAACCCTTACGCGCTTTCTGCCGTGACGGCCGTCGCCGGTGTCGGCGTCGGGGCCTGGCTGGTTCTGGCCGCACCCGATGCCCCTGCCCCGGCACCCGCGATCGAGACCGCTTCGGTCAGCGATTTCCAAGGTGATGGGACTGGAACAGATGGCTTCAGCGTCTCGCGTCCAAAGCCGCAGATCGTTCCGGCAGCGCCAGACACCTCGGAGGCAGAACGGTTGCAGTCAGAGATTGAGGCGTTGAACGCTCAGATCGCCGATCTGAAAGCCAATCCCGTGACTGTCACCGATGAGGCCGCACTCTCTGACCTCAAAGCGCAGGTTGCTGCCCTCGATGCCGATGCAAAGGCTCGTGCGGCAGCCCTCTCTGATCTTGAGCGCGAAAACATCCGGTTACAGACTGAACTTGAGACCAAGGCGCTTATCGATGGCGACTCGGAGGCCGAGGCGGCGCGTGCCCGGGAAGAAGAATTGGCCCGGCGCAGGCAGGAAGCCGAGATGCTAAACGAGGCGCAGATCCATTCCGACATGGTGGCCCTGCGCTCCAGCATGGATATGGGCGGTGAGGCTGGCGCTGCGGCCCCTGCCCCGGCTGCGCCGGGACAGGCCGGCACCGGGGATGATGCGTTTCGCAGGGCGGGAGCAAAGGCGGCCGAGGTTCGGCAGGCCGAGGTCATCGCCGATCCTGCCCATACTGTCATGCAAGGCACCTTGATCGAAGCGGCCCTTGAGACCGCGATCAGCACCGATCTCGCTGGCAATGTCTCTGCCATCGTCAGCCATGATGTCTGGTCGTTTGATATGTCCCGCGTGTTGATCCCGCGCGGCTCGCGTCTCTTCGGGCGCTACGCTTCCGAGGTTGATGCTGGTCAGCGGCGCGTGCTCATCGCCTGGGACCGGCTGGTCACCACCGACGGGCAGTCCGTCACCCTTGCCGCCTATGGCACCGACCGCATCGGGCGCTCGGGCCTGCCTGGCACAGTCCGAAACCACTTCCTCCAGCGTTTTGGCACGGCCGCTCTGATTTCCCTGATCGGGGCCGTGCCAACACTGGCAGCCGACAAATACGCGGCCAATGAGGTAGCCTCGGACACCGCCGAAAACGTCGGCACTGATTTGGGCGAGGCGGTCAACACCGTGATGGCCGATTATCTCAGCATCCCGCCGACGATCAGCGTCAATCAGGGCGCGGTTGTGATGATCCGCGTCGATGCGGATCTGGCGTTTTACTGATGAGCTATCTCGATACCTATCTCGGGCAGCTGGATGCCGCCCTGTCAGACCCGACTGTGATGGAACTGGCGATCAATGCCGATGGGTCGATCTGGCTGGAACGCGCGGGGCAAATCCATATGACCTCAAGCGGGCTTGCCGCCCTCCCCGCGCGCTCGGTGCGCGATTTGGCTTCCCAGATCGCAAACTCGACCTCGAACACCTTCACGGAAACGGCTCCTCTGGTCTCGGCGGCCGTGCGCTACCGCGATCTGATGCTGCGCTGTCAGGTGGTGGGCAGCCCTGCCGTCTCGGGCGGCACGGTGATTGGAATCCGGGTGTTTCGGTCCCGGCAGGGAGATGTTCGGCGCGTGGCCAAATCGTTTAGCTTCCTTCGGGGTCAAGAAAACTCCCTTGAGGAGGAACGCCGCGCGATGGTGGCGGAAATCCGCGCCGGGTCGGAAGGGGCGGATGTCGAGGGATTCTTGGGCAAATTGGTGTCCGAGCGGCTCAACGTCATCGTTTCCGGCGGCACCTCGACCGGCAAAACCGAGCTCGGCCGCAAGCTTTTGGAAATGGTGGCCCCGGATGAGCGGATCGTCACGATTGAGGATTCCCTCGAACTCCTGCCCGGCCAGCCCAATACCGTGAGCCTGATCGCCCAGCGTGACGAGGGTTCGCCCCGCTCGGCCGACAAACTCTTGCAGGCCACGCTGCGCTTGCGACCTGACCGGATCATCCTGGGCGAGTTGCGCGGGGCCGAAGCCGCAACGTTTCTGGACGCGATCAACACCGGGCATTCGGGCTCCTTCACCACGCTGCACGCTCATTCGGCCCGCAAAGCCATGGACCGCCTCGCACTTCTGGTGATGGCGCAGGGCACCAAGCTCAGCTTCGGCGAGGTGATCCGATACCTTCAGACCTCGATCGACGTGATCCTGCAGATGGGCCGCATCGGCGATCAGCGCGGGATCATGGAGATGTATTTCCCCGGCCTCGACGACTGACATCGGGGCAGCGCCTGCCCTCCCCTTCTCCTCCTTATTTCCGGCTCTTTGCCCCGCAGGTACACCATGGAAAACGACAGCAATGCAGGGCTGAACCGCCCAGAAACAGAGCGCAGCGATGCGGAACGTCCGGCCACTGACCGACCCAAGGAATACTTCTCGGTTCGCCTGACCCTGTCGGGCGCTGCGCAGGAATTCGAAGACCCGCGCCAGGCGGGCGAGGCCTTCTTCCGCGCCGATCCAGCCGAGCGGCCCTCGGTCGCGCATATCGATGGCAACACCGCGCGCACCATGGCCCGGACAGAGATCCACGGGGCCCATGAAGGAGGCGAGACGCGGTACTTCAAATCGCTGCCGGACTCGCATGCGCCCGATGCGGAGTTTCGCGCCGGGTTCCTGAGCGCGATGGAAGCCTCGCTGACAGAACGGTTGGGCAAGATCGAGTGGGGCAAGGATGGCCCCGCTGTAACTGAACGGCTCGATACTGGGTTGAGGGATGATCTCGAGGCTTTCGCACGACGAGAGCCAGAAAAGGCGGCAACGCTTTGGACCGATCACAGTGACGCGGTCCCGCCCGGGCCGACATTGCGCGCAGCTGTGCAAGCCCACGAAACAACCGCAGATCGTGACGTCGCTGCCCACCAGGACGGCCCGGCCGAAACGCCAGCCATCATCGCCACGGGCGACTGGGTCACGACCGATACAAATGTCGAACTGCGGCCCGTTGCGGTGGCAACTGACCGAGGGATTCACACGGGCTACGAGGCAAATCTGTCGGGAGGGGAGAATGAACTCACCGTTTCGGAGCGCACCTTCCCGAATTCCCGCGAGGCCCTGCGTCATGCCTATGACTTCTATGAAGGGGGCGAAGAAGGGCTTGAACTGGCGGTGAAGCGCGCGGCTGAGATGGACCGAGAGTTGGTGGAAGAACCCGACCGCGGGCCGGAAGGGCTTGTCCTTGAGCATCAGCCACAGCCCGAGTTCGCCCGCCCCGAGACCGCAATCCACGCAGGCGACGAGGCGCAGCTAGTCCTGACCCTCGGCCGGGACACTGAAAACACCCGCGATCTGGCCGAGCGGCTCGTCGCCGACCCGGAATTTCGGAAGGTGGTGGCCGAGCATATCCCTGATGCTGAGGCCACGCTCGGCACCGGTCGCTTTGTCGACGGCGAAGGCTCCAGCGGCTTTCTGCCCGACGAACTTTTGGCCGTCACCTCTTACGGTCGCGATGGTGGTGCCGAAGTTCTGGCGAAGTTTCCCGATGAGGGGCCGCTCAGTGAAGCCTTGGCCAAGCATTTGGCGCAAAGCCCAGTGATGGCGGCCTATGTCGAAGAAGAACGGCAGCGGAGCGATTTTGCTTCCGACCCGGCGCAGGCAATCTTGGCCTGGGTGGCCCAATCAACCGCGCAGATCGACCGATTGCCGTCGGACCGACAGGACGACCTGCGATCTGAAATGCAGGGCATCGCCAAGGAAGCAGCGGCGGCCTTTGGGCTGGATCGACAGCAGTCGGAGATCGAAGCCCAGCCCCGATCGACACTGTATAGCACTACCATCGGCGCAAACACGTTGGCGATTGCCGGGGCCGAGAAAGACCTCGACGAAAGCAGTGCCAAGATGTTGAGCGCTACTTTGAGTTTATATGCGAACATCGCTGGGATCGATTTCAAGAAGCTTGAGACGCGACTCGAAACTGGGGCGGCCAACGCCCGCGAAGAAGAGTCGTGGGTGAAATCCGATATTGCCGATGTCGCCAAGCGGCATGGTTTTGATCTCGGCAGCGCCCACGGTCGCAGTTCTGCGGCGGAACGGGTGGACCGGTTTTATGAACGGGCTGCTGAACTCATCCATTCCGCGCACAATCGCGCGTTGGAGCGCAGTCCTGATCTACTTGTAGAGGCTTTGGGAAAAATGGCAGCAGTCCATGCCAGCCAGGGCTCCATCTCCTTCCGCAATGAAAATCAGGCGCGGGATTTCGCGGAAGAAATGAAGGAGCGCTACGGGGCGACGGTGTTGAAAGACATCGCCGCTGGTCGGACCGAGGCACTGGCCAAGGACGTGCCGGATCCGGCCGCTCGGGCGGCCATGGCAGTGGCCGTCGTTTCGGCTGCCAAAGAGCATCCCTCGCTTGGTTTCAGCGCACATGAAGCGGAGGCGGCAGAACGCAGAATGGTGGCGCAAGCGGCTTCGCGACCGCCGGAGCACGCGCGAGCACATGCTCATGATCGCGCTCATGGCAATGACAGAGAGTTTTGATCATGCAACGCATTGCCTTGCTGCTTCCCCTTGGTCTCACCTCCGGCCTGCTGGTTGGTCTCATCGCCGGGGGTCTTGTCCTCAACCTGATCTTGGGGCGCGATCCGAACGCAACCGGCATCTTTGTCCTAATTGCCGAGTTCCCCGGTTTCGCCCGGCTGACCTCAGTGCCCTGGGTCCTGCCTTGGCAGATCGTCGGCGCATCGACCGTGCTCTTTACGATTGCCGCCGTCGCGCTGACCTTCCGTCAGCAGCTGACCGAATATGGTCAGGCCAAGTTCCAGGCGCGCGCTGAAATGAAGGCCAATGGCCTCTTGCAGCCCTTGGGCGCGGGGATGGTCTTCGGCAAGCTGGGCGGCCCTTCAAAACCCGCGCCTTATGTCAGCGCCACATTCCAGAAATTCCCCCACTGCCTCGTTGTGGCACCCACCCGCGCCGGTAAGGGCGTGGGCTATGTCATCCCAAACACGCTTCTGTTTAACGGCAGCATCGTCGTCCTCGATGTGAAGGGCGAGATCTTCGAGGCAACGTCCCGGCATCGGCAGGCCGAAGGCGACGCGGTCTATCGTTTCTCACCCTTCGATTTTGAGCATCCGACTCATCGCTACAACCCGCTCGAACGCGTCGCCCGCATTGCCAATTTGGAACAGCGCTATACCGAACTGGCCAAGATTTCTGACTATTTCTTGACGGTTTCGGACAAAGGCACTGCTGGCGACTTCCTGACCGAGGGGCGCGAACTCTTCGTCGCTGCAGGTCTTCTGGCCATTGAGCGGGGCAAGCCGACCATCGGCGAGATCAGCCGCATCCTCTTTGGTCGGGGGGCCACTCAGGAGGTTTACGGCGAGCATGCCGAGGAGGTGAAACACCCCAACGCGGCCCAGACGTTCCGCAAGTTCGCAGGGTATTCCGACCGCACGCTTTCATCCCACGCGTCTGTTCTGGGCGGCGCAGGCATGACGCTCTGGAATAACCCGGCCGTCGACCGCGCCACCTCCGGCAATGACTTTTCCTTTGCCGATCTCCGCAGGCGACCGATGTCGATCTATGTCGTCGTCAACGCCGATGATATCCGCACGCTGTCACCTCTGGTCCGGCTGTTCTTCGGCGAGCTCATCGCCACCATGCGCTCCACCCTCCCCGACCCGAAATCCGAACCTTGGCCCGTGATGGTCATGCTGGATGAGTTCGACCAACTTGGGCCTATGCCAATCGTTGAGCAGGCCCTGAAACAACTCGCTGGTCATGGCGCGCGGGTATCGATCATCACCCAGTCGATCCCCGGTCTCGACAACATCTATGGCGAGAATGTCCGCCTGTCGCTCGAATCCGCCGCCGGCATGAAGCTTTACCTCGCGGCCAACGACAAGAAGACGGCGGGGGAGATTTCGGATGCGTTGGGCAAGACCACCAAGCTTTCTGTGTCGGATAGCGTGTCGCGGGATCGGGATTTCATGCAGCGGCGGTCGGTCAGTCGGCGGATGGAGGAACGGCCGCTGTTGACCCCGGACGAGGTGCGGCGATTGAACCCGGATCAGGCTATCCTCATCCCGGAGAGGCAGAACCCGCTTCTGGTCCACCGGATCGTCTATTTCCAGGACCCAACATTCAAGAAGCTGTTTGATGCCCAGAAGGGTGCCCTGCCTTATCCGCCCAAGGAAGCTGCGGACCTGCAGGTCCTGACCCAACGGATGGAGGCGTTGGAACGGCGGCTGGCTGAAAGGATGGTAGTCGATTTTGTGCAGCCGGAGAAGGTGAAGGAAGAAGCACCGACGGAGCTTGAACCGAAACTGGCGGCGGAGATTGTGGCGCGGGAGGAGGCTACACGGCAAATACCAACGGTGGCGGCAGATGCTCAAGCTCCTCAGATCACGAAACAACCCGAGCGCTCCGTTGAAGTCCAAGTGAATCTCGAAGTCCTGAAACCGCCGGCAGCAATCTCGGTAGCCCGGATGAACAAGTTCACCCTCAAGCTTCAGGCACAAGAGGCATAGGTGCCATTGTGCGCATCACGAAGGACCCCAGTCCGAATCAGGCAGAGTGCCCTTTGGGAGGGCCACACCACGGACAAAAACCCGCAAAGGTTCTGTCATGGGTGTCTGTCCGACTTAAGCTCTTGATGCGGTGTAAGGCAGGAGGCAGGGACAGAAGCCGTTCAGAATGCGGGCAACTTCCGCACCCTCAGTGGTTTCAATGATGCCTACGCCAGATCAGGACGCTGGCATCGCTTCCCTGCTTCGCACAAACTTGTCCCTCGCTTTGCCCGACAGATCGAACCCTATGTCGCGCGCGGCCAAGTGGAAGTTCGCTTCGACGGAAAAACCATGAGCCTGCTCAAGAAGGCCGGTTGAACCTTAAGCGCGGTTCATCCATCAAAGGGATAGTCGGCCCTTGAGCCAGTGGTTTCTATGATGGTCGGGAAACAGGATGCTTTCGACGGGCGAGAACTCACTGGCCGACACGTGGAACAGCGATCGGACCGTTGGCAAGACGGATTGACAAAGGGAGGTATGGCGTCAAGACGGATCGACGGGTGCGTTGAAGCTACCGAGGACTCTCAACAAGGAGGCCCTTGCTTGTTTCCGCAACCAGTTAAAGGCATCTCAGCACATTGATCTCAAAGGATTTTTGTTCGTGGCACCACCGGGTTATTTGAACTGGCTAATCGATACCGGAGAACGTCAGGCGACAGCGTGCGGCCGCGAAATCGAAATCTGGGCGCTCAATCCACAAGAAGATGCCGCAGTTTTATCGGAATGGTCCAAACATTTTCGCGAACACTATATTTCCGATTCTGATTTGCCGTTCATGGCCGGCGGCACCGGGCTCGACCACGCCACTTTTCTGCGAACGATTCTCTTCCCTGATGCGAAGGTGGCTCCTGGGCCAAGTCTCCGATCAGGAGACTTTGGCGAGATCATCGTCGCCGACTTCATCCAATATTTTCTGGGATACTGGTGCCCGCGCGAGCTGCGCTATCAGGACCGCTGGAACCGAAATGACTCGACAAAGGGGTGCGATGTCATCGGGTTCAAGTTCGCGAACGAGGAAAATCCTGGACCGGCCGACGAGCTTTTTATCTTCGAGTCCAAATCCGGGATGTCGACGACCGACGCAAATCGGCTTCAGGATGCGATCAATGACAGCATTAAGGACAGACTACGGGAGGGCATGAGCCTGAATGCCATCAAACGGCGCTTCTTCGATCGAGGCGAGATGGGAGATGCTCGCAAAGTCGAGCGCTTTCAGAACCAAGCCGACCGGCCCTTTTGCCGTATAAACGGTGCGGCCGCCATTCTCGATGAGGCCGTGTTTGCCGGGACTGATTTTACAGCAACCGACGGCGCGGTTCATTTCAACCAAGAGAATCTGCGCCTTCTGGTGATCCGCGGACCGTCGCTGATGAAGCTAGTGCACGCGCTTTACGAAAGGGCAGCCGATGAGGCCTGAAGCGACCGCGCTTACCATCCTGTCCACCACGCGAGCACGGGCAAAGATGCACGAATTCCGCGTTGCGCCGGCGGACTTTAATGCGCTGCCGCGCGACCCATCGATGCTCTTCCCTTTGGCTATCGGCATTTTGGGTGACGTTGCGGCAGCTGTTGCTGACACGCTTGTTGGTGTGGCCGTGGCACCGGCTACGCTTCCCCGGCCGCTCGGTTGGGGCGAGTTGGACGAAGATCCACAAGGCGTGCTGCGCTTCGCCTCGATTTTTTTCGATGCCTATCTGAACGCGCAACTCGATGCTGACCTAGACACCGAGTTTTCTTTGTTGTGTGCCGCGGCCTATTACATCGCTGGGAATGTCGGCAGCGCGACCGTAATCATACGACACATGGCTGCGCCCGATCTTGGCCTCGCGGGCGGCCTCGGCCATCTTGTCTACAACATCCTCAAGAACAGCTTCTTTCCCATTGACGGGCCTCACGCTCATCAAGCGGTGACGAACCAGCTCCTGCAGGCTTTGGGCGGCTATTTCAGCTTTGAGGCTGAAACAGGTGACATCGCTGAGGTTTGCCGCGCATTCCGTGGTTATTTCCACCGATCTGGCTCCCCGCGCGAATTGTTCTACTCCGACGTTGTGGGTGCCTTGTGTGCGCTCAAGCTCAGAAACGCCGCGCGGACAATACTGCCAACAGCGTCAGGCATGGCGCCAGACATCTGGCGCCCGGCGCTCGCAAAGCCGCTTTTTCCGATCGAGCTTTGGCCCGCCCAGCAGCGGATCGCGGATGCTGGCGTGTTCGCAGGTCGCTCCGTGGTCATCCAGATGCCGACGAGCGCAGGCAAGACCCGCGCTACAGAAATCATCATTCGATCGGCCTTTCTATCGGGTCGAGCACACCTTGCCGTTATTGTCGCCCCCTATCGTTCGCTCTGCCACGACATCCGTGGAGACTTGGTGACAGCCTTTGCCGGCGAGAATGTGCGGCTGGACGAAGCATCGGATGCTTATCAGTTCGACCTCGCTCTCGATGCGCTGTTCGCGGAAGACTCAGTGCTGATCGTCACACCCGAAAAGCTCCTCTACATGTTGCGCCGCGCGCCCGAACTAGCCGAGCGGATCGGTCTGGTGATATACGACGAAGGGCATCAATTCGACGGGATGACACGGGGGCCAACCTACGAACTCCTCCTCACGTCGCTGCGTATGTCGCTCCCTACCGAAACCCAGATCGTCCTGATCTCCGCCGTGATCGGCAACGCGCCAGATGTCGCCGCATGGCTGGTCGGCGATTCCGATGCGGTTGTCGGCGCCGAGGGCCTGCTGCCGACAACCAAGAGCATCGCGTTCGCGAGTTGGCAGGACCAGCGCGGGCGGCTCGAATATGTGAAGCCGGAGGATCCGGCCGAGCGAGAATACTTCGTGCCGCGCATCATCGCCGATATCGCTCTGCCGCTCCGCGGCAGGGAAACTGCACAGCGCAGATTTCCAGAGAAGACCGGCGGTGACGTCGGTTTGTTCCTCGGCCTGCACGTCGTACGCAATGGCAGTGTTGCGATCTTCTGCGGTCGAAAAGACAGCGTGACCAAAATCTGCTCGCGCGCCGCCGAAATCGTTGATCGCGGCGTCGAACTCGAATGGCCGATCGAAACCTCGGACGCCGCCGAAGTGGAGAAGATCCGCGCGCTTTGCGAACTCGAGCTGGGAGCCGGCGCATCTGCGACCCGCGCGGCGGCTCTTGGCCTATTCGCTCATCATGCTGACACGCCGCAAGGCATCCGGCTTGCGATCGAACATGCCATGAAAGAGGGTTTGGCAAAGTTCGTCATTTGCACCTCCACCTTGGCCCAAGGCGTTAACTTTCCGCTCAAATATCTGATTGTCACTTCGACGCGCCAAGGCAGGGAACAGATCCTAGTGCGCGACTTCCACAATCTGATGGGCCGCGCAGGTCGCGCCGGGATGCATACCGAAGGCAGCGTCATCTTCTCGACCCCGTCTATCTATGATCAGCGGCAGCAATTTCTCGGCCGAAGGACCTGGAACAGCGCCATTGAACTTCTTGATGCTCGAAACTCCGAACCGTCGCGCAGCTCGATCCTCTCGCTATTTGATCCGTACCAGCAGCGTCAGCCGCCGATTGTTCAGGAAATCCCGCCGGAGTGGCTCGATCTCGCCTTCGCCGATGCCCCCCGGATCAATGAGATAGTGGCCGCGGCACTCGCGGCTCAACCAAATATTAGCGAACGGGAGTTTCGCGGGTTCATCGAAGGCCGCGCTCGCGCAGTACAGAACGTTGCCGCTTTCCTCGTTGCCAATATGACCTTTGCTGAAGGAGAGGACGCCGCAGAGCGTACCACTGAACTTGCGGCCAATACGTTGGCCTATCACCTCGCTGACGAAGAGACGCGGATGCGTCTCGTCGAAGTGTTTCGGTCGATCGGGGAGTCGGTCGCGGTCAACACCGATGGCGACCAACGCGCGCTCATTCGACGTTCGCCCCTGCCACCGGCAGCGGTTGCCGAACTCACAAACTGGCTCAATGAGAACTTCGAGAATTTGCAGACGGCAGTGCAGGAGAACCGGCTGCTTGCCGTAATTTCTCCGTTGGCGCTCCGTTTCTCCACGTCCCGCGCGATCCAGGCGATCAGCATTCAGGATTTAGTTCCCCGTGCTCTCCAAGAGTGGGTGGCGGGTAGATCCTATGCCGTGATCTTCGACACACTGGCTGAGGCAAGAGTTAAGGTCGGGCGTGACCATGTCACCGTCGAAGATGCTGTTGCGTTGTGTGAGAGCGGCTTTGGCTACGATGTTGCGATGATTGCGGCATCGATAGCGGATCTGACCGAGGAACTGGACGACGCACTGCACATGGGCACCAGCCTGCTGCAAAAGCAGATCAAGTACGGCCTGACCGATCGCGCGGCGATTGCATTTCACGAGGCCGGGTTTGCGGATCGATACGTTGCGAGTACTCTCGGGCTCGTCTGGGGAGATGTCGTCGACCGGGACGGCGTCCGTGCAGCCTGCCAGCAAGAGGAGATCGTACGCGCGGTTCTAGCGCACATCCCGAGCTATTTCGTCGGGGTCGCTGCTGAGCTTGGGGGATGGGCCTAAACTGGTGCCAGGTTTCTGGAGTGATGGGAACCGGCCGGTTACGGTTTGTCCTGCGGCATCGGCGTTTTTCGCGCCAGATACGTTGATGAGACAAATTCCACAAATGCCGATGCTGAGTTCACGGCAAGTCGAGCATGCCTTGCCGTCAGCCCACGGTGTACCGACGAACGCCCATGGCCAGTGCCATAGAGCTTCCTCAGCTCCGCGAGGCCTTTGGTAATCTGCCCTAGACTGCTCAACGTGCGCTTGATTGTCTCTGCACCCTTCGCCTCGTCCGATATTCCTTCTGGTACAAGCTTGAGTGCCTTCAAAACTGCCTTCGTCAGGTCAGGCATGTCAGGATTGGCGGGCAACGGGATGTTCAATGCGTCAACGATATGCTTGCAACACGTCTCGACCATTTCCTTTGCCGTGCCGATGGCCAACGCCGGGTCCGTGTCGATAGCGGCCTCGATACGTTCGAGTTCTTGATGCATCCAGCTGCTTGAAAGGATGGCGGCGGACGCCCGCATGGTCTGAAGGGATCGGAGCAGCACCGGCTCAAAAGGTTCGGCTCGGTAGCGTATATCGCCCGCGAGGGTTTCTCGCTCGACCAAAGTCCAACTTGTGCGTCGCAACTCCTCGTTCATGCGCTGCACCATGGCGGATGCCAGCTTCCGATCCGGTCTGACTTTTGGTGCAACCAGACGCTCGACGAAGGCCAGAAACGTTACGTCGGGGCCTCCGAGCAAATTGAACCGCTCATCCGTGAAAATCCAGTCGTCTGGCCAATCCTCGGGATTGTTGACCCTATGCTGCCAGATGTCTTGGCCGGCTGTCTTGAATCGACTGTCGTGGGACGGCATCACATCAAGGTCAAATACCGGTGCAAGGAAATCGACATCCGATAATTCGCCACGCCAAGGGACATCTTCCTGTCGCAGCAGATCAATGATGGCGCGCCTGACTGAATAGGAAACCGGCCCACCTTCCAGATCCGGGCGGCCTGGCATGGAGACGATCATTGGTGACAAGGCGACGGAGTACCAATCAGTACCAAACTGACTGGCCGCTTCTTCCAGGCGCTTGACTATGACTCCTTCGAGTGCTGTCTTGCGATCGCCAATAGCCACGAAATTTTCAGCGGCAATCGCGATGCGAAGGACATAGCAGTCCGTTCCGCCGTTCCAGTTGTCCCTGTGATCCCACTCAAACTTGCAGCGGCCGCTTCGGATCAGGCTTGCTGCCTCGGTCTCTCCCGCCGCGGCCAGCATCCGGGCCATGGTTTCAAGCACGTCCTCATCGTCAACCGGGAAACCTCCATCACGCATTTGACAACCTGCCCTTAGTATCCCGGATCACTATATTCAGACCAACGGCCCCTGTCGCGCTCCTCCTCCATCTCCGCCAGTGGTACATCCAGTTTCTTGAGATCCATGCTCCACATTGGAAACGGCCAAGCATCTTTGACCTGCCAAACGTCATTTGGCTGGGCGTCCTGAGGTATTTTGCCGCTCTTCTCTAGCTCAATCAACGTTTGGTGGCTGAGGTCGCGCGCAAGCACCGCGCCATCCGTATCCATGAAATCGACCTTGCCCCATGTTTCCTCGATGGCCTTGAGGCCCTCCACAGTGAGCAGGCCAATTCGAGACATCGATATGATCAGACTCACAATTGCAGGTGGATGGTCGAAGAAAGGAAGGGTGCCCATCGCAGCACCCGGTCCGACAGGGTCGTTCCAATGGATGGCCTTATCCTCATAGGCGATCACATCCGCATAGAGCTTTCTCTCACGCTCAAAGACGGGTCCGTTTGGCAAAATGAACTCACCTGCAGGGCCATCAAGCGTGTGGCTTCTCCGTGTATGGTCAAGATATTCTTGGAGCTGTGCCCTGTGCATCGGCTTCCACTTTACGGCCTCAGCATAGATTAATCTGTCGTGGTGACTGTAAAACCGTTTCAGCTGTTGGCGTAGAACGTCCCCGTGCCGTGCGGGTGGTGCGCGAAAAACGTCAAGAAGAATCAAAATCTTTGCCGCCTCTTCGGTGGCGTATTCTTCCAGTACATCTGCTTCACGCGTACGGGAACTGAGCAGTCGGGCACCTTCCCAGAAACTGATTGCACTCGTGTAAATAATCGTCAGACCTTCCGAAATGAACGCACGCCTATCATCTGTTGGCATGCTGGCCAGGCGGTCAGCCTGCTTCAGGCCTATCCTTAAAGATTTCATTCGGTGTCATCGATGTTGCTCGCCCCCAAAATATCTGCGGCGTAGGTTCTGCCGATCCAGACCGATGGATTGGGCCTGACCCGGACCAGAAGGCCACGTTCAAAGGTTAGAACAAGCTTCGGGGGTCGGCCCGCAACCGAGTTGTCGTAGACGAGGCCAATATCGGCAAGGTGCACGGCCTCGCGGATGAGGGGTGCCGAGCGGTCATATCGCTCGCGAATCTTGCCTTCGGGCACGTCGTGGCCGCCAGTTCCGACCCGGTGCGCGACGCGCGCTACCGAGAGGTCGGGGCTGTCCACGCCCACATGCATCACCCAGATGGTGTAGCCTAAGGCGCGCGCCTCAATTACGAGATCAAGCTTTGATGGATGCGAAAACACCGTCTCGGTCGCGAAATCGCCGCCAGCGGCCAGGATCGCGCTTCGTCTTTGCGTTGCAATCTCCGCTGCCCTATACGCGGCCTCGGGGCTAGGATCTCTAAGCTCTTCGCGCTGAATGATGTCGGCATTGATGAAAGTTCCTGCAAAAGCAGGCGCCACGCGGGTCTGATAGAGCGTCGACTTACCAGCGCCGTTTGGCCCTGCAAGCAGAATAAGAGTGGGGCTCATTCCCCGGCTTGCGCTTCTGCGGCGATGAGTTTGCCGGAAGCATCAAGACCGACCGCTTTGCCGCTGACGCGCAGCTCGGTGAAAAAGGCCTCTTCTGCGGGTCCGGGTTCCGACATTTTAACCAAGAAACGTTCCGACCAAGCCGCCTTCTCCTCGGGTGTGAGGGCGGTCGTCTCAGCCTCGCCCGCCAGCACCCGCGACAGCCTAACATGATCGAACCGGCCAGACCGCTCGATGGCGCGACCGATGCGCGCCCAGTGCGTGATCTGCCCGGCCAAAGACCGGCTCTGGAGCTCTGCCATGACCCGCGCGTCATCGACCAGCGTGTCGTCAGCAATTTTTACAGACTGAGCCATGGGGCACCTCCTGCAACTAAAGGTGGCGTTTCGACACCCAAATGTCAAGCTCAACGGGCTCGGGGATGATCGGGCAGTGCTAGGCGTGCCGATATGCCAATTTTATCGTCAGAGTCTCGAGCCGGTGGGCACTAGGCTGCTCGCTTGACGTTGGTCCGCCGCAACTGCGACACCGCACTTCGGTCAGGCTGCTCCCCGCCCTCATCGAACCCATGAATATCCTCCTCAACCAAGATTGCGCTCTTGGCGATGCCCGACCAGAGCCGCAAACTCCGTCATGTCCGCGCTTGTAAATCCACCGGTGATAATCTCAAAAAGCCGCCGATCCTCTTTGGTCATACCCTTCTTTGGCCATGCGCTCCGAAACTTACCCACGGCATCCGAAAACCCGCGCCACCAGTCCGCCTGCCCCTTCTTCGAACGGGCGGATATCTCAGCAACGAGTTGGTCAGGGACAGAGGCAACATCCGAGACCGTCTGAGCGCGCATCATGAGAAGGTCCATGAAGCGCTGGAATTGCGACGGGTTGATCCGTGGCAAGACCGGCTCCAGAACTGCAGGCAGCCATTGGTTTGGCATGATCATCTGCGGCGCGATCACAACGCCGGTCATATAGCCGTCAAGCCAGTCCACCGAAAGCTCGGTGCCCCGCAGCAGGGCTGCGACTTCGCCCTTCATTTCGGGGGTGGGTGCCTCCTGCGCCAGTTCTTCAAACGTCAAGCCTGGGTCGAAGTCTGGATCATCTCGGACCCAAGCTTCAATCGTCTGTTCGTGCACATCAAGCATGACCGGGATCGTCTTCAAACTGCGGCCTTCCAGCAGGGCCATGGCACAGGCGGCAAAGCCTGCCGCGTCCGGGTGGTGAGCCGTCTCCAGAACATCCGCAGAGCGTGCCAGAATCCGTGCCCACCAATCGCGTCGGGTCTCCAGCCATTTCCAAAGTGCCGTCTCTGCAGATTTCGCGCTGCGCGCCTTGTCGAGAACGGAATGGGCTGCATCGCTGTCTTCGAACCAGCTTTCGATTGTCTCGTGCCGATCCCACCATTCCTCGCTGGCGGTAATCAGATCCCCGTGCTGTCGCGGCGGAAGCGCTTGCACGGCCCGCGTTGAGGCAAGATCAGCAATGAGGTCCGGTGTCGATTGCACCTCCGGCCGCAAACCGGCAAAACCACATAGACGGACAACCTCGATCAGCCCCGGAACGGGCGGCTGTCCATGGGTCAGACCATCTGCCAGCGCAATTGAAACGGCACGCCGCACAAAATCTCCAGTCACCGTCAAAGCGCCGACCTCTTCGGTCATGCGCTCAACGATGGATTTCTGGTCCCGCGCTGTTCGACAGGTGATGGTGTATGCGTCCTTCACACCCTGCCCCTGTTTCAGGAGCAGCATCGCCATTTTGCGCTGCGAACCGGATTGTAGCGCAATGCCGATGCTCTGAGCCCCTCCACCATCGGGCAAGGATGCGCGAATGCTGTGCATCGTCCACGGCGCCTGATCTGCTGAAGGTGCGACGCTCTTGCGCATCGCCTCTTTGAGAATGGTGTCTACCTTCGCCCGCGCGGCATCGTCGGGCATCCAACTGCGCAGGACGACCAGTGACGCCAGTATTCGCCCAGGAAGTTCAGCACTTGCAAGGCGATTGGCGAGGCCTTGTGCTGCTGTGAGACGAATGTGCAGGGCTGGGTCAAGCAACCAGTAACAGGCCAGTTCGGCATGGATGGGATCACTGCGGCCGACCGAATACGCCACGACATGATCACGCATTTCAGGCGGCATCGCCGGGAAGCTCTCGGTCAGCGCATGACGTAGGGCAAGCGGTTCGCCCTCCGCCTGCTGGATAAGTTCGGCAAAGAGGGGTCCGTTCCGGGGGGGGGCGGAATCCTACGCTAAGGGATTTTCTCTGTAGC
>CAYLYV010000098.1:12341-17698 GCA_964387655.1 uncultured Cypionkella sp. | reverse complement strand
CATGGAAAAGGTCCGTGCCGCCGCCAAGGAAACACTGGCCCAGCGGTAAGCTCCCCCGCTGGACCAACGCCGGGCGGTCCATGGATCGCCCGGCCCTTTCCCTCTCGCCCCGACAGGACAGACAGACCCATGTCAGACAGATCCGAACATGGCCGCGCGACGTGGCGGCAAAGCTTGCAAGGCTGGCTCTGGATCGCCCCGGCGCTGCTGTTCCTAGTGACTTTCGTTTACGGACCGGCGTTGACAAACATCCGCTTTAGCATGTTCTCGTTCTCGGCGATGTCACTGGACTGGGATTTTGTCGGCCTGAACAACTATCTGCGGCTGTGGAACGACCCCAAATTCACGACCGCACTGACCAATAACGCGATCTTTGCGGTGATTTCGGTCACCTGTCAGGTTGGCATCGCACTGGTGCTGGCGGCGGTGCTGGAAGCGCGGATTTTCCCGGAATTCTCGGCCAACCTGTTCCGCACGGCGCTGTTCCTGCCGTCGATCCTTCCTGTCGTTGTCGTTGGTCTGGTCTGGCAATTGCTGATGGCGCCGACCACCGGCCTGATCGACCAGATCCTGTGGGAAACCGGTTTGGCATCCTGGTCGAAGGCATGGCTGGGAGAGCCTGACACCGCCATCTTTGCAGTGATTTTCGTCAGCCAGTGGCAGTGGACGGGCTACATCATGGCGCTGTTCATGGTCGCAATCCGCGCCGTGCCGCGTGATCTTTATGAAGCGATGGAGATCGACGGCGCGTCGGGTGTGCAGCAGTTCTGGCACATCACCGTGCCCGGCGTGCGTGAGACGATCTTGATCGTCACCATCATCACCATCCTCGGTTCGCTCAAGGTCTTCGACATCGTCTGGGTGATGACGGCGGGCGGCCCGAACCATTCGTCCGAGGTGCTGGGCACCATGATGTATCGGGCCGCCTTCCGTGACGACATGATCGGCTATTCCTCGACCATCGCCACCGTGATCTTCTTCATCGCGCTGACCATCGGTCTGGTGCAGATCAAGCTGCAGAAGGACCGCTAGGATGACAACGCGCGCCTTTCCCGCCCTGGTTGTTGCCAACCGGATCCTGTTGTGGGCCGTGTTCCTGACGCTGGCGGTGATCTGTGTCTATCCTATGATCTGGCTGTTCCTGAACGCGTTCAAGACCACGAATGACATGTTTTCGGCGACTTGGGGCCTGCCGACGGTCTGGCATTGGGAGAACTTCTCAACCGCCTGGAACTATGGCATCTCGCGTTATCTGCTGAACTCCCTGATCGTTACTTCGGCGACCGTGGTGATCGAGCTGACGCTGGCCACAATGGCGGCCTATGCGCTGGTGGTGCTGAAATTCCGCGCCAAGGCCGCGATCTATACCCTGATCCTTGGCGGCGCGATCCTGCCGCCCGAAGTCAGCCTGATCCCGCTGTTCCACGTCATGGCCAAGACCGGGCTTTACAACACCTATTTCGCGCTGATCCTGCCCAACGTGGCCTTCGGCCTGCCGTTCACCACCTTTTTGATCCGCGCCTACATGACCGGCATTCCTGGCGAGTTGCGCGAGGCGGCCCTGATGGACGGCGCAGGCGAGGGGCGCATCTTCCGCGAGGTTTACTTGCCGCTTTGCCGTCCCATCCTTGCCTCGGCCGGCCTAATCTCGGCCATGCGGGTCTGGAACGAGTTCATCTTTGCCCTGACCTTTGTCGAAAGCGAATCCGTCAAGACCGTGACCATCGGCGTGATGAGCTTTGCCGTCGCTCTGCGCGCCGACTGGGGTGTGCTGATGGCCGGGCTTGCCCTTTCCATCCTTCCCATCCTTGCGACCTTTCTGGTCATGCAACGCCAGTTTGTCGGCGGGCTGACCAGCGGCGCCGTCAAATGAGTATCCCAATGGCCTATATGCAGATCAAGGGTATCGCCAAACGATACGGAACCTACGATGCCGTCCGCGGCATTGACATCGACATTGCCGAACGGGAGTTCGTGGTCATCGTCGGTCCGTCAGGCTGCGGCAAGTCAACCTTGCTGCGGATGATCGCGGGGCTGGAAAGCATCACGCGCGGCGATCTGGTGATCGACGGGCAGCGGATGAACGACGTCCGCCCGGCAGATCGCGGCATCGCGATGGTGTTTCAATCCTACGCGCTTTACCCGCACAAGACCGTGGAACAGAACATGGGCTTTGCGTTGAAGGTCGCGAAAACGCCCAAGAACGAGGCAGCGCGCAAGATCGCCCGTGCGGCGGAAATCCTGCAATTGGGGCCGCTGATGAAGCGGTTGCCCAAGGAACTGTCCGGTGGCCAGCGCCAGCGCGTTGCCATCGGTCGGGCCATCGTGCGCAACCCCAAGGTGTTCCTGTTCGACGAGCCGTTGTCGAACCTTGATGCCTCCTTGCGGCTGCAGATGCGGATCGAGTTGGCCCAACTGCACCGCGAGTTGCAGGCGACCATGGTCTACGTCACCCATGACCAGATCGAGGCAATGACGCTGGCCGACAAGATCGTGGTGCTGCGCGACGGGCTGGTCGAACAGATCGGCGCGCCGCTGGAAATCTACCGCCGCCCGGCGAACACCTTTGTCGCGGGGTTCATCGGCAGCCCGAAGATGAACCTGCTGAAAGCCCGCGTGCTGGGCACCGAGGCCGGCCGCGTGCGTGTCGATGCCGCCGGTCTGGTCTGCGATGTGGCGGTGGACCATCTTCCCGCCATTGGCGCCGAAGTCACGCTTGGCATCCGGCCCGAGCATCTTGTGGCCGGACCCGGTGCGCCGGTGCAGGTGCAGGCCTCGGAACGGCTTGGCGGCGTGACCTATGCCTATGGCCGCCTTGCCGACGGCCAGACCCTGACCGTGCAGCTTGACGGTGAACATAACTTCACCGGGGACGGCGGCCTTGCCGTGCAGCCGCAACCGGGCCGCGCGCATCTTTTTTCGGGCGACAGCGGCCTTCGGCTCTGATCCGCCTCACCAGTTTACGAAAGGAAAGACCATGCTGAACTTCGATCCCGCCCGCTTTTTGCGCATCCAGACCGGAACAGTTACCATCGCCCGCGACCTTGGGGCGCTGGTTGGGCAGCTGGTGGCCGACGGCGCCGACGGCCTGTACTTCATGGGTTCAGGCGGGGCGGGCATCCTGATGCAACCGGCGACCGACCTGATGCACCGGGCCTCGACGCTGCCCTGTCACAACATCCTGTGCGCCGAGATCGTCCTGACCGGGCATTTGGCGCTGGGGCCGAAATCGGTGGTCATCATGCCGTCCCTGTCGGGGACGACAAAGGAAAGCATCGCGGCGATGGACTATGTAAAGGCGCGCGGGGCCACCGTGATCACGATCACGGGCCACGCCGATACGCCCCTGGCCAAAGGGGCTGACCATGCCCTTGTCAACTTTGCCGAGGATGACACCTCGTGCGAGATGTTCTATGTCACCTCGCTGGTGGCCGCATTGGCAGCGATGCAGGCGCGGGGAGAGCGGTCGGATTATGATCGGATCATCGGCGAACTGGCTGGCCTGCCGCAGCAGCTGTTGGCGGTGAAGCAGGCGTTCGAGCCGCGCGCGGATGCGCTGGCACAGGCGATTGCCGCAGATGGGTGGCATATCGTGACAGGATCTGGTGCGGCCTGGCCTCAGGCCTATTACTACGGCATGTGCATCCTAGAAGAGATGCAATGGATCAAGACCCGGCCCGTTCACGCGTCCGATTTCTTCCATGGCACGTTGGAACTGGTCGAAAAGGGCGTTTCGGTCGTGGTCTTTGCAGGCGAGGATGAAACCCGCCCGCTGACTGACCGCGTGATCGCCTTTGCCAAAGGATACACCGACAAGCTGACCGTGCTGGACACCCGCGATCTGCCAACCACGGGCCTGTCGGCCGACCTGCGGGCGCTGCTCGCCCCGGCGCTGCTCGCCACCGTTCTGGAACGGCTTTCGGCGCATCTTGAGGTGATGCGCAAGCATCCGCTGGTGACGAGGCGCTATTACAAGCGCGTGGCTTACTGACATGGACACCTTTTCCGGACACAG
This sequence comes from uncultured Cypionkella sp., assembly GCA_964387655.1. GTDB lineage: Bacteria > Pseudomonadota > Alphaproteobacteria > Rhodobacterales > Rhodobacteraceae > Cypionkella. The sequence goes on along the minus strand of CAYLYV010000098.1, from coordinate 13,683 downwards.
TGACACCCCTTTGTGGAGGGCCGAGATGACCCTGCCGCAGGTTCCCGCCACACAGGTGGACCCGCGCGAGGATGTGCTGGTGGTGGGGTCGGGCTTTACCGGCCTGCACACCGCGCTGCATCTGGCACGGGGCGGGCGGCAGGTGGTGGTCTGTGACGCGGGCGACATTGGCTGGGGGTGTTCCACCCGGAACGGTGGGCAGGTCTCGTCCGAGATGAAGCCCGATCTGGACGACTTCATCGCCAAGTATGGCGAGGACCGCGCGCGGGCCATCCTTTCCACCGGGATCGAGGCGCACCGCCACCTGCGCAGATTTGTCGCCGAAGAAGGCATTGCGTGCAGCTACAACGTGTGTGGCCATTTCATTGGCGCGCACCGGCCTGACCGCATGGCTGGGCTGCGCCATTTTCTGCGCCAGAATGCCAGGCTGGGGGTCGAGGGCGAGGAAATCCCGAACAACCGGGTGTCAGACTTCGTCGCCTCGCCGCAGTTTCATGGCGGCGTGCATCTGCCCGATTGGGCCAGCCTGCATCCGGGCCGTCTGGTAGCCGAACTGGTGCGGCTTTGCCTTGCGGCGGGTGTGCGGTTCGTGCCGCATTGCCGGGTGTCGCAGATCGAAGATCACGTCGATCACATCACCTGCATAGCAGGGGGGAAGACTGTGCGCGCAGCACATCTGGTGATGGCGGCCGACGGCTATACCGACGGCGCCTCACGCTGGATGCGGCGGCGGGTGGTGTCGCTGGCCTCGGTGGTCACGGCAACCGAGGCGATGGATCCCGCGACGGTTCGGGCGCTCTATCCCCGTGGCTCTATGGTCTATGACACGCGGATGAACGTGACCTATCACCGACCCTCGCCCGATGGTGACCGGGTGGTGATCGGCACCGTGGTTCCGGTGAACGTGAACAACGTCGCGGCCTGCCTGCCGCGCGTGCGCCGCAACATCCTGCGGCTGTTCCCGCAGCTGGAGGGGGTGAAGATCGACCATGTCTGGACAGGCTGGGTCGGGGCCACCTTCAGCCATCTGCCGCATGTGGGGATGCACGGGCGGATGGGTTATGCCATCGGCTACAACGGCACGGGCGTGGCGATGTCGGCCTATCTGGGCATGAAGCTGGCGCAAAAGATGCTGGGCCGGGGCGGTGAGACGGCGCTCGATGGGCTTGAAATGGAAACGCGCCCCTTCTTCCATGGCCAGACCTGGTATCGCCGTCCGGTGTTGGCTTTGCATGACCTGAAGGACAACATGGCATCCCGGGGGGCGACAATCGGATGATCGGATTTGACCTGATAGCCCTTGGCGACAACTGCATCGACCGGCTGACCGGCGCGGTCACGG
>CAYLYV010000098.1:0-12241 GCA_964387655.1 uncultured Cypionkella sp. | reverse complement strand
GACCTGATAGCCCTTGGCGACAACTGCATCGACCGGCTGACCGGCGCGGTCACGGCCGATCTGGTGGGCGGCAATGCGGTCAATGTCGCTGTGCAGGCCGCGATTCTGGGCCTGCGCGCGGCCTATTGCGGCGCGGTCGGCCCGTTGGGACAGGCAGACGGCGACCGGGTTCTGACCTCGCTGGCCGCCAAGGGGGTGGATGTTTCGCTGGCCGAACGACGGGAGGCGGCGACATCAGTCACGCTGCTGACCGTGGCCGACGATGGCAATCGCACCATCCTGACCGAAGATTTCGGGGCCTGCGCAGGCTGGAAACCGGATGCCACCCGCCTGCGCGCGCTGTCGGCGGCCCGGCATGTGCATATCGGCTGGTTACAGGATGGCGGCCATGCGCGCCGGGTTCTGGCGCGCGACGGGGTCAGCCTGTCGCAGGATGTGTCGGTGAACGCAGCGCAGGAAGACCTAGGGGTAGAAGGTCTGACCCTCGCCTTTGCCTCGCTGCCCGAAAAGCAGGCCGATCGTGCCAAGGCCCGCGCGGCAGAGCTGGTGTCGCATGGCGCGATGGGGGCCGTCATCACGCTGGGCGCAATGGGCAGTCTTGCGCTGATCGGGGGTCAGACTCACCGCGCTAACGCCCCATCAATCACCCCGATCGACACCACCGGCGCGGGCGATGCCTACATCGCGGGGTTCCTGACCGCGCGTCTGAACGGGGCAGATGTGCCCATGGCCATGGCAGCGGGCCACGCCTGCGCTGCCGCCTGCTGCGGCCATCCGGGGGGCTTTCCCCAGTAGTGCCTGACCCATTGCCAACCTGCCGCCCCCCCGGAACGCCGTATCCGGGACCGGCCCAACCATGCCAGACAAGAGGACCAGATGACCGACAAACCTTTCCCGACCGAAACGCAGATCGCCGCCGCCCTTGCCGCTGCCAAGGCGCGGCCTGCGCTGACCGAAATCTATTTCGTCGCCTGTGGCGGATCCTACGCGCTGATGCTGCCGAACCAATATGCGGTTGACCGACATGGCAAGACCATCGCGGGCCACGCGCTGAACGCGGCCGAATTCCTGTCGCGCAACCCGGCGCGGCTTGGGCCTACCTCGGCCGTCATCCTGTGCTCGCATTCCGGCACGACGCCGGAAACCGTCGAGGCGGCGCAGTTCGCGCGCTCGAAAGGCGCGCTGACCATTGCGCTGACCAATCTGCCCGGCAGCCCGCTGGATCAGGCCGTCGAATTTCCGGTCTACTATGCCCACGCGCCCAAGACCTTTGCGCCCGACCACTCCCCCGCCGTCATGGCCCGGCTGACCTTTGGCATCCTTGCAGCGCGCGAAGGCAATGCGCTGGCGCATAAGCTGGACTTGGCCCTGGCAGCCCTTCCGGCCCTGATCGACACTGCCATCGCCGCCCATGCTGACCGCATCGCCACATTTGCCGAAACGATGAAGCGCGAGCCGGTGATCTACACGATGGGCGCAGGTGCGAACTACGCGACCGCCTATTCCTATGCCATCTGCATCTTCCAGGAGATGCAGTGGATCCATTCCGCCGGCATCCACGCGGGCGAATACTTCCACGGCCCCTTCGAGATCACCGACTTCGACGTGCCCTTCATCGTGCTGCGTGGCCTCGGTTCCAGCCGCAAGATGGATGACCGGGGGCTGGACTTCGTCACCAAATACAGCCAGCGCGTCACCACCCTTTGCGCAGAGGAGCTGGGGCTGGGCAGCATCGACGCGGAAGTGGTTGAGCATGTCGAGCATATGGCGTTCGGCACCCTGCTGCGGGTCTATTGCGACAAGCTGGCCGATGCCCGGGGCCATCCGCTGACCGTGCGGCGCTACATGTGGAAGATGGACTATTGACGCCAGAACAGGGGCGGGAAAGTCCTGCCCCCCTAGGACGGAGCCAGCACGATGAACGGACTTCTCTGCATCGGCGACAACGTCGTCGATCTGTATCTTGATCGGGGCGTGTTCTTCCCAGGCGGTAACGCGCTGAACGTGGCGGTGCTGGCCCGCCGCTTCGGGCTTGCCGATGTGGCCTATATGGGCATCGTAGGAAATGATCGCGAAGGTGATCACGTCCGCGCCTGCATGCAGGCCGAAAATCTGTCCACCGCCCATCTTCGCGGGGTCGAGGGGCCGAACGGCAAGGCGCAGGTCACGCATGATGCGCAAGGCGACCGGGTTTTCGTCGCATCGAACCGGGGCGGCATCCGGCGCAAGCTGATGTTGCGGATGGACGAAGACGATCTGGCACTGATTGCGGCGATGGGTCATGTTCATTCCAGCTGCTTCAGCTATCTGGAACCTGAACTGCCCCGCATCCGGGCTGTCGCGCGGGGGGTGTCTTTCGATTTCTCCACCCTGCACGACCCTGCCTATCTGGCGCAGGTCTGCCCGCATGTCTCGACTGCCTTCCTGTCAGGAGCAGGGCTGGACGACGCGGCGGTGTCGGATATTATTGCGATGGTGCTTGACCTTGGCCCGGACACGGTCTGCGTGACGCGCGGTGAGCAGGGGTCCGTCTGGGCAAATCGCCAGACTCGCATCGCACAACCCATCGTTCCGGCAAAGGTGCTTGATACCATGGGCGCAGGCGATGCCTTTATCGCGGGCTACCTTGCGGGCACAATGCGCGGCGGGACCGCTGAACAGGCTCTTGCCCATGCAGCCTCCTGCGCCGCAAAGGCCTGCGAATGGGACGGTGCATGGGGATACCCGCTGGCGGACAACCAGTAAACCGCAGCCTGCGGCGCTGGGCCCCAAGGGACTGGCCGGCCCGCTGCACCCGCTCAGACTGAAGGTCCCCGGTGGCGCGTGTCCTGCTGCAAGCGACGCGCAGGCGCAGATTCATCTTGATGCAAACAGGATCAGCCCAAGGCCAATCCGACCGATCCCCTTGAAATCAACATCGCCGGCATCAGCACGGTACGGGCAGGTATCGCCGCACCGCCAATCCGCTCCAGCAGCATTCGTGCTGCCGTTTCCCCCATGGCAACCCGGGGCTGGGCGACTGTCGAGATTCCGGGCGGCAGGAAGGCCATCCAGTCAAGGTCGTCAAAACCGATCAGCGAAAGGTCTTTGGGTATTGTCAGGCCGCTTGCCGCAACCGCCGCCATCGCACCTTCCGACATCGTGCCGTCGGTGGTGAACAGTGCTGTCGGGCGATCCTGTCGATGCAGCAGGTCACGCGTTGTCTTCTCTGCCGCTGCGGCCGAATACTGCCCGACCCGCCGCACCAGTGTTGTGTCGACCTTCAAGCGTGCCAGCTGGTGTGCCTGAACATAGCCCAAGAGTCGCTGCCAACTGGGATAGAGCGATTCCGTTTCCACGGGTTCTCCGTCCAGCACGCGGGTAATGAAGCGTTCGACACCGCCATCCATTTCTTCGACAAGTTCAGCAACAAGCCCAATTCTGGCATGGCCCAGCTGGATAAGGCGCTGCACCGCATCCCGGGCGGCAGCAACATTCGCGGTCCCCACACGGTCAATCTCAAGCCCAGCCACCGCGCGGTCGATCAGGACCAGTGGCATGCCGGAGTCGTGCAGCGCCCGAAGGTGGGTGGCCAGATGGGTGTCACAAGGGGATACGATCAGCCCGTCGACCTGCTGTTCAACAAGCAGGTCGACCGCCTTGACTTCTTGTTCGAGGCTTTCGTCGCTGTTCGTGATCAACAGACCAAACCCCTCTTTTTCGGCAACGTTCGAAATCCCGCGAAGGACCGACGCATAGAACGGGTTCTGGATGTCACCGGCGACGACGCCGATCGTTCGGGTCTTGCCAGTGATCAGGCTTCGCGCAAGGGCATTGGCCCGATACCCAAGCTTCTGGGCCGCTTTCAGGACCTGATCCTTTTTGGCCCTGCTTGTGTAGCCATAGCTGCCCAATACCCTACCGGCCGTCGCGGTAGAGACACCTGCCAGCCGCGCCACGTCGGCGATCGTCGCTTTGGGTTTGGAAGCCACCTGTAACCTTCTCACCTTTTCGACAAAGCAGCGCGAATCATTCTGCCCTGCCTTCCGTCTTCCATCTTGCTATCACGCCGGAGAATTCTGCGATACATGGGATTTTTTCCCGTTATTACAAATGTTTAAGAAGATATCTGATCTTGCTTGACTGAAAGACACTCTCAGTATTTCATGATGTGAGAACGTTCGCACTTATCAAGCCACAAAACGCGCGGTGCGACGCGCCACCACAGGGAGAAGTAGAGATGTGGAAATCTGCAATCACCGGTCTTGCCATTGCGGTGCTGCTCGGCACAACAGCCGCCAGCGCAGATGTCATTCCGGCGCTGCACGACGCGCTGCCGCAGGAATACAAAGACAACGGGGTTAAGGTCGCCGTGTTCAATGACTGGGCTCCGGACGAGTTTCTGGATGCCGACGGCACCCTGAAAGGGTGGAGCGTCGATATCGCGCATGAAATGGAAGCCCGCCTTGGCGTGCCCTTCACCTATGAGGCAACAAGTTTTGATGCGATCATCCCCGGCCTTGAGGCAAAGCGCTTCGATGCGGGCTTTTCCTCATTCGGCTCCACGCCAGAGCGCATGAAGGTTCTGGACTTCGTGTCGCAACGCAAGATCGGCACCGCCTTTGGCTTCGCCAAGGACAGTGATCTGGTCGTCAAGGAACCCAAAGATGCCTGCGGGCTGACCGTTGCCGTTCTGACCGGTGCCTGGGACGCGCAATTGGTCGAAAAGCTGAACAAGGAGGTTTGCGTCGCCGGCGGTCTGGCCGAGATCAAGATGCAAGACTATACCACCCAGGCGCAAGCCGAGCTTGCCGTGCGGTCTGGCCGGGCGCAGGCGACGGTCGCTGCTTCGGTCAAGCTCGCTTACATTGCGGCGCAGACCGGTGACATGAAAGTGTCCGATCTGGTTCTGGAACCCGTCAATAGCAATATCGGCGTCCGCAAAGGCGACGCGCTTGGTCAAGTGATGACAGATGCGATCCAGTCGATGATCGACGATGGCACTTACAAGACGATCATGGAAAAGTGGGGCATCGCCGACAGCGGCATGTTGACCAAGGCTCTGCTCATCACCGAAGAGCATCCCGAAAACTGATCGCCGCATCATTCCGGCTTGCGTCCCTCCCCCGCACAGGGGATGGCGCGGGCCTTTCGCACGGAAAGTAGCCGATGGCCGACACCCCAGATTCCGACAGACGCCCGTCCATCCACGAGGTCCGGCCCGTGCCCCTGCGCAATGTCGCGCAATGGCTGGGCGGCGCCGTGCTGGTACTTTTTGGCGCCCTGTTCATCCAGATTCTTGTGACAAGCGAGAATATGAAATGGTCCGTCGTCGCGTCGTATCTTTTCGATGCCAAGATTCTGTCTGGTCTTGGGATGACCCTGCTTCTGACCATTCTTGCCATGGTACTGGGCCTTTCGATAGGCATCGTTCTGGCAATCATGCGCCTGTCGTCGGGTCGGGTATTCCAAACTGCCAGCTGGTGCTGGATCTGGTTCTTTCGGGGTGTGCCGCCGCTGGTGCAGATGATCTTCTGGTACAACCTTGCGCTGCTCTTGCCAGAAATCTCGATCGGCGTGCCGTTCGGGCCGAAATTCGTTTCGTGGAATACCAACGACGTCATCACCCCGTTTACCGCAGCGATCATGGGGCTGGCCTTCACGGAAAGCGCCTACGCGGCCGAGATGATCCGCGCAGGCATCCAGGCCGTCAGCTTCGGCCAGACCGAGGCGGCAGCGACACTTGGCATGACCCGTGGTCAGGCATTGCGGCGCATCGTTCTGCCGCAAGCCTTGCGGATTGTCATTCCGCCCATCGGAAACGACACGATCTCGATGTTGAAATTCACTTCGCTTGTCTCTGTGCTGGCATTGCCGGACCTGCTGTACTCTGCCCAGATGATCTATGCGCGCACTTATCAGACCATTCCCCTGCTGATCGTGGCGACGCTTTGGTATCTGGTCCTGACCACGGTCCTGACCTTTGCCGAGCATGCGATCGAGCATCGTCTGAAGGCCGAGCCGGGCCAGAAGGCAAAAGGAAAATGGTGGGAATTCAGCTTGTTCTCGCATCAGCGTGCCGAGGTGCAGAAATGAACGCCCCCCTGTTGAAAGTGGAACGTCTGCGCAAATCCTTCGGCGCCCATGAGGTGCTAAGCGGCATCGACATGCAGGTGTACCGCGGTGACGTGACCTGCATCGTTGGCCCCTCTGGCTCTGGCAAAAGCACCTTGTTGCGTTGCCTGAATTATCTGGAAAAGCCGACCGGAGGTGCCGTGTTCCTGACAGGCGAACCTGTCGGCCTGCGCTGGAAAGGCAATCGCCTGTATGAGATGAGTTTCAACCAGCTTGCCGTGCAGCGGCAGCGGATGGGCATGGTCTTTCAGAATTTCCAACTTTTCCCACACAAAACCGCGCTCGAGAACGTGATCGAGGCGCCTGTCATCGTCAAGAAGGTGCCGCGCGACATTGCCGTCGCCGAAGCGATGGTGCTTTTGGACAAGGTCGGCATGCGGGACCGGGCGCATTACTATCCGGCCCAGCTTTCCGGCGGCCAGCAGCAGCGCACCGCAATCGCCCGGTCGCTGGCTATGAAACCTGATCTGATGCTGTTTGATGAACCGACATCGGCCCTCGACCCCGAACTGGTCGGAGAGGTGCTGGCGACGATGCGCCAACTGGCGCAAGACGGCATGACGATGGTGATTGTCACCCATGAGATGGGCTTTGCCCGCGACGTGGCCGATCACCTAATCTTCATGGACGGCGGCGTCATCGTCGAACAGGGCATACCGGCCGAGGTCTTGGCGCGGCCCGCCCATGAGCGGACCCGCGCCTTCCTTTCCCGCGTTCTGACCGAAGGTTAAGGGCGGTCAACCCAAAGCCTGCAGCAAAGCGGCTGCGGTAAAGACGTCCAGATGGGCGCCTCCGTTGTTCTTGAAAAGGGTGATCTCGTCAGCACTGCTTCGCCCCACCGCCGCGCCTTGCAGCAAGTCGAACAGGTCGGCGCGGACGTCCTCCCAGCCGATCACGCCCGACGCGACGGCCTGCACCAGATCGCCGCCGCCCTTCATGTTGCCTTTTGTGTCGGTGAAAAGGGTTGCTCGTACCATGGTGTCATCATCGGCCTCGCGCATCGTCGGCAAATACGCTCCGACAAGGTCAACATGCGCGCCCGGCTTGATAAGCGCGCCCTTGACCAGCGCCTGATCCGACATGGTGACGCAGGATATGATGTCTGCCTTGGCGACTGCGGGATCGAGCGCCGCGGCGGCCTGCACCGGCAGGCCTTTGTCGCGAAGAAGCGCCGCAAGATGTTCTGCCCTCTCAGGGGTTCGGTTCCAGATTTCAATGTGGCGGATCGAGGGGCGTACTGCGCGCATGGCTTCGACCATATGCGGCGCCAGAGTCCCGGCGCCCAAGATCAGCAGGTTCTCGGCGTCTTCGCGGGCGAGAAGGGCGGCCCCAAGTGCCGAATCGGCGCAGGTCTTGCGCGCCGTCATTGCGGCACCGTCTGCCACCAGACGAGGGGCGCCTGTCCGACCATCAAATGCCGCAACAAGCCCCTGGACGGAGGGCTGCGGCGGGGTCGCAGACGGGTTTGCTGGAAAAACGCCCACCATTTTCACCGCGATCAACCCGCCCGGCAACCATCCCGGCAGGGTGACAAACAGGTTGCCACTTCCCATCGGGTCAGACTGGACAATTCCATCGGCCAGCGGCGCAGGGCCAAGGTGCGCCTCGCGCAGCGCCTCGACAAGATAGGCCCAGGGAAGCGCCGCGTGGATGGCATCGGCATCAAGCACAAGCATGTTCGGCCTTTCAGGTCTTCAAGTGGAAACTGACGAGGTGGCAGGGCGTTACCAGTTCCGACACTCCGAGCACCCCACCGTCAGCACCAAAGGTCGTCTTCTCGATCCGGTACACCGGCTGTGAGGCGGTTATGTCGAACACCTCGCTTTCCGGCTTTGAAGGAAAATCAACGTCGATCTGACGTTCGGCGCTTGTTGGCCGCACGCCGGCCGTGTCGCGCAATGCGGCAAAGAACGACCCGCCTGCGGTGACAAGGGCCACAACATCGGGAAAACGCCCCTGATCGAACCACAACGTCTCCAACGTCATCGGCCGACCGTCCGCCTCCAGCAGACGCAGGAACCGGATCGGGGCTGATGCCCCCAATCTTATCGCCATGCCCGGATCGTCGGGTTTGTCCTCGCGCTCCAGTACCCGGTGACTGGACGCGCGTCCAAGCCCGTCCATCGTCTCGGAAAACCCCGAAAGTGAGACCAGAGTTTGCCGGACCTTTCGGGGCGAAACCAGCGTGCCGCGCCCTTGCTGGCGCACCAACCGGCCATCGGCGCACAGGTCGCCGATGGCCCGGCGCAGCGTGATCCGGCTGACGCCATGGGCTGCACAAAGGTCCGCCTCTGACGGCAGAAAGCTGCCCTCGGTCAATCTCCCGGAGTCGATGTCGGCAAGGATGGACCGCCGCACCTGTTCGTAAAGCGGGGTCAGGCGATCATGCTTGGCCATTCCGGCTCCATCAGTAAGGGATTTTCTTCATGTAGCGCCGGTCCGACAGCATGACGTGTTGCCGCAGGTCGGCCACTTTGTAGGCAAAGCGCCAGAGAGTGTCGAAGAAAATCAAAGGTACCAGATTGCCCCGGAACTGCGGGTCAATGCCGCCCAGATCAAGCGTTTCCGCATCCAGCACCAGGATATTCTCCGCCGAACCGAACCTATGCAGGAAGGTATCGGCACGATCTTCCAAGGGCCGGGTGCTGTCGCAGCCCTTCAGCAGAATGAAGGCGCGGTCCTTGTCCAGAACTTCGAACGGGCCGTGGAAGAACTCATTGGCGTGGATCGCCTGACTGTTGATCCACAACATCTCCATCAGCACGCAAATCGCAAAGGAATAGGCCGCGCCATAGCTCGCGCCCGATGCAACCGTATAGATCACGCTTTCAGGGGCGAAACGCGGGGCATACTCGGCAAAGCGCGGTGCAAAGCTGTCGTGCGCCTTGTCGATGGCCGGTTGCAGGGCATCCAGACTGCGCATCAGCGATGCGCTCATATCGTCCCCACCGGTCAGGGCGACCAGCCCGATGACCAGTTGATAGATGCGCGCATAGTTGCTGTTTTTCGCGTCGATCGGGACACCGGTGGTATAGGGCGCCTCAAAACCGATTGCACTGTCGCAGGCTTGCCCAAGAGGCGACGCAGGCTCGACCGTCATACCGATGGTCCGTGCCCCGCGAGCGCGTGCAAATTCCGCCGCCGCTACGGTTTCCTTGGTGGTGCCGGTCATCGAGCACAGGATGACGAGCGCATCCTTCCCCACGCCCTTCGGCGCACGCGCCGTGAACTCCGCACCGTTGAACACATCCGAAGGAAGCGCCGAATGCTGATCCAGCAAGAACTTCGTAGGATACATGATCGACAGCGATCCACCGCAAGCCACGAAGTAGATGCGCGACGGAGGCACCTCTTTCAGCCTAGCGAGGGCAGAGGAGACGTCAGGATGGAATGGTGCGGTTGACGGCATGAGAATCTCCAGGAATGCGATATGACGTCATAAGACGTATTATGTGATCCAGTATCGGTCAAGGATCCATTGACACCTGACCCAAAAAAGTGCGAACGTTCTCACATTCGCACTCAGGAGCCCAGGTCAGCCGATGCCAGTTCCCCGGATTTTGTCCTTTGGTGACAACGTGGTCGATTGCTATGCCGACCAGAACTTGATGTATCCCGGTGGCAATTGTCTCAATCATGCAGTCTTCGCGCATCGGTTTGGCGCAGAAACCTATTACGCGGGCGCTGTGTCGGATGATGCAGCCGGCCGCCTGATCCGGTCGGCCCTTGAGCGTGAAGGCGTCGACATCAGCCACCTGCGGAACCTGCCCGGAAACACCGCCTTCTGCGTCATCGGCACGGAAGACGGAGAGCGCGTCTTTCTAGGCGCAGACCTTGGCGTGTCGATCATTGGGCCGACGGCAGAAGACCTTGACCTTATGGCGAAGGTTGACGCCGTGCACACCGGTCGTTCAAGCCATATCGACGCCTGGGTTCCGCATATTTCGGCGCGCAGCCTGCTTTCGTTCGACTTTGCGACCATTCAGGATCGTGAAAGAATAGGGCGTGTTGGCGCGCATTGCTATCTTGCCAGCTTTTCGGGCGGCGGGCTGGCAGAAGACGCCGCAATTGACCTTGCCGCAACCGCCGCCGCGGCCGGCGCGCTCAATGTTCTTGTCACGCGCGGCGAAAATGGCGCGGTCCTGATGCGCAGCGGCCAAGTCACGCAAGCGCGGGCTGTTGTCATCACGCCGTTGGACACACTTGGAGCAGGCGATACGTTCATTGCAAGGGTCCTCGTCGGCCTGCTGAGACAAGAGGCGACGTCAGACTTGCTGTCGGCGGCGGCAACCGAAGCAGCGCATACCTGTTCTTGGCATGGTGGCTTCGGGCACGCGGAACCTATGGAAGTCGACCTCACCCTCTCGAAGACCGTGGACGAAATCTACCGCATCACCAAGCCCGTCCCCGCACCGTAGCTGGGCGCAGTAATCGACTTTCGCTGAAACCAAGGCAGGGCCACGTCAGACAATTTCTTAGGATTTCTGAACGCGCCCCTCAGTCTAGCCTTGCATGCATCAGGCCACAGATTGCAGACGCCATTTCTGGATCAAGCGGACTGGTGAACCGGTGCAAAGCTGCCTGCAGACGGCACGCAAATCTGAAGGCTGCCCTACGCGCGAACCGCAATCATAGCCTTCAGGTTGAAAATGTACTTTCAGCTATCGGCTGAACGCGATCACGGTCAGCCGATATGTCAGCGGTCCCTTTTTCCGGACCATCCCCTATTGGATTCGGAGCGTCGAGTAAGAATGACTGCTTCTCCAACTTTCTGTGCTTGCCGTGCTGCATCGCTGTCAGGCGGCTCTCCGCCCTATGCACGGTTCTGCGTTGATATCGGGACATACCGCGCGCCTCAAGGCGGCATTGGTTTCGGGAGACGGGGGCGATACCATGCATGGCGACGGCCATCGGCCTTTCGCAGCTGAAGCTCGAACAGCCCGGAGTCATGGATGACCTGTCGCCAAGTGCGACATCCGTATCCTTTGGGGCTCTCGTCAGGGTAACAGGCTGTGATCCATTCCGCGGCCGCATCGACCGAGGTCCAGCCGCATGATTCCAACGCTGTGGAAGCATGCCGCAAAGCTTGCACGATGGCCGTAGCAGGCCAGGGCGGCCGGCCGGAGGCGATCCATTCGCGCACCTCGGATGTCGTAAGTATTTCGGTCATTGCCTTACGGCTAGCATCGAGTTCCAAGGCAAATCCGCGCAGGTCACTATGGGCGCGGTTGACGTGATCAAGCGCCACCACAAGGGCTTGGCGTGCGCTGTGGCAGCCCACCTCTGAACGCAGATCGTGTTCTTCGAGGAAATGGTGAACAAGGGAATTTCTGAGCGCGACGAGGGCGCGATGTTCGGTCTCAATCCTTGCAAACTCGCCTGACGGGAGCACGATTTGCAGAAGCATGGCGAAGCTGGAACCGGAGGACTCAATGGTCTCCTCCGGCAAGCCTTCCCCTCCTTCGGGCACAAGAAAGGACCCCATCATGTCGCCCACCAAAAGGCCCATGGTCTTGCGCCGCGTGTCGTCAACGTGCCGGGTCAAGACTTCCTTTGACTGGGCGGTGGAGCCGGAAACACGATGCCCTGCCACTATAGCTTTCATTAACAACTCATAGGACTGAAAACGAAGTAGGCATTGACCGAAGAGATGCTCAACGTCGTTTCTTGTCGTCTGCGCATCGGGGTCGGACGGTTTCATCGCGCTATCTCCGGCATCCATCATGATCAACATGGTGCCCGACAGCGTGTCCATGAGCAACGGGGCGCGTGTGGTGCGATTGAGCCCTCGCGTCGCGAGTATTAGCTGTCGCGGTCTGAAGCCGAGCGTCAGGATCAGCACGACGCTGCGAGGCCGCGCAACTGCCAACCTGCGGCGGCGCTGTGCGCACAGTGACAGCGATGGGTCGTTATGGAATGTGCTTCAACGTAACAGCGGAATGGCAGCTTGCTCCTTGTCTTGTGAGGGGGGGAGACGCGTGCGGCGATGCAAGGGCTGCTTTCCTGAAGGTTTTTCGACGTGGATCGCATCGCGACGGTCGCCACCGGTGTTTGGAGGTCCACGGTGGCAAACCCGCGAGAGGAGGACCGCGGGGGGGCGCTAGCACCGCCACGGAGGGAGAGGGCG